>NZ_AP027737.1:3310354-3613806 GCF_030296695.1 Agromyces mangrovi | reverse complement strand
CCTCACCTACAAGTCGAACGCGCGCTCCTACCGCGACCTGCCGCTGCGCATGTTCGAGTTCGGCACCGTGTACCGCAACGAGAAGTCGGGCGTGATCCACGGCCTCACCCGCGTGCGCGGTCTCACCATGGACGACGCGCACATCTTCACCACGCGTGAGGACATGAAGTCCGAGCTCACCCGCACCCTGCGGTTCGTGCTCGACCTGCTGAACGACTACGGCCTCACCGACTTCTACCTCGAGCTCTCGACGAAGGACCCCGAGAAGTACATCGGAGACGACGAGGTCTGGGAGGAGGCGACCCAGACGCTCGCGGAGGTCGCCGAGGAGTCGGGTCTCGAGCTCGTGCCCGACCCGGGCGGCGCCGCGTTCTACGGCCCGAAGATCTCGGTGCAGGCGCGCGACGCGATCGGCCGCACCTGGCAGATGTCGACCGTGCAGCTCGACTTCATGCTGCCCGAGCGGTTCGAGCTCGAGTACGCCGCCTCCGACGGCACCCGCAAGCGCCCGGTCATGATCCACCGCGCGCTGTTCGGCTCGATCGAGCGCTTCTTCGGCGTGCTCACCGAGCACTACGCCGGTGCGTTCCCCGTGTGGCTCGCGCCCGTGCAGGTCGTGGGCATCCCGGTCGCCGAGGAGTACGAGTCGTACCTCGGCGCCGTGATCGAGCAGCTGAGGGCCTCGGGCGTGCGTGCCGAGCTCGACACGAGCGACGACCGCATGCAGAAGAAGATCCGCACGCACACCAAGCAGAAGGTGCCGTTCCAGCTCATCGCGGGCGAGGACGACCGCTCGCAGAACACGGTCAGCTTCCGGTTCCGCGACGGCAGCCAGGAGAACGGCGTGCCGATCGACCAGGCGGTCGCACGCATCCGCGCCGTCATCGACGAGCGCCGACAGGTCGTCTCGCAGGGCGACTTCTGATGCCGGGTCCGTACAGCCCCGACGAGTTCGAACAGGTGCCGACGGATGCCTCGGGCGACCTGCCCGGCGTGCCCGACGCGTTCCAGCGGCTGTGGACCCCGCACCGGATGGTGTACATCGAGCAGGGCCAGCAGCCCGAGGAGCACGCCTGCCCGTTCTGCCGTGCGCCGGAGATGGACGACGAGCAGTCGATGATCGTCGCGCGCGGCGAGCACGCGTACGCGCTGCTGAACCTGTACCCGTACAACAGCGGACACCTGCTCGTCTGCCCGTACCGGCACATCGCCACCTACGACCAGGCGACGCCCGAGGAGGTCGACGACATCGGCCGCATCACGCAGATCGCGATGCGCGTGGTGCGCGAGGTCTCCCGCTGCGACGGGTTCAACATCGGCATGAACCAGGGCCGCATCGCGGGCGCCGGCATCTCCGAGCACCTGCACCAGCACATCGTGCCGCGCTGGGCGCTCGACGCGAACTTCTTCCCGATCATCGCGAAGACCAAGGCGATCCCTCGCCTGCTCGGCGACGTGCGGCAGGAGATCGCGGACGCCTGGACCGCCTGAGTCCGACTCAGCGCACCTGCCGAACCTCGAACTGCATGCGGGGATGCGCGTAGGCCTCCTGCGACTCGACGAGCTGCAGCTCGCGCTCGCCCGAGGCGTGCGTGTTCGACAACAGGTCGAAGACGCTCGACGCCGTACGTGCGAGGGCGTCGGCCGCATCGCCGGTGCCGCGGTAATGGGCCGTGAACAGGGCGGCCGTGACGTCGCCCGAGCCGTTCGCCTTCATCGGCAGGTGCGGGGTCTGCACGATCCATGCGCCGCGGTCGTCGACCGCGAGCATCTCGATCGTGCCCTCCGGGCGGTCGGGGCGCTCGACGCTCGTCACCAGCACCGTGCTCGGGCCGGTGGCCCGGATGAGGTCGACCGACGCGAGCGTCGACTCGAGGGTGTCGGGCTCGGTGCCCGTGAGGAAGCCGAGCTCGAACTGGTTCGGGGTGATGAGATCGGCGGCGGGCACCACGCGCTCGCGCAGCAGCACGGGAATGGCCGGGGCCACGAAGCATCCGCTCTTGGCATTGCCCATCACCGGGTCGCACGCGTAGATCGCGCCCGGGCTCGCTGCCTTGATGCGCGCGACGGCGTCGAGGATCACGTCGGCGATGCCCTCGCCGCCCTGGTAGCCCGAGAGGATCACGTCGATGTCGGCGAACGCCCCGCGGTCCTCGATGCCGTCGATGACGGCCCGCACGTCGTCGGGGTCGATCATCGGCCCGCGCCACGCGCCGTAGCCGGTGTGGTTGGAGAAGTTGACCGTGTAGACCGGCATCACCTCGACGCCGATGCGCTGGAGGGGGAACACGGCCGCGGAGTTGCCGACGTGCCCGTAGGCGACGGCGGACTGGATGGAGAGGACCTTCACCTGCTCGATCATTCCATCCCGGCGGGGGAGCGGCGTCCACCGGCCGCCGCCACCGCGGCCGCGACGTCGGCGGCCAGGCGGTCCGCGTCGACGTCTGACAGGTCGTGCACCGTCAGTCGGAGTCGCGCGTCGGCCGACGCGGCGCCCAGCACGAACTCGTCGCCGCGCGCGAGCCACCCGCGCCGCATGAGCTGCTCGGACACGTCGCGGGCGGGCACCGGCAGCGGCACCCAGAGGTTCAGGCCGTCGCCGGCGACCGTCGGCACGCCGAGTGCGGTGAGGCGAGCGGCGAACGCGTCGTTCCGGTCCGCGTAGTGGGTGCCGGCCGCGCGGATGTCGGACGCGACGTCGGGGTCGGTCGCGAGCGCGAGCACCAGGCGCTGGAGCAGGTGGCTCACCCAGGTCGTGCCCGGGCTCAGCCGCATCGCGAGCCGGTCGGCGGTCTCGGCATCGGACGCGGTGACCGCGAGGCACATGTCGGGCCCGAGGAACTTCGACACCGAGCGCACGAGCGCCCAGCGCCGATGACCGGGCCCGATGATCGAGCGGAACGGGCTGCGCGAGAGCATCGAGAAGTGGTCGTCCTCGATCACGAGCACGTACGGATGGTCGGCGAGCACCGCGCGCAGGTCGGCCGCGCGCTGCGCGGAGAGGCTCGCGCCCGTCGGGTTCTGCGCGCGCGGCGTGCAGACGACCGCGCGCACGCCCTCGTCGAGCGCGGCGCGCAGCCCGGCGACGGTCATGCCCTCGTCGTCGACCGGCACGGCAACCGGGCGGTACCCGCCGACCCGCACGGTGTGGATGCTGGTCAGGAAGCACGGGTCCTCGAGGGCCACCGCGTCGTCGCGCACGAGCGCCTGGGCGAGCAGCCGGTCGACCGCGTCGGCCGCGCCGCTCGTGATCGTCAGGTGCACGTCGGCCGGCGCGAGGTCGGCGGTCATCCACTCGCGCGCCCAGCGTTCGAGTCCCGGATCGATCACGGGCTCGCCGTAGAGCACCGGCCGGCCGGCCATGCCCGCCAGCGCGGGCATCGGGTCGGGGATGCGGTCGGGGTCGGGATTGCCCGTGGCGACGTCGCGCAGCACGCTGTCGGACGCGTAGCCCTCCTGCGGGACGACCGCGTGGTCGGCGACGTGGGTGCCGCCGCGCCCGCGCGTCACCACGACGCCCGCTGCCGTGAGCTGTCGGTACGCCGCGACCGCCGTGTTGCGGTTGACGCCCAGCAGGTCGGCCAGGTTCCGCACGGGTGGCAGCGGGTCGCCCGGTCGCAGGGCGCCGCGCTCGATGAGCGCACGCACGCTGTCGGCGATGTCGGCGGCCGAGCGGCCGGTGATCTCGAGGGTCATGTCACGATCCGTCAGGTGTGCGTGGGCGGTGTCGAGCCCATGCTATCTTTTGGCCTAGGCCAAGCAAGCAGCTTGTCCGCACCTGCGCGATCGCGCGACCTCCATCGAAGGGATGCACCGATGAGCACTGCCGAGTTCGGCTCGAGCCGCGTCAAGCGCGGGCTCGCCGAGATGCTGAAGGGCGGCGTGATCATGGACGTCGTCACGGCCGAGCAGGCCCGCATCGCCGAGGACGCGGGCGCCGTCGCCGTCATGGCGCTCGAGCGCGTGCCGGCCGACATCCGCGCCCAGGGCGGCGTGGCGCGTATGAGCGATCCCGACCTCATCGAGGCGATCATCGCCGAGGTCTCGATCCCCGTCATGGCGAAGGCCCGCATCGGCCACTTCGTCGAGGCGCAGGTGCTCCAGGCGCTCGACGTCGACTACATCGACGAGTCCGAGGTGCTCTCCCCGGCCGACTACGTGAACCACATCGACAAGTGGGAGTTCAACACGCCCTTCGTCTGCGGCGCGACCAACCTCGGCGAGGCGCTCCGACGCATCAACGAGGGTGCGGCGATGATCCGCTCGAAGGGCGAGGCCGGCACCGGCGACGTCTCCGAGGCGACCAAGCACATCCGCAAGATCACCTCCGAGATCAACGCGCTGAAGTCGATGACGAAGGACGAGCTGTACGTCGCGGCGAAGGAGCTGCAGGCGCCGTACGAGCTCGTGGCCGAGGTCGCCGAGACCGGCAAGCTCCCCGTCGTGCTCTTCACCGCGGGCGGCGTGGCCACCCCGGCCGACGCCGCGATGATGATGCAGCTCGGCGCCGACGGCGTGTTCGTCGGTTCCGGCATCTTCAAGTCGGGCAACCCCGAGGCGCGCGCCGCGGCCGTCGTCAAGGCCACCACCTTCCACGACGACCCGGCGGTCATCGCCGAGGCGTCGCGCGGGCTCGGCGAGGCCATGGTCGGCATCAACGTCGGCGACCTGCCCGCCCCGCACCGGCTCGCCGAGCGCGGCTGGTAGGCACGGAAGACACGAGCGGATGCCGCGCGCAGCGGCATCCGGAACGGTGACGTCATGACCCGAGTCGGCGTACTCGCCCTGCAGGGCGACTTCCGCGAGCACGTCGCGGTGCTCTCCGGCCTGGGGGCGGAGGTCGCGACGGTGCGACGGGCATCCGAGCTCGCCGAGGTCGACGGGCTCGTCATCCCCGGCGGCGAGTCGACCGTGATGGACAAGCTCTCGCGCGCGTTCGGGCTCGCCGAGCCCCTGAAGGCGGCGATCGCCGACGGCCTGCCCGTGTACGGCACCTGCGCCGGTCTGATCATGCTCGCCGACACCGTGCTCGACGCGATCGCCGGTCAACAGAGCCTGGGCGGGCTCGACGTGGTGGTGCGGCGCAACGCGTTCGGCTCGCAGAACCAGTCGTTCGAGACCGACCTCGACGTGCCGGCGATCGGAGACGATCCGGTGCACGCGGTGTTCATCCGCGGTCCGGTGGTCGAGTCGGTCGGGCCGGCGGCGACGCCGCTGGCGCGCCTGGACGACGGCCGCGTCGTCGCGGTCGAGCAGGACAACCTGCTCGGCACGAGCTTCCACCCCGAGATAACGGGGGAGTACCGGTTCCACGAGTACTTCCTGTCGAAGGCGCGCGCCCGCTCCTGACGCGGCTGCGCGTCGGCCGCCGGGCGTAGCGTGGGCGTCATGACGCGGTACATCGCACTGCTCCGGGGCGTGAACGTCGGCGGGGTCACCATCCGGTCCGCCGACCTGCGCGCCGTCTTCACGGGCCTCGGCCACGACGACGTGCGCACGGTGCTCGCGAGCGGCAACGTCGTCTTCGAGGCATCCGGTGGCCCTCGCGACCTGAAGGCCGAGATCGAGCGCGCGCTCGAGGAGCGATTCGGGTACGACGCCTGGATCGTGCTGACGACTGTCGAGCAGGTTTCCGCGGTGATCGACGCGTTCCCGTTCGACGCCGACGACGACGAACGGCAGCCGTGGGTGGTCTTCGCGAGCGACGAGGGCGCGCTGGACGAGCTCGCCGCGGCGGCATCCGATCTCGATCCCGACGTCGATCCGCTGCGGCGCGGCGACGGCGTGCTCTACTGGAACCCGGTGAAGGGCACCACGACCGACAGTCCGTTCGCGAAGCTCCTCGCGAAGGCGAGGTACAAGCCGACCACCACGAACCGCAACCTGCGCACGCTCCGGCGTCTCGTCTGACGGCGGGGCCTCAGGCCGGTCGCCGCGGGGGCTGCCCTACAATGGCATGTCGGCGCGGATGCATCGCGCGCGCCGCGAGAGACGACCCGGGAGATTCATGTCAGGCCATTCCAAGTGGGCGACGACCAAGCACAAGAAGGCCGTCATCGACGCGCGCCGTGCGAAGTCGTTCGCGAAGCTCATCAAGAACATCGAGGTCGCCGCGAAGCTCGGCGGCGCCGACCTGGCGGGCAACCCGACGCTGTACGACGCCGTGCAGAAGGCCAAGAAGACCTCGGTTCCCAACGACAACATCGACCGCGCGATCAAGCGAGGCGCCGGCATCTCCGGCGAGTCCATCGAGTACACGACGATCATGTACGAGGGCTACGCGCCGAACGGCGTCGCCCTGCTCGTCGAGTGCCTCACCGACAACAAGAACCGCGCTGCCGCCGAGGTGCGCACGGCCATGACGCGCAACGGCGGCACGATGGCCGACCCGGGCAGCGTCGCGTACAACTTCAACCGCAAGGGACTCATCGTCGTGGGCGCCGCCGACGGGCTCACCGAGGATGACGTGCTCGCCGCCGTGCTCGACGCGGGCGCCGAGGAGGTCACCGACGAGGGCGAGACCTTCGAGGTCATCACCGAGGCCACCGACCTCGTGCAGACGCGTACCGCGCTGCAGGACGCCGGCATCGACTACGACTCGGCCGACGTCGCGTTCGTGCCGTCGCTCAAGGTCGAGGTCGACGCCGAGACGGCGCGCAAGGTGTTCCGCCTCATCGACGCGCTCGAGGACTCGGACGACGTGCAGAACGTCTACAGCAACTACGACGTCAGCGCCGAGGTGCTGGCGGAGCTCGAGGCGGACGAGTAGCCGTCATGCGCGTGCTCGGCATCGACCCGGGGCTCACCCGGTGCGGTGTCGGCGTCGTCGATGTCGCTCCCGACCGGCGGGCGACGCTCGTCGACGTGGTGGTGCTGCGTTCGCCGGCCGACCTGGCGATCGAGCGGCGCCTGCTGCGCATCGCGGAGGGGCTCGACGCGATCCTCGAGGAGCACCGGCCGCATGCCGTCGCGCTGGAGCGCGTGTTCGCGCGCAGCGACGTCTCGACGATCATGGGGACCGCGCAGATCTCGGGCGTCGCGATGCACTTGGCGGCCAGGCGCGAGCTCACCGTCGCCCTGCACACGCCCAGCGAGGTGAAGGCCGCGATCACGGGGTACGGGCGGGCCGACAAGAAGCAGGTCGGCGCGATGGTCGCGCGCATCCTCGGCCTGGAGACGCCGCCGAAGCCCGCGGATGCGGCGGACGCCCTCGCGCTCGCGATCTGCCACGCGTGGCGGTCGGGGCCGGGATCCGGAGCGGCGGCCGGCGGCTCGTCCGACGTGGACGCGGGAGCGACGCCGGCGCAGAAGGCGTGGCTCGCCGCGGAGCGTGCCGCGAAGACGTCGGGGGCCGCACGTAGTCTGAAGCCGTGATCTCCTCGCTCAGTGGAACGGTGCTCGCGGCAGCCGGCGGTTCGGTCGTGATCGACGTCGGCGGCGTCGGGTTCTCCGTCGCGACGACGCCGGCCCTCGCCCTCGGGGCACGCGAGGGGGAGACGCTCCGGGTGCACACCGCGCTCATCGTGCGGGAGGACGCGCTCTCCCTGTTCGGGTTCGCCACGATCGAGGAGCTGCAGGTCTTCGACCTGCTCATCGGCGTCACCGGCGTCGGGCCGAAGTCCGCGCTCGGGGTGCTGTCGGCGCTCTCGCCCGAGCAGGTCGCGCAGGCGGTCGCGAACGAGGACGACGCTGCCTTCCGCAAGGTCAGCGGCATCGGCCCCAAGACCGCGAAGCTCATCGTCGTGTCGCTCACCGGCAAGCTCGTGGTCACCGCTCCGCCCGTCACCGCGGTGCCGTCGGTGCAGGCCACCGCCGGCGACGACGTGCTCGCGGCGCTGACCGGTCTCGGCTGGCCCGAGAAGGCGGCCCAGCAGGCCCTGGCCGACACGCTGGCCGAGGCATCCGACTCCGATGCGGCATCCGTGCCCGTGCTGCTGCGACTCACGCTCGCCCGGCTCGGCCCGGCGCAGCACGCGGGGAGGGCCTCGTGAGCGACCCCGGCGTCGACCTGACGAGCCCCGAGCTCGCGAACGAGGCCGAGCTGGCCTTCGAGGGCGCACTCCGGCCGCGCAGCCTCGGCGAGTTCGTCGGCCAGCCGCGCGTGCGCGGCCAGCTCCAACTGCTGCTCACCGCCGCGCAGATGCAGCAGCGCACGCCCGACCACATCCTGCTGGCCGGCCCGCCGGGGCTGGGCAAGACGACGCTCGCCATGATCGTCGCCCACGAGGGTGGCCGGCCGCTCCGCATGTCGAGCGGCCCGGCGATCCAGCACGCGGGCGACCTCGCGGCGATCCTGTCGTCGCTCGTGCCCGGCGAGGTGCTGTTCATCGACGAGATCCATCGCATGGCGCGCTCGGCCGAGGAGATGCTGTACCTCGCGATGGAGGACTTCCGCATCGACATCATGGTCGGGAAGGGCGCCGGCGCGACGAGCGTCCCGCTCGACCTGGCGCCGTTCACGCTCGTCGGAGCGACCACCCGATCCGGCCTGCTGCCGAATCCGCTGCGCGACCGGTTCGGATTCACCGCGCACCTCGAGTTCTACGGCGAGGACGAGCTGCGCGAGGTGCTCGGCCGCGCGGCGGCCATGCTCGGGCTCGACGTCGACGGCGAGGCGCTGGCCGAGATCGCCGGACGCTGCCGCGGCACGCCGCGCATCGCGAACCGGCTGCTCCGACGCGTGCGCGACTACGCGCTCGTGCACGGCGGGCGCGCCGACCTCGACGCCGTGCGCGCGGCGCTGGAGCTCTACGACGTCGACGAGCTCGGCCTCGACCGGCTCGACCGCGCGGTCATCGAGGCGATCCTCACGCGCTTCGGCGGCGGGCCCGTCGGGCTGAACACCCTCGCGGTGTCGGTCGGCGAGGAGGCCGAGACCATCGAGTCGGTGGTCGAGCCGTTCCTGGTGCGCATCGGCCTGCTCACCCGCACGCCGCGCGGGCGCGTGGCGAGTCCCGCCGCGTGGCGGCACCTCGGTCTCAGCAGTCCCGCCGCAGGGCTGCCACTCGATGACCTATAATCCTTGGAGGCTTCGGCCCACCCCACCAGCGCGCAGGCCCTGAACCCGCGCGTCCGCAGACTTGGCACGACCGCGTCGTCGTGCACCGGAGGCACCCCCAGATGGATCCGTTCACACTCATCATGCTCGCCGTCCTGGCGCTGCTCATCTTCTTCATGTTCCGCAACTCGCGCAAGCGTGCCGCGGAGCAGCGTGAGCTGCAGGCGAAGGTGGCGACCGGTGCGACGGTGATGACGAACTTCGGGGTGTACGGCACGATCCTGTCCATCGACGAGGAGGAGAACCAGGTCCTGCTCGAGTCGAGCCCCGGCACCGTGCTCACGGTGCACCGCCAGACCATCAACCGCGTCGTGGCGCCCGCACCGGGCTCCGAGGACGAGGAGCTGGAGCCGGCGGACGGCGAGCCGGAGTTCGGCGAGCGGGTCGACGAGTCGGATGCGTCGCCGGAGGCCGGCACCGAGCCGAAGAAGTCGGACGACTAGGACCCTCGACACCACACGTCCGCGTCGAGCGACGCGAACGTGCAGAGAAAGCGGAATTCGTGGCTGCACCCTCCAAGCGGTCGTCCCGGCCGACCAGCGTCCGGAAGGCCTGGCGCTCCCTCAGCTGGCTCGGCGCACTGATCGTCGCGCTCATCGCGATCAACACCGCCGGCGTCCTCTGGGCCGGCGGCTCGTGGACCCCCAAGCTCGCGCTCGACCTCGAGGGCGGCACGCAGATCATCCTCGAGCCCGAGCTCGCCGAGGGGCAGACCGTCTCGGGCGAACAGCTCGACCAGGCGGTCTCGATCCTCCGCCAGCGCGTGGACGCGTCGGGCGTCTCCGAGGCCGAGATCACGACGCAGGGCGACCGCAACATCGTCGTCGCGATCCCGGGCGAGCTCGACGACGAGACCCGCCAGCGCATCGAGTCGTCGGCGAAGCTCGAGCTGCGCCCGGTGATCCTCGCCGACGTCGCCTCGACCGAGTCGGTCGAGCCGACCGACGAGGCCGACGAGGAGGCCACGGACGACGCGGAGGCGACCGAGACGCCCGAGCCGACCGACGCGAGCGACCCCGCCTGGGTCACCGACGAGCTGCAGGCCGAGTACGACTCGTTCGACTGCGCCTCGATCGACGAGGCCGAGGCGAACCGCCACCCGGCGGACGAACCGCTCGTCACGTGCGACACCACGAACACGTTCAAGTACCTGCTCGGCCCGGTCGAGGTGAGCGGCGAGAACATCGTCGACGCCACCAACGGCATGGTCCAGAGCTCCACCGGCGTCTCGACCGGCACCTGGGCCGTCAACCTGCGCTTCGACGAGCAGGGCACCGAGGACTTCGCCGAGGTGAGCACGCGCCTGTTCGGCCTCGAGTCGCCGCGCAACCAGTTCGCGTTCGTGCTCGACGGCCGCATCATCTCGGCTCCGAGCATGAACGGCATCATCACCGACGGGCGCCCGCAGATCACGGGCAGCTTCACGCAGGAGTCGTCGAAGGCACTGGCCGACCAGCTGAAGTTCGGCGCGCTGCCGATCAGCTTCACGGTGCAGAGCTCCGACACGATCTCGGCGACGCTCGGTTCGTCCCAGCTGCAGAGCGGCCTGATCGCCGGCCTGATCGGCCTGATCCTGGTCGTGATCTACACGCTGTTCCAATACCGGGCGCTCGCGTCGGTGACGATCGCGTCACTCGTCGTGGCCGGTGTCATCACGTACCTCTCGATCACGATCCTGTCCTGGTACCAGGGCTACCGGCTCTCGCTCGCGGGCGTCGCCGCGCTCATCGTGGCGATCGGCTTCACGGCGGACTCGTTCATCGTGTACTTCGAACGCGTCCGCGACGAGTTGCGCGACGGGCGCGCCCTCGTCGGCGCCGTCGAGGCCGGCTGGAAGCGGGCGCTCCGCACGGTCATCGCGTCGAAGGCCGTCAACCTGCTCGCCGCGATCGTGCTGTTCATCTTCGCGGTCGGCAGCGTGCGCGGGTTCGCGTTCACCCTCGGTCTCACGACGATCATCGACGTGATCGTGGTGATCCTGTTCACCCACCCGATGCTGCAGCTGCTCGCGCAGACCCGGTTCTTCTCGAGCGGCCACTCGTGGTCGGGCCTCGACCCGACGGCGCTCGGTGCCGTCTACCGCGGCCGTGCCGAGTTCCGGAAGCCCGCCGCCAACGTGACCAAGACCAAGGTCGCATCGAGCACGCGCGAGGCGCAGCGCCGGCAGACGATCGCCGAGCGCAAGGCGGCCGAGCTCGCCGCCGTCGGCGACACGCCCTCGAACGAGGGGAAGGACTCCTGATGGCCAGTCGGCTCACCACCTTCGGCAACGACCTCTACACGGGGAAGCGCTCGTTCAACTTCGTCGGCGGTCGCCGCAAGTGGTACGCGATCGCGGCGGTGCTGATCATCCTCTCGGTGCTCGTGCCCGTCTTCCGCGGCTTCAACTTCGGCATCGAGTTCCGCGGCGGTTCGCAGTTCCTCATCTCGAACGTGGCCGAGGCCACGCAGCAGCCCGCGATCGACGCGGTGGCGTCGGTCGTCCCCGACGCCGTCGCCCGTGTGACGATCGTCGGCGACGACGGCGTGCGCGTGCAGACCGACCAGCTCGAGGCCGCCGAGACCCGCGAGGTCACCACGGCCCTCGCCGAGGCGTACGACGTGCCCGAGTCGGAGATCACGTCGTCGTTCGTCGGCGCGAGCTGGGGCGAGGACGTCACGCGCCAGGCCATCATCGGACTCATCGCGTTCCTGTTGTTCGCGGCGATCTTCATGGCGCTGTACTTCCGCACCTGGAAGATGTCGGCGGCGGCCATCCTGTCGCTCTTCGCCGACCTGGTGGTGACGGCGGGCATCTACGCGGCCAGCGGGTTCGAAGTGTCGCCGGCCGCCATGATCGGCCTGCTCACGATCCTCAGCTACTCGCTCTACGACACGGTCGTGGTGTTCGACAAGATCCGCGAGAACACCTCCTGGGAGGGCGACGAGTCCCGGCGCACGTTCCCGGAGTCCGTCAACCTCGCGGTCAACCAGACCCTCGTCCGCTCGATCAACACGAGCGTGGTGGCGGCGCTGCCGGTCGCGGCGATCCTCTTCATCGGCGCGTTCGTGCTCGGTGCGGACACGCTGCGCGACATCTCCCTCGCCCTGCTCATCGGCATCCTCGTCGGCACCTGGTCGACTGTGTTCATCGCGGCGCCCATGTACTCGCAGTTCCGCGAGGGCGAGCCGGCGATCAAGCGCCACGACGAGCGCGTCCTGAAGGAGCGCGGCCAGGCGACCGGCTCGCAGGAGGAGCCCGCGGCGGTGGGTTCCTGACCGGCGCCCGCGCCCGTCGCGCGCCCGCGTTCGTCGTCGCCGCGCCGCAGCGGTGATAATGAAGGCGGAGGTGGTGCGATGGTGAGCGAGTCACCCGTCGCGACGGGCAACCCGTCGCTGCGCCGCCTCGTGCCGCGCATCTTCTCGAAGGCGCAGCCCTCGGGGGCGGTCGACACGCTGCTGCGCACGGTGCGGATGCACCACCCGAAGGCCGACCTGGCCGTGATCGAACGCGCTCACGCGATCGCGGAGCGCGCGCACGACGGCCAGAAGCGCAAGAGCGGCGAGCCGTACATCACGCACCCGATCGCGGTGGCGCAGATCCTCGCCGACCTCGGCATCGGCTCGAAGACGGTGGCCGCAGCCCTGCTGCACGACACCGTCGAGGACACCGAGTACCGCCTCGACGAGCTGCGCGACGACTTCGGCGACGAGATCGCCATGCTCGTCGACGGCGTGACCAAGCTGGACAAGGTCAAGTACGGCGACTCGACGCAGGCCGAGACCGTCCGCAAGATGATCGTCGCGATGTCGAAGGACATCCGCGTGCTCATCATCAAGCTGGCCGATCGCCTGCACAACGCGCGCACGTGGGGCTTCGTGCCAGCGGCATCCGCCACCCGCAAGGCCACCGAGACGCTCGAGATCTACGCGCCGCTTGCACATCGGCTCGGCATCCAGACCATCAAGTGGGAGCTCGAGGACCTGAGCTTCGCCGTGCTCTACCCGAAGCTGTACGCCGAGATCGAGAGCCTCGTGCGGCAGCGCACCCGCAGCGCGAGGAGTTCGTCCAGACCGTCATCGACCTGGTCAACGACGACCTGAAGGCGGCGCGCATCCGCGGCAAGGTGGTCGGCCGGCCGAAGCAGTACTACTCGATCTACCAGAAGATGATCGTGCGCGGGCGCGAGTTCGACGAGATCTACGACCTCGTGGGCATCCGGGTGCTCGTGAACTCGGTGCGCGACTGCTACGCCGTGCTCGGCGCCATCCACGCGCGCTGGACGCCGCTGCCGGGCCGGTTCAAGGACTACATCGCGACGCCCAAGTTCAACCTGTACCAGTCGCTGCACACGACCGTGATCGGCCCCAAGGGCCGCGCGGTCGAGATCCAGATCCGCACCCACGAGATGCACCAGCGCGCCGAGTACGGCGTGGCCGCGCACTGGAAGTACAAGGAGCAGGTCAACGGCAAGGCGACCGACCAGAAGGCGGTCGGCGACGCCGACATGGCGTGGCTCGCGCACATCTCGGACTGGCAGGCGGAGACCGCCGACCCGGGCGAATTCCTCGACTCGCTGCGCTACGAGATCGGCGCGAAGGAGGTCTACGTCTTCACGCCGAAGGGCCGGGTGATCGGTCTCCCGGCCGGCGCGACCCCGATCGACTTCGCCTACGCCGTGCACACCGAGGTCGGGCACCGCACGATGGGCGCCAAGGTCAACGGCCGGCTCGTGCCACTCGAGACGCAGCTCACGAGCGGCGACGTGGTCGAGGTCTTCACGTCGAAGAACCCGGACTCCGGCCCCAGCCAGGACTGGCTGAACTTCGTGAAGTCGCCCCGCGCGCGCAACAAGATCCGCCAGTGGTTCACGAAGGAGCGCCGCGACGAGGCGATCGAGCAGGGGCGCGACTCGATCGCGCGGGCGATGCGCAAGCAGAACCTGCCGCTGCAGAAGCTCATGGGCCAGGACTCGTTCGCCGAGGTCGCCGCCCAGTTGCGCTACGACGACGTCAGCGCGCTCTACGCGGCCGTGGGCGAGGGGCACATCTCGACCCAGTCGGTGCTCGAGAAGGTCATCTCCCTCGTGCGCGACGAGGACGAGGACGAGACCCCAGACGTCCCGCTCGCGAACATGCCTCGCCCGTCGTCGGTGTCGCGCACGTCCGACTCGGGCGTGCTCGTGCGCGGTGCGCCCGACATCCTCGTCAAGCTCGCGCGCTGCTGCACGCCCGTGCCCGGCGACGAGATCGTCGGCTTCATCACGCGCGGCTCCGGCGTCTCGGTGCACCAGGCATCGTGCCACAACGTGCAGGGCCTGCTGCGCGAGCCCGAGCGCATGATCGACGTCGAGTGGGCGCCGAGCTCGAAGGGCGTCTTCCTGGTGCAGATCCAGATCGAGGCGCTCGACCGCGGCGGCCTGCTCTCCGACGTCACGCGCGTGCTCAGCGAGCACCACGTGAACATCCTGTCGGCCACCGTCTCCACGTCGTCCGATCGCCTCGCGATCAGCAAGTTCGTCTTCGAGATGGGCGATACGACCCACCTCGACCGCGTGCTGAACGCGGTGCGTCGCATCGACGCGGTCTACGACGTCTACCGCGTGAGCGACGGCTGAGGCGACACCGCTTCGTCGGCGCGCTCGAGGGCCTCGGCCACGCGGGCCAGCACGATCCGCTTGCCGGGCAGCCGGCGTCGGGCGTCGACCCGTGCGCGGAACTCGGCGAGCCCGATCCCGGCGTCGGCGAGCAACCGGACCGCGGCGGCACGATGCGCGGGGAGGTCGGGCGCCGAGCGCAGGAGGTCGAAGGCCGTGCGCTCGGGGGTCGTGGCCGACGCCGGGCCCCACCGCACGACCTCGGCCTCGTCGAGCTGCAGTTCGCTCAACTCGCAGCGCACGGCCGGGTCGTTGCCGCGTCGCGCCCCGATCCGCACGCACACCTGCGGCACCGGGGGAGCGGCCGGGATCGCACCGTGCACCCACGCCGCGGTCATCCGTGCGGCGATGACGTCGCGGCCCACGGCCAGGCGCACCGAGCGCGCACGCTGCTCGGGGCGGTCGGGCTCGTCGATGGGCGCCCAGCCCGCCGGCAGCGCCATCACCTCGCCGTCGATGCGCAGGGCGCACAGCTCCGCGAGCGGGAGGTCGTCGGCGGACAGCAGGGAGGGGAGCCGGCTCATGCCCTCATCGTGGCGCGCCGGCACGCTCGCGGCTCGGTCGGTCGCCCGCCTGTGGAGAGTCGACCGGTGACGCGCCTGTGGAGGAGCCGGCGCGCGGTCAGCCCGAGATGGCCTTGAGCCACGCCTTCCGGGCCGAGAGCGCCTCCTCGGCCTCCGTGACCGCCTTCTTGTCCTTCCGCGAGCGCGCGTCCTCGAGGTCCGCCTCGAGCTGCTCGATGGCCTCCTCGAGCTGACCGGCGAGTCCCTCGGAACGCGCCTTCTTCTCGGGGTCCTCGCGCTCCCAGCGCTCGTCCTCGAGCGCGCGCACGGCGTTCTCGATCTTCCGCAGCCGGTCCTCGACCGTGCGCAGCTGCGCACGGGGCACCTTGCCGATGTCGTCCCAGCGGCGCTGCAGGTCGGTGAGGGTCGCGCGCGCCTTCGCGGCATCCGTCGCCTTCAGCAGCGGCTCGGCCTCGTCGAGCAGCGCGAGCTTCGCGGTGAGGTTCTGCTCGAACTCGGCGTTCTCGGCCGCATCGACCTCGGCCTTCGCCTGGAAGAGCACGTCGCCCGCGGTCTTGAACCGGGCCCAGAGCGCGTCGTCCTGCTTCTTGCCCGCGCGGCCGGCGCGCTTCCACTCGTCGAGCAGGTTGCGGTACTCGGGGATGCCGTCGGCGCCCCGTGGCGCGAGCTGCTCCGCGCGCTCGATCAGCCGCTGCTTCGCGGCGCGCACCTCGCGGTGCGAGGCGTCGAGTTCGGCGAAGAACGCCTTGCGGTGGGTCTCCACGGTGGACCGGGCGGTGCGGAACCGCTTCCAGAGCTCGTTGGCCTGCCCCTTGGGGAGCCGAGGCCCCTCCTGCTGGTGCTGCTGCCAGCGTGCGAAGAGCGAGTCGAGTGTCGCGGTCGCCTGCTTCCACTGCGTCTTGGCGGGGTCGGCGGCGGCGAGGGCCTCGGCCTCCTCGACGATCGCGGTGCGCTCGGCGATGGCCGCCTCGAGTGCCTCGGCGGCCTCGGCCTTCTGCTGCTCGGTCTGCTCGCCGACGGTGCCCGACAGGGCCTCCAGCCGGCTGCGCAGCGATGCGAGGTCGCCGACCGCGTTCGCCTCGGCGACGGTCTCCTGAAGGTGGGCGACGGCCTTCGCGACGTCGGCGGCGGACGCGCCGGCGCGCGAGCGCTGCTCGAGCAGGGTCACCTGCCCCGCGAGGTCGGAGTACTTGCGCTCGAAGTAGGCGAGCGCCTCCTCGGGGGTGCCGTCGGGGTACTGGCCGACGGCGCGCTCGCCGTCACCGTCCGTGACGTACACGGTGCCGGTCTCGTCGACGCGACCCCACTGCTGCTGATCTGATTGAGACACGGCCTCACCTTGTCGGAACTCCCGGCGCCGCAGGAGCGGCGACGCCGGCATCCAGCCTATTGCACCGCCACGGCGCGGTTTTCGACGTTACTCGATCGTGAACGCGGTGATCGTCGTCGGCACCGCCGGGGCGCCGTCGGTCGCCCCGCCCTCGGCGCCCGCGTCGGTGACGGACGCCCGCAGGTCGTCGAGCCCGTCGGTCACCCGGCCGATGACGGTGTACCCGCCGGCCTCGTCGGGGGTGAGCGTCGTGTCCTCGTAGACGATGAAGAACTGGCTGCCGTGGCTGTACCCGTCGAACGACTGCCGCGCCATGGCGATGGTGCCCGCGGGGTAGAGGCCGTCCTCGGGGTCGTTCTCGATCGGCCCGTAGCTGTAGCCGGGCCCGCCCGTGCCGTCGCCGACGGGGTCGCCGCACTGGAGCACCCAGATGGTTCCGGCGGTGAGCCGGTGGCAGGAGAGGCCGTCGTAGAAGCCGGACTGGATGAGCGAGACCTCGGATGCCACGGCCTGGGGCGCCGCCGCGCCGTCGAGCTCGACCGCGAGCTCCACGTCGTCGTTCAGCTCGAGCACGCCCGTCCAGGTGCGACCCTCGGCGAGGTCGGGCGAGGGCACGTCGCCGACGTTCTCGCCCTCGGCTGCGGTCTCGGTCGGCGCGTCGGTGGCCTCGGCGGCGTCGGCCTCGACCGGTGCGCCCGGACCGACGGAGAAGTACGCGATCTGCGCGACGGTCGCGAGCACCAGGACCACGACGAGCGCGGCGCCCGCGATCCAGTTGTCGCGCACGCGGCGTCGTTCCTTGTGCTCGTGCACGTGGCGCCGTGCGCGATAGGCGCGGAGGCGCTCCCGCTCGACGCGTTCCTGCGTGTTCTTCGCTGCCACGGCGCTCCTCGTGCTCGACGGTCCGGATGCACTCTAGGCGAGGCATCCGCACGTGGCCAAGCGGGCCGGGCCCCGCGTCGGCGGCCGCCGTTACGCTGGTCGCATGGTCGAGTCCGCCCCGGGGCTGCGCTCCGGCGCGACGCCCCTCGCCGTGCGCATGCGTCCGACGAGCCTCGACGAGGTCGCCGGCCAGCGGCACCTGCTGACCCCGGTTCGCCGCTCGTCGCGCTCGCGGACGACGCCTCCGGGCGATCGGGATCGGTGTCGGTCATCCTGTGGGGCCCGCCCGGCACCGGCAAGACGACGCTCGCCCAGGCGATCGCGCGCTCCTCGGGCCGGCGGTTCGTGGAGCTCTCCGCCGTGTCGGCGGGCGTGAAGGACGTGCGGCAGGTGATGGAGGAGGCGCGCTCCAGCCGCGACCTGTACGGCGTCTCGACCGTGCTCTTCCTCGACGAGATCCACCGCTTCACGAAGGCGCAGCAGGACGCGCTGCTGCCGGGGGTCGAGAACGGCTGGGTCATCCTGGTGGCGGCGACCACCGAGAATCCGTCGTTCTCCGTGGTCTCCCCGCTGCTGTCGCGCTCGCTGCTGCTGACCCTCGAGCCGCTCGACGACGACGACCTCGGCGTGCTCGTCGACCGCGCGGTGGTCGACCCGCGCGGGCTCGCCGACCGCATCGTGCTCGACCCCGAGGCGCGCGCTGCGCTCATCCGTCTCGCGTCGGGCGACGCCAGACGCGCACTGACGGCGCTCGAGGCCGCATCTGTCACGGCTGCGAGCGAGCGCGCGGCGGAGGCATCCGTCGCCGATGACGACGACGAAGACGAGGACGAGGGCGAGACGGATGCCCCCGAGTCGACCGGCCCCGACGAGGACGCCCCGGAGGCCCGACCGGTCATCACCGCCGAACTCGTTGCACGCGCCGTCGACCGCGCGCTGCTGCGCTACGACCGCAACGGCGACGAGCACTACGACGTGATCAGCGCGTTCATCAAGTCGGTGCGCGGGTCCGACGTCGACGCCGCGCTGCACTACCTCGCGCGCATGATCGAGGCGGGGGAGGACCCGCGCTTCATCGCACGGCGGATCATCGTGCTCGCCTCGGAGGACATCGGCATGGCCGACCCGCAGGCGCTCCAGGTCGCGGTCGCCGCAGCCGACGCCGTGCAGTACATCGGCATGCCCGAGGGGCGCATCCCGCTGGCGCAGGCGGTCGTGCACCTGGCCACCGCGCCGAAGTCGAACGCGGCCTACCTCGGCATCGACCGGGCGATCGCCGACGTGCGCGCCGGGCACGCCGGCCCGGTGCCGAAGCACCTGCGCGACGCGCACTATCCGGGAGCGAAGCGCCTCGGCCACGGGAAGGGGTACCGGTACCCGCACGACGAGCAGGCCGGCGTCGTGCGCCAGGACTACCTGCCCGAGGGGCTCGAGCGCGCCCGCTACTACGTGCCCGGCGACCACGGCAACGAGCGCGAGATCGCCGCGCGCCTCGAGCGCCTGCTGAAGATCGTCCGGGGATGACGGGCCCGGTGCAGGCGGGGCATCCGCTTCGTGCTACCATCGATGCGGCCTGAAGCCAGGTCTCAGCGAGCGGCTGCGCGGAGATCCACGGCGAACGGATGCGACCTGTAGCCGGTCGCCCCCAGGCGAATCCCTCATACTTCCCTCCCGTGCGTCGCGCCCGGGAGTCCAACACGTACGAGCATCCCTCCGAAAGGAACCCGTGTCCACCACGTCACGCACCCGCAGCAAGACCCGCCTCTCGCGCGCCCTCGGCATCCCGCTGACCCCCAAGGCCGCGCGCCACATGGAGAAGCGCCCCTACGCACCGGGCGAGCACGGCCGCACCAAGCGCAAGGCCGACTCCGACTACGCCATCCGCCTCCGCGAGAAGCAGCGCCTCCGGGCCCAGTACGGCATCCGCGAGAAGCAGCTCCGCATCGCCTACAACGAGGCGAAGCGCACCGAGGGCGCCACCGGTGAGAACCTCGTCGAGCTCCTCGAGATGCGCCTCGACGCACTCGTGCTGCGCGCCGGCTTCGCCCGCACCATGGCGCAGGCCCGCCAGTTCGTCGTGCACCGCCACATCCTCGTCGACGGCAAGCTCGTCGACCGCCCCTCGTTCCGCGTGAAGCCGGGCCAGACCATCGGCGTCAAGACCCGCTCCGAGGGCACCGAGCCCTTCCAGGTCGCGGCCGCCGGCGGTCACGTCGACGTGCTCCCCAAGACCCCGGGCTACCTCGAGGTCGAGCTCGACAAGCTGCAGGCGAAGCTCGTGCGTCGCCCGAAGCGCGCCGAGGTCCCCGTGACCTGCGAGGTTCAGCTGGTCGTCGAGTACTACGCGGCTCGCTGACCGACGCGTCTCCCGAAGGGGTCGTGGCCTGCGCCACGGCCCCCTTCGTCGTCTCCGTAACCCATCGAACGCGGGTGTGCAACCCGGTCGGCACGCGGATCGACGCCACTAGACTGGTCGTCGGCGCGCCGCGTCGCAGGCACACGAGCAGCAGTGAAGGAGACACTATGAAGAGCATCCTCTGGTTCACCGTCGGCGTCGCGGCCGGCTTCGTCGCCGCGCACCAGGTCAACAAGACCCAGCAGGGCCAGGAGTTCTTCGCCACCGTCGATGCACGGGCGAAGGAGTTCGGCAAGGCCGTCGCGGACGGATACCACGCTCGCGAGTCCGAGCTGCGCGCGATGGTCGACGACGTCATGTCGAACGCCAAGGACGCCGCGGACGACGTCGCCGAGCAGGTCGCGGATGCGGCCGAGGATGTCGCCGAGGCCGCGAAGGACGCCAAGTCCTAGGCGAGCGCCGCCGCACCATCACGCCCGCGCGAGCGGGTGACGCACACCCCTGAACGGAACCATGCAGACTGCCGACATCCGCCAGCGCTGGCTGGACTTCTTCGCCCAGCGCGGCCACACCGTCGTCCCCTCCGCCTCCCTGGTGAGCGACGATCCGACCCTGATGTTCACGGTCGCCGGCATGGTGCCGTTCGTCCCGTACCTGACCGGCGTCGTGCCGGCACCGTACCCGCGGGCCACGAGCGTGCAGAAGTGCATCCGCACGAACGACATCGAGGAGGTCGGGCGCACGCCGCGCCACGGCACCTTCTTCCAGATGAACGGCAACTTCTCGTTCGGCGACTACTTCAAGGAAGGCGCGATCGGGTACGCCTGGGAGCTGCTGACCGCATCGGAGTCCGACGGCGGCTACGGGTTCGACGAGCGCGACCTGTGGGTCACGGTCTACAAGGACGACGACGAGGCCATCGAGCTCTGGAAGCGGATCGCCGGGCTGCCCGACGACCGCATCCAGCGCCTCGACAAGGACACGAACTACTGGTCCACCGGCCAGCCCGGCCCGGCGGGTCCGTGCTCGGAGATCTTCTTCGACCGCGGACCCGCGTACGGCGTCGACGGCGGCCCGGCCACCGACGACGACCGGTACGTGGAGATCTGGAACCTCGTCTTCATGCAGTACCTCATCGAGGACGTGCGGTCGAAGACCGACTTCCGCATCGTCGGCGAGCTGCCGAAGAAGAACATCGACACGGGCATGGGCCTCGAGCGCGTCGCGTTCCTCAAGCAGGGCGTCGACAACATGTACGAGATCGACCAGGTGCGCCCGGTGCTCGACGCCGCGGCGGAGCTGTCGGGCCGGCGCTACGGCGCCGACCACGAGGACGACGTGCGCATGCGCGTGATCGCCGACCACGTGCGCTCGTCCCTCATGCTCATGAGCGACGGCGTCGCGCCGTCGAACGAGGGTCGCGGCTACATCCTGCGACGCCTGCTGCGGCGTTCGATCCGCGCGATGCGCCTGCTCGGCGTCGATGCGCCGACGTTCGGCACGCTGTTCGGCGCGTCGCGCGACGCCATGAAGGCCGCGTACCCCGAGGTCGAGCACGACTACGGGCAGATCTCGCAGCTCGCCCTCGGCGAGGAGGAGACGTTCCTGCGCACGCTCTCGGCGGGCACGTCGATCCTCGACCTCGCGGTCGGGTCGACCAAGGAGGCGGGGAGCACGGCGCTGCCGGGCGACACGGCCTTCCTGCTGCACGACACGTACGGCTTCCCGATCGAGCTCACGCTCGAGATGGCGGACGAGGCAGGCCTCTCGGTCGACCGGGACGCCTTCGACACGCTGATGGCCGAGCAGCGCTCGCGCGCCAAGGCCGATGCGAAGTCGAAGAAGAAGGCCCTGGCCGACCTGTCGGTGTACGCCGACCTGCGCGCCAAGGGCGAGACCGTGTTCACGGGCTACACCGACCTGACGACCGAGTCGTCGGTGCTCGGCCTGCTCGTGGACGGTCGGCCGGTGCCGGTCGCGTCCGCCGGGCAGACCGCGGAGGTCGTGCTCGCGGAGACGTCGCTCTACGCCGAGTCCGGCGGACAGGCCGCCGACCAGGGACTGATCGTCGGGGACGGCTTCGAGCTGAAGGTGCTCGACGTGCAGAAGCCCGTGAAGGGCCTCATCAGCCACACCGTGGAGGTCGTCAGCGGCCAGGTCGCGGCGGGAGACCGTGCGACCACGCTGGTCGACGAGTCGTACCGTCGCGGCGCGACGCAGGCGCACTCGGGCACGCACATCATCCACGCGGCGCTCCGACAGGTGCTCGGACCCAATGCGCACCAGTCGGGCTCGTTCAACAAGGCGGGCTACCTGCGCCTCGACTTCGGCTGGAACAGTGCGCTCTCGCCCGAGACGCGCAGCGAGATCGAGGAGATCTCGAACAACGCCGTGCGCGACAACCTCGAGGTCGTCACGCGCGAGATGCCGCTCGCCGAGGCCAAGGAGCTCGGCGCGATGGCGCTGTTCGGCGAGAAGTACGGCGACACCGTGCGCGTCGTCGACATCGGCGGCCCGTGGTCGCGCGAGCTCTGCGCCGGCACGCACGTGCGCACCAGCGCCGAGATCGGAATGATCAACCTGATCGGCGAGTCGTCGGTCGGTTCCACGAACCGACGCGTCGAGTCGCTCGTCGGCATCGACGCGTTCCGCCGGTTCGCGGCCGAGCGCGCGCTCGTCTCCGAGCTCACGAGCAACCTCAAGACTCCGCAGGACCAGCTGGTCGCACGGGTGGACGAGCTCGTGCAGTCGCTCAAGACCGCGGAGAAGCGCATCGCGCAGTACGAGGCGCGGGCGCTCGGCGACCGCATCCCGTCGATCGCCGAGAAGGTCGCGCGCGTGGGGGAGACCCGCCTCGTCGCGGAGGACCTCGGCGAGCTCGGCTCGGGCGACGACCTGCGCATGCTCGCGACGGGCGTGCGCGAGAGGCTCGGCACGGATGCCGCGGTCGTGGCGCTCACCGCGGTCGTGAAGTCCCGCCCGGTGGCGATCGTCGCCACGAATCCCGCGGCACGTGAGCAGGGCCACAAGGCGGGCGCGCTCGCCAAGCAGATGGCCGGCGTGCTCGGCGGTGGCGGCGGCGGCAAGGACGACCTCGCGCAGGGCGGCGGCCAGGACGCCTCGGCCATCCCCGCGGCGCTCGAGGCCGTGCGCCGGGCGATGGCGTGACCCTGCGCCCCGGAGTGCGGCTCGGCGTCGACGTCGGCAGGGCGCGAGTGGGCGTGGCACGCTGCGACCCGCACGCCATGCTGGCGACGCCGGTCGAGACCGTGGCGCGCGACGACGAGGGCGGCGCCGACGTGCGCCGCATCGTCGCGCTCGCGGACGAGCTCGAGGCGATCGAGATCGTCGTCGGGCACCCCTGTCGATGTCGGGCCGGGCGACGGCGTCGACCGACGACGCGGTGGCGTTCGCGGGGCGGTTGGCCGAGGCATCCGCCGCCCCCGTGCGCCTCGTCGACGAGCGTCTCTCGACGGTCTCCGCCCACTCGGCGCTGCGCAGCGCCGGGAAGCGCACGAAGCAGCACCGTCCGGTCGTCGATCAGGTCGCGGCCGTTATCATTCTGCAACATGCCCTCGACGCCGAGCGGAGTGCACCCACCCCGCCCGGAACGATCGTCGACCCGAACGAAGGACGCTGAACCCGTGTCATTCCCCCCGCCGAGCGATGGCCGTCGCGGCCGGTCGCAGCACGACGACGGGCTCGACTGGGACCACGTGCTCACCGGGCAGTCCGGCTCGGGGGCGGGTCGCGACGACGCCCGGCAGGCGCCGCCGCCCGCGCAGGCGTCCGAGGGAGCGCCGATGACGCGCCGGGAGATGCGCGAGGCGGAGGCCGCGGCGGCGGCCGCGCGCAGCCGGAAGGCGGCGAACTCGCGCCGCGCGGCCCGCGAGCAGTCGGCGGCCGAGCCGCGCACCGCGTCGCGACGCACCGTCACCGAGGAGCCCGGTCCGCTCGAGTTCGGCGACGACCACGAGACCGCGCCGCGCAGGCGCGGCGGCTGGGGCTGCCTCATCGTGCTGCTCGTGATCGTCGGCGTGCTGGTCGGCGGGTACTTCGCCGTGCAGGCGCCGCTCGCGGCGTTCATGGAGCGGTTCGAGCCCGCCCCCGACTACTCGGGCAGCGGCACCGGCGAACTGGTCTTCATGATCGAGGACGGCGACACCGGCGAGGACATCGCGCGCAACCTGCACGACCAGGGCGTGACGGCCTCGTTCGACGCCTTCTACGACCTGATCCTCGAGCAGAACCCCACGTTCTTCCCCGGCGCCTACCAGCTCGCGAGCGAGATGAGCGCGCAGTCCGCGCTCGACGCGCTGCTCGACGAGGGCAACCGGCTCGAGAACACCTTCGTCATCACCGAGGGGATGTGGGCGGAGAACGCCCTCGCCGCCGCCTCGCAGGGCACGGGCATCCCCGTCGACGAACTCCAGGCCGCCGCAGCCGACCCCGCCGCGCTCGGCCTGCCGTCGGAGGCGACCACCGTCGAGGGCTTCCTCTTCCCGGCGACGTACACCTTCGGGCCCGACGCGACGGCCGACGAGGTGATCCGCACGCTCGTGGACCGCCAGTTCCAGGCGCTCGACGAGGCGGGCGTGCCCGAGGAGGATCGCTGGGAGACGATCATCATCGCCTCCATGCTCGAGCGCGAGGCCGGCCTGCGCGAGGACTACTACAAGGTGTCGCGGGTCATCCAGAACCGCCTCTCCGACGCGTCGCCGACGAACGGGCTGCTCCAGTTCGACTCCACGGTGCATTACGGCATCGGCGAGGACGGCGTGATCACCACCACCGACGCCGAGCGCGCCGACGCCTCGAACCCGTACAACTCGTACGTGCACCCGGGCCTGCCGCCGGGCCCGATCGGCAACCCTGGCGACCTCGGCATCGACGCGGCGCTCAACCCTGCCGACGGCACCTGGGTGTACTTCGTGACCGTCAACCTCGACACGGGCGAGACCGTGTTCAGCACGACGCTCGCCGAGCACGAGGCCGCCGTGCAGGACTACCTCGCCTGGCTCGCCGACCACCCCGAGTACGGTGGCTGAGCTGCTCCGAGGCCGGCGGCTCGCGGTGCTCGGGTCGCCGATCGTGCACTCGAAGAGCCCCGTGCTGCACCGGGCCGCCTACGAGACGCTCGGCCTGGACTGGACGTACGAGGTCATCGAGATGACCGGGGACGGCATCGCGCCGTTCGTGCACGCGCTGCGCGAGCCGTGGCGGGGCCTCTCGCTCACGATGCCGCTGAAGCGCGACGTCATTCCCGCGCTCGACGAGATCGACCGCGTCGCGCGGCTCACCAATGCCGTGAACACGGTGCTGTGCGCCGACGACGGGCGCCGGCTGGGGTTCAACACGGATGTCGCGGGCATCGTGCGAGCGCTGCGCGAGCGCGGCGTCGACGACGTGGGGCGGGCCGCGCTCATCGGCGCGGGAGCGACTGCGACGTCGGCGCTCGTCGCCCTCGCCGAGCTCGGTGCCGATCGGGTGGACGTCTACGCGCGCACGCCGGCGAAGGCGGCCGGCCTGATCGCGCTCGGCGAGCAACTGGACGTGACGGTGCATCCGCTGCCCATCGCCGACCTCGCCGCAGCCGGTGCGGTTCCACTCGTCGTGAGCTCGCTGCCCGGCGGGGCCGCGCCCGGCGTCCAGGTCGCCGACGCGATCGTGGCCGGATCGACGCTGTTCGACGTGGTCTACGCCCCGTGGCCCACGGCCACCTCGACGCTGTGGTCGGTTGCCGCGCGGCCGGTGATCTCCGGACTGCCGATGCTGTTGCACCAGGCGATCGTGCAGGTGCGCATCTTCGCGCTGGGCGACCCCGACGCGGTGCTGCCCGACGAGGATGCCGTCCTGCACGCGATGCGTCATGCGCTCGGCGACATGGGAGGATAGTCCCCATGCTTCGTTGGCTCACCGCGGGGGAATCGCACGGCCCCGAACTCGTCGCCGTCCTCGAAGGCCTCCCGGCAGGGGTGCCGGTGCTCCTCGACGACATCCGCTCCGACCTCGCCCGCCGCAAGCTCGGCTACGGCCGGGGCGCGCGCATGAAGTTCGAACAGGACGAGCTCGCGATCTCGGGCGGCGTGCGCCACGGGCAGAGCCTCGGCAGCCCGATCGCCCTGCGGATCGGCAACACCGAGTGGCCGAAGTGGACCGAGGTCATGAGCCCCGAGCCCGTCGACCCCGAGAAGCTCTCGCGCGGGCGCGGCGCGCCGCTCACCCGCCCACGCCCGGGCCACGCCGACCTCGTCGGCATGCAGAAGTACGGGTTCGACGAGGCCCGACCCGTGCTCGAGCGGGCGAGCGCCCGCGAGACCGCGGCGCGCGTCGCCCTGGGCGCCGTGGCACGGTCGTTCCTGTCGGAGCTCGGCATCGAGCTGGTCGCGCACACCATCGCCATCGGCCCGGTGCGCGTGCCGGAGGGGCGCCCGCTGCCCCAGCCCGGCGACGTCGACGAGCTCGACGCCGACCCGCTGCGCTGCTTCGACGCCGAGACCTCCGAGCGCATGGTCGCCGAGGTCGACCTCGCGCACAAGGAGGGCGACACCCTCGGCGGCGTGGTGGAGGTGCTCGCCTACGGCGTGCCGCCCGGGCTCGGCTCGCACGTGCACTGGGATCGCCGGCTCGACTCGCAGCTCGCCGCGGCGCTCATGGGCATCCAGGCGATCAAGGGGGTCGAGGTCGGCGACGGCTTCCTCACCACGACCCGGCGCGGGTCGGAGGCGCACGACGAGCTCGACCTCGACGACGGGCTCATCTCGCGCGTGAGCGACCGCGCGGGCGGCACCGAGGGCGGCATGTCGACCGGCACCGTGCTGCGCGTGCGCGCCGGCATGAAGCCCATCGCCACCGTGCCGCGGGCGCTCCGCACCGTCGACGTCGCCTCCGGCGAGGCCGCCACCGCGCACCACCAGCGCTCCGACGTGTGCGCCGTGCCCGCCTCGGGCGTGGTGGCGGAGGCCATGGTCGCGCTCACCCTCGCGAACGCCGTGCTCGAGAAGTTCGGCGGCGACTCGGTCGTCGAGACCGCGCGCAACCTGCGCGGCTACCTCGACGCGATCCCCGAGCGGCTCGCGACCCGCGTGGCATCCGCCGCGACCGTCGACGCGGATGCCTGAGCGGCCGCTCCCGCTCGTGCTCATCGGCCCGATGGGCTCCGGCAAGACCAAGCTGGGCCGCCGCGTCGCCGCGCGCCTCGAGCTGCCCTTCATCGACACCGACGCCGACGTCGTCGCCGCGCACGGGCCGATCCACGAGATCTTCGCGTCCGAGGGTGAGGCGGCGTTCCGGGCGAAGGAGCGTGCCGCGGTGGCGGCGGCCCTGCGCGAGCGCGCGGTCGTCTCGCTCGGCGGCGGCGCGGTGCTCGACCTCGAGACGCAGGGCGACCTGGCCGGGGCATCCGTCGTGCTGCTCCACGTCGACGCCCGCACGGTGGCGGCCCGACTCGGCGCGGCGGGTGCCCGCCGACCGTTGCTCGACGGCGGCGGCATCGAGACCTGGACGCGCATCGCGGCCGAGCGGAAGCCGGTCTACGACGCGCTGGCCGATCTGGTCGTCGACACGAACCAGGGCACGGCCGCCCAACTGGCCGACCTGATCTGCGACTGGTGGAGGAACGACGCGTGACCGACGAGACGACGACGATCCGGGTCGGCGGGGCCGACGACGGCTACGACGTGCGGGTGGGCCGCGGCATCACCGCCGACGGCGTGGCCGAGGCGCTGGGCGGCGGGGTGTCGAAGGTGCTCATGGTGCATCCGCCCACCCTCGGTGCGAAGGCGGCGGCACTGCGCGAGGCGCTGCTCGGGCGGTACGAGGTGCTGCTCGCCGAGGTGCCCGATGCCGAGGCGGGCAAGCGTGTCGAGGTCGCGGCGTTCTGCTGGCAGGTCATGGGCCAGGCCGACTTCACCCGCAGCGACGCGGTGATCGGGTTCGGCGGGGGAGCGGTGACCGACCTCGCCGGGTTCGTTGCGGCCACCTGGCTGCGCGGCGTGCGGCTCGTGCAGGTGCCGACCACCGTGCTCGGCATGGTCGACGCGGCCGTCGGCGGCAAGACCGGCATCAACACCGCCGAGGGCAAGAACCTCGTCGGCGCCTTCTACGCGCCGTCCGCGGTGCTCTGCGACCTCGACCACCTCGACACGCTCTCGCAGAACGAGATCCTCGCGGGCTTCGCCGAGATCGTGAAGGCCGGATTCATCCGCTACCCCGAGATCCTCGACGTCATCGAGGCGGATGCCGCGGTGGCGACCGATCCCGCGACGCCGGAGTTCCGCAGGGTCGTCGAGCTCGCGATCACCATGAAGGCCGAGGTCGTCAGCGAGGACTTCACCGAGCAGGGCCTCCGGGAGATCCTCAACTACGGCCACACCCTCGGTCACGCCATCGAGCACGCCGAGCGTTACCAGTGGCGCCACGGCGCGGCGGTCGCGGTGGGCATGATGTTCGCCGCCGAGCTGTCGCGGCTGGCCGGCCGCCTCTCCGACGACGTCGTCGACCGGCACCGTCGGGTGCTCGACCTGCTGAACCTGCCGACCACCTACCCGGTCGGCCGCTGGAACACGCTCCTCGCGACCATGCAGCGCGACAAGAAGGCCCGCGGCGCGATGCTGCGCTTCATCGTCCTCGACGACCTCGCGAAGCCCACCGTGCTCCAGGCGCCCGAGCAGTCGCTGCTGTTCGCGGCGTACCAGGAGATCGGTTCGTGAGCCACGTCGATAGGCTGACGAACATGACGACGGTGCTGGTGCTGAACGGACCCAACCTCGGCCGGCTCGGCACGCGCGAGCCCGAGGTCTACGGGTCGGCGACGCTCGATGACATCCGCGCCGGCCTCGAGGCATCCGCCCCCGCCGGCATCGCGCTCGAGCTGCGGCAGACCGACCACGAGGGCGAGCTGATCGGCTGGCTGCACGAGGCGGTCGACCGCGGCTGCCCCGTGGTGCTGAACCCCGCCGCGTTCACGCACTACAGCTACGGCATGCGCGACGCGGCCGCGATGGTCTCGAAGGCCGGCCTGCCGCTCATCGAGGTGCACCTGTCGAACCCGCACACGCGTGAGGCGTTCCGTGGCTACAGCGTCGTCTCCGAGATCGCGACCGGCGTGATCGCCGGGTTCGGGCCCGACTCGTACCGCCTCGCCATCGACCAGATCGGCCGCCTGATCGGGTGATGCATTGGGCCGTTGCGCGCCCCGGCGTCTAGACTGCTCTGCGGGCCGCGGCCGATTCGGCGCGCCCGCGGACTTCTCTATCGAAACGGAACATCACACATGGCGAGCACTGCGGACATCAAGAACGGCGTCGTCCTGAGCATCGACGGACAGCTCTGGACGGTGATCGAGTTCCAGCACGTCAAGCCCGGCAAGGGCGGCGCGTTCGTGCGCACCAAGCTGAAGAACGTCGTGAGCGGCAAGGTCGTCGACCGCACCTACAACGCCGGCGCGAAGGTCGACATCCAGAACGTCGACCGCCGCGACTACACGTACCTGTACAACGACGGCGAGAGCTTCGTGTTCATGGACGCCACCGACTACGACCAGGTCAACGTGACCGACACGGTCGTCGGCGACGCGAAGAACTACATGCTCGAGAACCAGCCGGTCACCATCGCAATGCACGACGGCAACCCGCTGTACCTCGACCTGCCGGCATCCGTCGTGCTCGAGATCACCTACACCGAGCCGGGCCTGCAGGGCGACCGCTCCACCGGCGGCACCAAGCCCGCCACGCTCGAGACCGGCTACGAGATCCAGGTGCCGCTGTTCCTCGAGACCGGCACCAAGGTCAAGGTCGACACCCGCACCGGCGACTACCTCGGACGCGTGAACGACTAGTGAGCGCCCGCACGAAGGCGCGCAAGCGCGCGCTGGACATGCTCTACGCGGCGGACCTCCGCGAGGTGCCGGTCGAGCGCGTGCTCGCCGACGAGGCGGAGCGTGCGGTCGGCGAGCCCGAGCGCCAGGCGTCGTGGCTGTACGCCCGCGAGATCGTCGACGGCGTCATCGACCACCGCGCCGAGATCGACGAGCTCATCACGTCGCACTCCCGCGGCTGGACCCTCGAGCGCATGCCCGCGATCGACCGCGCCGTGCTGCGCATCGGCGTGTGGGAGATCGTCTACAACGACGAGGTGCCCGACGGCGTGGCGATCTCCGAGGCCGTCGAGTCGGTCACGGTGCTCTCGACCGACGACTCGGCGGGCTTCGTGAACGGGCTGCTCTCGGCCGTGGCGGGGGACCGCTCGTGATCCGTCGCGTCGGAGCACTCGTCGGCGCCGCGGCGCTCGCGCTGGCGCTGGCCGGCTGCGCCGATCAGGGCACGGATGCCACGCCCACCGACCTCCCGACCGGAACGATCGGCGCGGCGCACCTCGACGAGCTCGCACTCGTCGTCGGCACCGGCGACATCCGCGTGGAGGCCTGGGTCGACCCGGCGTGCCCGCACTGCGCCGACTTCGAGGCCGAGGCCGGCGACACGCTGGCCGAGTTGGTCGACGACGGCACGATCACCTACGCGATCCACCCCATGAACTTCCTCGACCGGTCGAGCGAGACGGCGTACTCGTCGCGCGCCGGTTCGGCGATGACGTGCGTCGCCGCCGACGAGCCCGACGCGCTGCTGCCGATGGTCGCCGCGGTGTTCGAGAACCAGCCGTCGGATGCCGCCGGGCTCGACGACGACGCGCTCGCATCGCTCGCCGCGGACGCGGGTGCACCGGGCGCGGCCGACTGCATCGCCGCGAACACGTACGTCGACTGGGTGCAGGCGGTGAACGACGCCGCGCTGAACGGCCCGATCGAGGGCGCCGAGATCGAGCGCATCGAGGGCACGCCGACGCTGCTCGTCGACGGCGCGGTCTACACCGGCGCGTTCGACGCCGACGAGGTGCGCGCCTTCATCACCGGCGAGTGAGCCCGCCTGCACGCCGGTGCTCGATGAGCCCGAGCGTGTGCGCGACGACCTCGCGTGGGCCGTCGTGTGCGCGCAGGGCGCGACCGATCGCCGCGGCGCGCTCCCGGTAGCCGGGGTCGGCGGAGAGCCGTCGCCAGGCGCGCAGGATCGCCCGCGGCTTCGGTGTGCCGGTGCGCAGGTCGATGCCCGCACCGGCCCAGCCGATGCGTGCGGCGATCACCGGCTTGTCGATGTCGCCGCCCGCGACGATCAGCGGCACGCCGTGCGCGAGCGCGGCGAGCACCCCGCCCCATCCGCCGTTCGTGATCATCGCGTCGAGCCGCGGCAGCAGCGCCGCGTAGTCGACCAGCCCCGCGACATGCGCGTTCGGCGGGGCGGGGAACGGCAGCTCCGGCGCGTCGGCCCGACCCGTCGTGGCCACGATCGACACCGGTTGGCGCCCCAGGGCCGCGAACGTCGGCCGGATGAGGTCGTCCGGGTCGACGTTGAGCGTGCCCTGGGTCACGTGCACGATCGGCCGATCGTCGCGCAGGTCGGCCCACCACGCCGGCGGTGCCGGCCGGATCGACCCGGTGGGCGCGAGGGCGCCCACGAACTCGACGCGGACGGGCCACGAGCTGCGGGGGAACTCGAGTTCGGGCACCCCGGACGCGCAGACCAGGTCGGGGAGTGCCACGCTGCGTCGAGCGGCGCGTCGGTCGGCGGCAGGCCGAACGCCGCGCGCTGGGCGTCGTACGCCCGCCGCACGCCGCGTGAGAACGTCTCCAGCGCCGCGAAGAGCACGCGGTCGCGGAGGCGCCCGAGCGGACCGGTCGCGGGGAGCAGCGGGAGGATCGGCGGGGGCAGCTCCGGGGTCGGCATCGAGAGCGGGACGATGCTCACGGTGACCGACGGGGTGCCGAGGCGTTCCGCCACGAGGTGCGTGCCGAGGCTGAGCCCGTCGGCCACGATGACGTCCCACGGGCGCGCCGCGAACGCGCGGGCGAGGTCCTCGCCCTGCGCCGCCCCGGTGCCGACGAACAGGTGCTCGACGTTCGCGAGCAGCTGGCGCGGACCTTTGCGACCGCGGAGCGCGGGGAACGTGGCGGCGAGGTCGAGTTCGTCGAAGTCCGGGGCGGACTGCCAGGGCACCACCTCGGCGCCGAGGGCCGCGAACCGCTCGGCGTACGCACGGCCGGTGTAGACGCGCACGGCGTGGCCCGCCTCGACGAAGGCCTCGGCCACCGCGGCCAGCGGTGCGACATGCCCCGCGAAGGGCATCACCGCGATCATGACGTCTGCCATGGGTCATTGGAGCACGGCACGGGCCGCCGCCGCCAGAGCGCGGCGTCAGGTAGGATCGACGAAACCGACATCCTTTGAAGTCCGTCCCGTGAGGCGGAGAAGGGAGTCCGCATGGCTGTGCGCCACGTGCTGCAGCAGGCCGACATCGAACGCGCGCTCACGCGCATCGCCCACGAGATCCTCGAGTCCAACCGGGGCGTCGACGATCTCGTCATCCTCGGCATTCCCACGCGCGGCGTCATGCTCGCCGCCCGCATCGCCGAGATCATCCGTCGCATCGAGCCGAACGCTCCGGCGGCGCTCGCGGGCTCGCTCGACGTGACCATGTACCGCGACGACCTGTCGCACACGCGCACCCGCACGCCGGCGCCGACCGACGTGCCGGTGGGCATCGACGACCGCACCGTCGTGCTCGTCGACGACGTGCTCTACTCGGGTCGCACCATCCGCGCCGCGCTCGACGCGCTCGCCGACCTCGGGCGTCCGCGCGCCGTGCGGCTCGCCGTGCTCGTCGACCGCGGGCACCGCCAGTTCCCGATCCGCGCCGACTTCGTCGGCAAGAACCTGCCGAGCGCGGCGAGCGAGCGGATCAACGTGCTCCTACGCGAGGTCGATGGCGAAGACGGCGTCACGATCGAGGGGGCGAGCGATGAGGCACCTGCTCTCCACGCGCGACCTCGGCCGTGACCGGGCGATCGAGCTGCTCGACATCGCCGAGGACATGGCCGCCGTGCAGCAGCGCGAGGTGCGGAAGCTCCCGACGCTGCGCGGCCGCACCGTCGTGAACCTCTTCTTCGAGGACTCCACGCGCACCCGCGTCTCGTTCGAGGCCGCGGCCAAGCGCCTCTCGGCCGACGTCATCACGTTCAGCGCGAAGGGCTCGAGCGTCTCCAAGGGCGAGAGCCTGAAGGACACGGCGCAGACGCTGCAGGCGATCGGCGCCGATGCGGTCGTGGTGCGCCACCAGGCATCCGGCGCGCCCCAGACCCTCGCGACGAGCGGCTGGATCGACGCGGGCGTCGTGAACGCCGGCGACGGCACCCACGAGCATCCGACCCAGGCACTGCTCGACGCGTTCACCATGCGCCGCCGGCTGCACGGCGATGCCTCGCGCGGTCGCGGGCTCGACGGCGCGCGCGTCGTGATCGTCGGCGACGTGCTGCACTCGCGCGTGGCCCGCTCGAACGTCTGGCTGCTCGACGCGCTGGGCGCCGAGGTCACGCTCGTGGCCCCGCCGACGCTGCTGCCGGTCGACGTCTCGGCGTGGCCCGCGCGGGTCGGCTACGACCTCGACGCGGCGATCGACTCGGGCCCCGACGCGGTCATGATGCTGCGCGTGCAGGCCGAGCGCATGCACGCCGCGTTCTTCCCCAACAGTCGCGAGTACTCCCGCACCTGGGGGCTCGACGACGCCCGGTTCGCACGGCTGCCGCGGACTACCATGGTCATGCATCCGGGGCCGATGAACCGGGGTTTCGAGATCGCGGCGTCGGCCGCCGACTCGGCCCAGTCCACGGTGCTCGAACAGGTTGCGAACGGAGTTTCGGTGAGAATGGCTGCCCTGTACCTGCTGCTGTCCGGTGAGCGGGAGGTGGCCGCGTGACCCGCACGCTCATCCGCGGCGCCACCCTGGTCGACGGCACGCGGGGCGACCTGCTGCTCGACGACGGGCGCATCGCCGAGACCGGTTCGGTGACGGATGCCTCGGGTGCGACGGTCATCGACGCCGACGGCCTGCTGGCCCTGCCCGGCCTCGTCGACCTGCACACGCACCTGCGCGAGCCCGGGTTCGAGCAGAGCGAGACCGTGCTGACCGGCAGCCGGGCCGCCGCTGCGGGCGGCTACACGGCCGTGTTCCCGATGGCGAACACCTCGCCCGTCGCCGACACCGCCGGCGTGGTCGAGCAGGAGTTCCGCCTCGGCGAGGACGCCGGCTACGTCACCGTGCAGCCCATCGGCGCCGTGACGGTGGGTCTCGCGGGGGAGCGGCTCGCCGAGCTCGGCGCGATGGCAGCCTCGCGAGCGAAGGTGCGCGTGTTCTCCGACGACGGCCTGTGCGTCTGGGACCCGCTGCTCATGCGACGCGCGCTCGAGTACGTCAAGGCCTTCGACGGCGTCATCGCGCAGCACGCGCAGGAGCCGCGCCTGACCGAGGGCGCGCAGATGAACGAGGGCGCCCTGTCCGGCGAGCTCGGCCTGCGCGGCTGGCCCGCGGTCGCCGAGGAGGCGATCATCGCGCGCGACGCGCTGCTCGCCGAGCACGTCGGCAGCCGCCTGCACGTCTGCCACCTCTCCACCGCGGGGTCGGTCGAGGTCGTCCGCTGGGCGAAGGCCCGGGGCATCCGCATCACCGCCGAGGTCACCCCGCACCACCTGCTGCTCACCGACGACCTGGTCGCCAGCTACGACGCCCGCTACAAGGTCAACCCGCCGCTGCGCACCGCCGAGGACGTGGAGGCGCTGCGCGACGCGCTGGCCGACGGCACGATCGACATCGTCGCGACCGACCACGCCCCGCACCCCGCCGAGTCGAAGGAGTGCGAGTGGGATGCCGCGGCGAACGGCATGGTCGGGCTCGAGTCCGCCCTGTCGGTCGTGCACGAGGCCATGGTCGAGACCGGCCGGTTCGGCTGGGAGGACGTGGCGCGCGTGATGTCGTCCGCTCCCGCGAGGATCGGCAGCCTGGCCGGCCACGGGCACGCGCTCGAGACGGGCGCGCCCGCCGAGCTCGCGCTCTACGACCCGGAGGTGCGTGCCGAGTTCGGCGTCGGCTCGCTCGCGGGCCGCAGCCGCAACTCGCCGTACCTCGGTCGCACCCTGCCGGGGCGCGTGGTGGCGACGTTCCACCGCGGCGTGCCGACGGTGCTCGATGGCGAGGTGCGTCCGGCCGACGAGGTCGCAGGAGGTGCCCGTGGATAACTACGCGATCGGCGCCATCGTCGTCGGGCTCGTCGTCCTCGTTGCCGTCGCGCTCATGCTGCTGTCGTGGCGTGGGCGCCGCCGCCGCGACGCCCGCATCGTCGACCACCCGCAGCCGGCCGAGCCGGGCACGCTCGTGCTCGAGGCGCCCGTCCTGCACGTGGCGACCACGCCTCACCGGCGGCCGGTCGAGCGACTCGCCCCGCGTGGGCTCGGGTTTCGCGCCACCGGACGCATCGAGGTGCGCGAGGACGGCGTGCTGCTCGACCTGGCCGGCGAGGCGCCGGTCTACCTGCCCGCCGATGCGCTCGTCGAGGTGACGACCGCGAGCTGGGCGATCGACCGCGGCGTCGAGCCCGAGGGGCTCATCTCCGTCGCCTGGCGGGCGGGGACGACCGACGCCGATGCGGCATCCGACGACCTCGTCGTCGACACCTATCTCAGGGCCCAGCGGGTCGGCGACGCCCCCCGCATCGTGGACGCCCTCAGCACACTCGCCGGGGCCGCAGCGGCCACCGGCGGCGACAACGGAAGCGAGGCCTGACATGGCGATCCCCGGGAAGGACGCGGGCCCTGCGGTCCTCGTGCTCGAGGACGGCACCCGATACGCCGGACGCGCCTACGGCGCGACCGGCCGCACGCTCGGCGAGGCGGTGTTCGCCACCGGCATGACCGGGTACCAGGAGACGCTGACCGACCCGTCGTACGCGGGCCAGATCGTGCTCATGACGGCGCCGCACATCGGCAACACCGGTGCGAACGACGAGGACATGGAGTCCTCGCACATCTGGGTGTCCGGCTACGTCGTGCGCGACCCCTCCCGCGTGGTGTCGAACTTCCGCGCCCAGCGCAGCCTCGACGACGACCTCGTCGCGGGCGGCGTGGTCGGCATCAGCGGCATCGACACGCGCGCGGTCACCCGCCACATCCGCGCCGACGGGGCGATGCGCGCGGGCATCTTCTCGGGAGCGGACGCGTCGCTCTCCGACGACGAGCAGCTCGCGCTCGTCCGCGGCGGCGCGGAGATGACCGGCCGCAACCTCTCCGGCGAGGTCTCCACGACCGAGGGCTACTCGCTCGCCCACGAGGGCGAGCGCGTCGGCTCGGTCGCGGTGCTCGATCTGGGCGTCAAGACCTCCACGCTCCGCTACCTCGCCGAGCGCGGCTTCGACGTGCACGTGCTGCCGCAGACCGTCACCGTGGAGGAACTGCTGGCGCTGTCGCCCGACGCGCTGTTCTTCTCGAACGGCCCCGGCGACCCCGGAGCATCCGACCACCATGTCGAGCTGCTGCGCGCCGCGCTGCGCACCGGCCTGCCGTACTTCGGCATCTGCTTCGGCAACCAGCTGCTCGGCCGTGCGCTCGGCTTCGGCACGTACAAGCTGCCGTTCGGCCATCGCGGCATCAACCAGCCCGTGCTCGACCGCGCGACCGGCCGCGTCGAGATCACCGCGCACAACCACGGGTTCGCGGTCGACGCGCCCCGCGAGGGCGTGACCGAGTCGAGCGAGGGCTTCGGCCGCGTCGAGGTCAGCCACATCGACCTGAACGACGACGTGGTCGAGGGCCTGAACTGCCTCGACATCCCCGCGTTCTCGGTGCAGTACCACCCCGAGTCGGCGGCCGGCCCGCACGACGCGAACTACCTCTTCGACCGGTTCCGCGACATGGTCATCGCGAGCAAGGAGAACGGCAACTGATGCCCAAGCGCGACGACATCAATTCGGTCCTCGTCATCGGGTCGGGCCCGATCGTCATCGGCCAGGCGGCCGAGTTCGACTACTCGGGCACCCAGGCCTGCCGCGTGCTCCGCTCGGAGGGCGTGCGGGTCATCCTGGTGAACCCCAACCCGGCGACGATCATGACCGACCCCGGCTTCGCCGACGCGACCTACGTCGAGCCGATCAACCCCGAGATCCTCGAGTCGATCATCATCAAGGAGCGCCCCGACGCGGTGCTCCCCACGCTCGGCGGCCAGACCGCGCTGAACGCCGCGATCGCGCTCGAGGAGGCGGGCATCCTCGCCAAGCACGGCGTGGAGCTCATCGGCGCGAAGGTCGACGCCATCCGCAAGGGCGAGGACCGCCAGCTCTTCAAGGAGCTCGTGGTCGAGTGCGGCGCCGACGTCGCGCGTTCGCACATCGCCCACACGATGGACGAGGTGCTCGCAGCCGCGGACGACCTCGGCTACCCGCTCGTCGTGCGCCCGTCGTTCACGATGGGCGGCCTCGGCTCGGGCTTCGCGTACGACGAGACCGACCTCCGCCGCATCGCCGGCGCGGGCCTGCACGACTCGCCCACGACCGAGGTGCTCCTCGAGGAGTCCATCCTCGGCTGGAAGGAGTACGAGCTCGAGCTCATGCGCGACACGGCCGACAACACGGTCGTGGTCTGCTCGATCGAGAACGTCGACCCGGTCGGCGTGCACACGGGCGACTCCATCACGGTCGCCCCGGCGCTGACCCTCACCGACCGCGAGTACCAGCGGCTGCGCGACATCGGCATCGACATCATCCGCGCCGTTGGCGTCGACACCGGCGGCTGCAACATCCAGTTCGCCGTCGACCCGTCGAACGGCCGCATCATCGTCATCGAGATGAACCCGCGCGTCTCGCGCTCGTCGGCGCTCGCGTCGAAGGCCACGGGCTTCCCGATCGCGAAGATCGCGGCGAAGCTCGCCATCGGCTACCGCCTCGACGAGATCCCGAACGACATCACGCGGGTGACCCCGGCGAGCTTCGAGCCCACGCTCGACTACGTCGTCGTGAAGGTGCCGCGGTTCGCGTTCGAGAAGTTCCCGGCCGCCGACCCGACGCTCACGACCACCATGAAGTCGGTCGGCGAGGCCATGGCGATCGGCCGCAACTACGCGTCGGCCCTGCAGAAGTCGCTGCGCTCGCTCGAGAAGCGCGGGTCGAGCTTCCACTGGGGCGACGAGCCGCGCTCGGTCGAGGAGCTGCTGGAGGTCGTGCAGACGCCGACCGACGGCCGCATCGTGGCCGTGCAGCAGGCGCTCCGCAAGGGCGCCACGGTCGAGCAGCTCTTCGATGCCACGAAGATCGACCCCTGGTTCCTCGACCAGATCGTGCTCATCAACGAGGTCGCCGACGCCGTGGCATCCGCTTCGGAGCTCGACGAGTCGCTGCTGCGGCTCGCGAAGGACCATGGCTTCTCCGACGCGCAGATCGGCCAGCTGCGGGGCATCGACGAGGCGGATGCCCGTGCCGAACGCCACGCCCGGGGCATCCGCCCGGTGTTCAAGACCGTCGACACGTGCGCCGGGGAGTTCCCCGCGCTCACGCCGTACCACTACTCGAGCTACGACCTCGAGACCGAGGTCGCGCCGAGCGACCGCCGCAAGGTCGTCATCCTCGGCTCGGGCCCGAACCGCATCGGCCAGGGCGTCGAGTTCGACTACTCGTGCGTGCACGCGTCGTTCGCGCTGTCGGACGCCGGGTTCGAGACGATCATGATCAACTGCAACCCCGAGACGGTCTCGACCGACTACGACACGAGCGACCGGCTCTACTTCGAGCCGCTCACGCTCGAGGACGTGCTCGAGGTCATCCACGCCGAGTCGCAGTCGGGCGAGCTCGTGGGCGTGGTCGTGCAGCTCGGCGGGCAGACCGCGCTCGGCCTGGCCGCCGGGCTCGAAGCCGCCGGCGTGCCGATCCTCGGGACGAGCCCCTCGGCCATCGACCTCGCCGAGGAGCGCGGCCAGTTCTCGCGCATCCTCGACGACGCCGGGCTCCTCGCGCCGCGCAACGGCACCGCCACCGAGCTCGCGGGGGCCGTCGCGGTCGCCGAGGAGATCGGCTACCCGGTGCTCGTTCGCCCGAGCTTCGTGCTCGGCGGTCGGGGCATGGAGATCGTGTACGACACGCCCTCGCTCGTCGACTACTTCGAGCGCATCGCAGACCAGGGCATCGTCGGCCCGTCGCATCCGCTGCTCGTCGACCGCTTCCTCGACGACGCGATCGAGATCGACGTCGACGCGCTCTACGACGGCGAGCAGCTGTACGTCGGCGGCATCATGGAGCACATCGAGGAGGCCGGCATCCACTCCGGCGACTCGAGCTGCACCCTGCCGCCGGTCACGCTCGGCAAGGCGCAGATCGACCGAGTGCGCGACGCGACGCTCGCGATCGCGCAGGGTGTCGGCGTGCGCGGGCTGCTGAACGTGCAGTTCGCGATCGGCGCCGGGGTGCTCTACGTGCTCGAGGCCAACCCGCGCGCGAGCCGCACCGTGCCGTTCGTGTCGAAGGCGCTCGGCATCCCGCTCGCGAAGGCCGCGTCGCGCGTGATGGTCGGCGCGACCGTCGCCGAGCTCGTCGCGGAGGGGCTGCTGCCGGAGACCGACGGCTCGACGGTGCCGTTCGACGCGCCCGTCGCGGTCAAGGAGGCCGTGCTGCCGTTCCACCGGTTCCGCACTCGCGAGGGCGACATCGTCGACTCGGTGCTCGGGCCGGAGATGCGCTCGACCGGCGAGGTCATGGGCATCGACCGCGACTTCCCGCGCGCGTTCGCCAAGTCGCAGCTCGCCGCGTACGGCGGCATGCCGCTGCAGGGCACGGTGTTCGTCTCGGTCTCCGACCGCGACAAGCGCGCCGTGATCCTGCCGGTGCTGCGCCTGCGCGAGCTCGGCTACTCGGTCGTCGCGACCGAGGGCACGGCCGAGATCCTGCGCCGCAACGGCATCGAGGCGGGCGTGGTGCTGAAGTTCAACGAGAAGACCGACGACGCGCCCACCTCGGTCGTCGAGCTCATCCACCAGGGCATGGTCGACGTCGTGATCAACACGCCGAGCGGCCGCTCCTCGCGCGCCGACGGCTACGAGATCCGCGCGGCGGCGGTCGCGGCCGACATCCCGCTGTTCACGACCATCGCCGAGCTCTCGGCGGCGGTCGCGTCGATCGACTCGGTGCGCCGCGGGTTCGAGGTCACGAGCCTGCAGGACTACGAGCTGGCGCGGAAGGCGGTCTGACGTGGCATCGTTCGGCACGCGACTGGGGGAGTCGTTCGACCGGTTCGGCCGGCTCTGCGTGGGCATCGACCCGCACGCCGGGCTGCTCGACGCGTGGGGGCTCCCGGAGTCGGGTGCGGGCGTGCGCGAGTTCGGCCTGCGCGTCGTCGACGCGATGGCCGGGCGCGCCGGCATCTGCAAGCCGCAGGTGGCGTTCTTCGAGCGGTTCGGCTCGGCGGGCATCGCCGGGCTCGAGCGCGTGCTCGCCGAGGCGCGCGGTGCGGGCATCCTCGTCATCGCCGACGCCAAGCGCGGCGACATCGACTCGACCATGGACGCGTACGCACGCGCGTGGCTCGAGCCCGGTTCGCCGCTCGAGGCGGACGCACTTACCGTGAACCCGTTCCAGGGCCTCGGCGCGCTGGCGGGCACGCACCGCCTCGCCGAGCGGCACGGGAAGGGCCTGTTCGTGCTCGCCGCGACCTCCAATCCCGAGGCCGCCGCGATCCAGCGCTCGGTGCTCCAGCAGAGCAGCCGGGAGGGGTCGACGGTCTCGGCCGCGATCTGCTCGGGTGTCGCGACCTGGAACGCCGAGGAGCCGGATGCGGGCGAGCAGGCGTTCGGCTCGACCGGTGTGGTGATCGGGGCGACCGTCGACCTGCGGGCGGCCGGCATCGACCCGGACGATGCGTCGACCCCGCGCACGCCGGTGCTCGCACCCGGGTTCGGCCACCAGGGCGCCGAGCTCGCCGACCTGCGCGACACGTTCGGAGCACTTGCCGGCGGCGTGATCGCGAACGAGTCGCGCTCGATCCTGGCGGCCGGTCCCGACGGCATCCGCGACGCGATCGCGCGTCGCGCCGAGGCCACGGCGGTGGCCCGTGGCTGAGCCCGCGCGCAGCGGTCCGCCCGCGCCGCCCGACGTCGACCGCGTCGCCGCCTCGCGCGCAGCGGTCGCGGCACGGCGCGCCCGCGCCGCCGTGAAGGCGTCCGTCGCCGACGGCAGCCGCAGCCCGCTCGACGTGCTGCGCGTCGCCTTCGAGGACGCCTCCACGCCGGAGGCCACCCTGCGCGCGACCGAGTTCCTCACCTCCGTGCCCGCGATCGGCGAGACCAAGCGCGTGCGCATCATGCGCGAGCTCGGCATCGCCGACGCGAAGCGGCTCGGCGGCCTCGGCCGGCGCCAGCGGCTCGCGCTGCGCGCCTTCCTCGCCGACTGGATCGCCGCGCACGGCGGGATCGGCAACCGCCTCGTGGTGCTCGCCGGCCCGACCGCGGTCGGCAAGGGTACGGTCGCGTCCTACATCCGCCGCAATCACCCCGACGTCATGCTGTCGGTGTCGGCCACCACGCGTGCGCCCCGCCCCGGCGAGGTCGAGGGGCAGAGCTACTACTTCGTCGACGACGCCGAGTTCGACCGGCTGGTGTCGGAGGACGAACTGCTCGAATGGGCGGTCGTGCACAACGCGCACCGGTACGGCACCCCGAAGGCGCCCGTGGAGCGCGCCATCGCCGACGGCAACAGCGTGCTCCTCGAGATCGACATCCAGGGTGCGCGGTCGGTGCGGCGTGCGATGCCTGAGGCGACGCTCATCTTCCTGCTGCCGCCGACCTGGGACGAGCTCGTGCGGCGGCTGGTCGGACGGGGCACCGAATCGCCCGCCGAGCAGCAGCGCCGGCTCGAGACGGCACGGGTGGAACTCGCAGCAGTGGACGAGTTCGACCACACGGTCGTGAACCACGACGTCGCCGAGGCCGCGCAGAACGTCGTAGACTTGATGCGGCCTCGGGCCCGCGGGCGGTAGCCTGCCCGCATTCTCGATCTTCCGCGCAACCGTCCGCGCGACCCACGCACCCAGAAGGAGCACGCCATGGCAGACAAGCTGACCGGCATCATCGACCCGCCCATCGACGACCTGCTGTCGAAGGTCGAGTCGAAGTACGCACTCGTCATCTTCGCCTCCAAGCGCGCGCGCCAGATCAACGACTACTACGCCGACCTGCACGAGGGCAGCCTGTTCGACAACGTCGGGCCCCTTGTCGACTCGACGATCGACGACAAGCCGCTGTCGGTGGCGCTGCACGAGATCAACGAGGACAAGCTCAAGATCACCCCGGCCGGCGAGTAGCCGGCCGCGTCGAGGTGGCGCCGTTGAACGTCGTCGTCGGCATCACCGGCGGCATCGCCGCGTACAAGGCCGTCGGCGTCGTGCGCGAGCTGGTGCTCTCCGGGCACGACGTGCACGTCGTCCCGACCGAGTCGGCGCTGCGCTTCGTCGGTCGCCCGACGCTCGAGGCGATCAGCCGCAACCCGGTGCACGACGAGCTCTACGAGGGCGTCGCCGAGGTGCGGCACGTCGCCATCGGCCAGGCCGCCGACCTCATCGTGATCGCCCCGGCGACCGCGAACACCATCGCGCGGCTCGCGGCGGGCCTCGCCGACGACCTGCTCGGCAACACCGTGCTCGCCTCGGAGGCGCCGCTGGTGATCGCGCCTGCCATGCACACCGAGATGTGGCGCAACCCCGCCACGCAGGCGAACATCGCGACACTGCGCTCCCGCGGCGTGACGATCGTCGGCCCCGCGGTCGGCCAGCTCACCGGTGCCGACAGCGGACCGGGTCGCATGGAGGAGCCGCCCGCGATCGTGTCGGCCGCACTCGCCCGGGTGACGGCACCGGTCGGCGACCTCGCCGGCCGTCGCGTCGTCGTGACCGCGGGCGGCACCCGCGAACCGCTCGACCCGGTGCGCTTCCTCGGCAACCGCTCGAGCGGCCGCCAGGGCGTCGCGATCGCCGACGCGGCCCGTGCGCGCGGCGCCGAGGTGACGCTCATCGCCGCCAACCTCGAGGTCGAGCGGCCCGACGGATGCGACGTGCGCGACGTCTCCACCACCGCGGAGCTGCGTGCCGCGGTGCGCGAGGCCGCGGCGGGCGCCGACGTCGTCGTGATGGCGGCGGCGGTGTCCGACTACCGTCCGGCGGCGGTCAGCGAGCTGAAGCTGAAGAAGGATGACTCGGGCGACGGGATGACCCTGGAGCTCGTGCGCAACCCCGACATACTCGCCGAACTGGGCCACGAGCCGCACGAGGGCACGCTGCTCGTGGGCTTCGCCGCCGAGACCGAGCCCGACGACGATCGGCTGCTCGAGGTGGCGCGTGCCAAGCGAGAGGCGAAGGGCTGCGACCTGCTCGTCGTGAACCGCGTGGGCTGGAGCGAGGGCTTCGGCACGCCCGACAACGCCGTCGTCGTCATCGGCGCAGGCGGCGAGGTCGTCACACGCGTACACGGGGACAAGCTGTCGGTGGCGCACGGCATCCTCGACATGGTTGTCTGAGACCGACGGATGCCGCGCCCGCGGCGTCCGTGCGCCACGAAGGGACATCGAACCAACCGCATGAGCGAACTCCGCCTGTTCACCTCCGAGTCGGTCACCGAGGGGCACCCCGACAAGATCTGCGACCAGGTCTCGGACTCGATCCTCGACGCACTGCTCACCGTCGACCCGCACAGCCGGGTCGCGGTGGAGACGCTCGTGACCACGGGCCTCGTGCACGTCGCGGGCGAGGTGCGCACGACCGGGTACGTCGAGATCCCCGCGATCGTGCGCGAGCGCATCACGTCGATCGGGTACGACTCGTCCGACGTGTGGTTCGACGGCCGTTCGTGCGGTGTGTCGATCTCGATCGGCGGGCAGTCGCCCGACATCGCGGTGGGCGTCGACCAGGCGTTCGAGTCCCGCGAGGGTGCCAGCATCGACGAGCTCGACCGCCAGGGCGCGGGCGACCAGGGCATCATGTTCGGCTACGCGGTCAACGAGACCCCCGAACTCATGCCGATCCCGATCTGGACCGCGCACCGCCTCGCCGAGCGGCTCGCCGCGGTGCGTCGTTCGGGCGAGCTCGACTACCTGCGCCCCGACGGCAAGACGCAGGTCACGGTCGGCTACGAGGGCGACGTCGCGCGCACCATCGACACGGTCGTGCTGTCCACGCAGCACTCGCCGAAGGTCGACACCGCGACGCTCCGCGCCGAGGTCGAGCAGACCGTGATCCGCCCCGTCGTGGAGCGCACTGGCCTCGACGCGACGAACGTGAAGGTGCTCATCAACCCGACGGGTCGCTTCGAGATCGGCGGCCCGCAGGGCGACGCCGGGCTCACCGGCCGCAAGGTCATCATCGACACCTACGGCGGCGCGAGCCGACACGGCGGCGGTGCGTTCAGCGGCAAGGACCCGTCGAAGGTCGATCGCTCCGCCGCGTACGCCATGCGCTGGGTCGCGAAGAACGCGGTCGCCGCGGGCCTCGCCGACCGGCTCGAGCTGCAGGTCGCCTACGCGATCGGCAAGGCCGCGCCCGTCGGCCTCTACGTGGAGACTTTCGGCACCGCCCACGTGCCCGAGGAGCGCATCATCGGCGCGATTCGCGAGGTGTTCGACCTGCGTCCGGCCGCGATCATCCGCGACCTCGACCTGCTGCGGCCGATCTACGCGAAGACGTCGACCTACGGGCACTTCGGCCGCGAGCTGCCCGACTTCACCTGGGAGCGCACGGACCGCGTCGACGACCTGCGCAGCGCCGCACGGCTCTGATGCCCGGCGGGCGCGTCGCCAGGGTCGCGATCGACTCGCCCCTGCCGCAGCTCGACCAGCTGTTCGACTACGCCGTTCCCGAGGCCCTCGCCGACCGGGCGGTCCAGGGCGCCGCGGTGCGGGTGCCGCTGCGCAGCGGTGGCCGGCTCGCGCGCGGCTGGATCGTCGAGCTCGCCGACGAGAGCGACTTCGACGGCCGGCTCAGTGAGATCGACGAGGTCACGACGCTCGTTCCCGTACTCGCGCCCGAGGTGTGGGCGCTCGCGCGCCGCGTCGCCGACCGGGCGGCGGGCTCCGCGAGCGACGTGCTCCGGCTGGCGATCCCCTCGCGCTACGTGCGGGCCGAGAAGGCGTGGGTGAAGGAGCATCCGCCCGCTGCGGAGCCCTCGGCTGCGCCCGAGGCGACGGATGCCCCGGGCGAGCCCGACGCGCTCGACCAGGCGGTGGCCCAGCGCGCCCGCATCGCGCTCCAGGCGCTGCCCGGGGTCGAGATGCTGTCGGGCGGCGCGACGGTCGGCCGCTGGGCGGTCACCCTCGCCACCGCGGCGGCGCACGTGCTGGCCCAGGGCGAGACCACCATCGTCGCGGTGCCCGACCACCGCGACCTGGCGCAGCTGGAGCACGCGCTGCGCGACGTCGTGCCCGAGGAGCGCATCACCCGGGTCGACGCAGGCCAGACCGGAGCCGCCCGCTACCGCGGGTTCCTCGACTGCCTCGACGGCACCGCGCGCGTGATCATCGGCAATCGTTCCGCCGCGTACGCGCCCGCGACGCGGCTGGGCCTCATCGCGCTCTGGGACGACGGCGATCCGCTGTTCGCCGAGCCGCTCAGCCCGGGCGTGCACGCGCGCGACGCGGCGCTCGTGCGGCAGGAGCAGTCGGGTGCCGCGCTGGTGTTCGCCGCGCACGCGCGCAGCACCGAGGTGCAGCGGCTGGTCGGGCTCGGCTGGTGCCGGCAGGTCGAGCCCGAACGGCTGGCCCGTCCGCGCGTGGTCGTCGACGAGGCGGGCAGCGACCCGGGCACGGCGCGCATCCCCTCTGCCGCCTGGCGAGCCGCGCGCGACGCCTCGCGCGAGGGCCCGGTGCTGCTGCAGGTCGCGCGCCCGGGGTACGCGGCCGCGCTCGCCTGCGCGCGGTGCGGGTCGCCCGCGACCTGCGCGGCGTGCGGCGGCGGTCTCGAGCAGCGCGGTCCGCGCGCCGCGCCGACCTGCCGGGTGTGCGGCACGCACGCCAACGGGTTCCGGTGCGCCGAGTGCGAGGGCGACCGCCTGCGCATGGTGTCGGTCGGGTCCGAGCGCACGGCGGAGGAGCTGGGACGCGCGTTCCCGGGCACGCGGGTGATCGTCTCCGACGGTGAGCGCCCGCTCACCGAGGTCGGGTCGGAGCCCGCACTCGTGATCGCCACGCGGGGAGCCGAGCCGGTCGCAGCCGGCGGCTACCGCGCGGTGCTGCTGCTCGACGGCGAGCGGATGCTGCTGCGCGAGGCGCTCCGCGTGTCGGAGGACTGCGTGCGCTGGTGGGCCGACGCCGCCGCGCTCGCCGCCGACGACGCCCCCGTGCACCTGGTCGGCGTGCGCGGGCGCATCGCCACCGCGCTCGCGACCTGGCAGCTCGCCCGCTGGGCCGAGGAGGAGCTCGCCGCCCGCCGGGAGCTGCGCTTCCCGCCCGCGGTGCGCGTCGCGACGGTCAAGGCCCGCGGGCCGGTGCTGGAGCGGCCAGTGGCCGAGGTCCGGGCGCTCGGCGACGGCGTCGACGTGCTCGGCCCGGTGCCCGTCGACGACGGGCTCGAGCGCGTGGTCGTGCGCATGGACTACGGCCGGGCGCAGGCGGTCGCGGCGTCGCTGCGCGCCTCGATGATCCGGGTCGCGACCGAGCGACGGCGGCCGGTGCAGGGCCAGCCCGTGCGACGCCCGCCTACACTCAGGGTGAGGTTCGACGACCAGGAGGCATTCGGCTAGATGCGCATCGTGTACGCGGGCACCCCGGAGGTGGCCGTCCCGTCGCTGGAGGCCCTCGCCGCATCGGACCACGAGGTGGTGGGCGTCGTGACCCGCCAGGACGCACCGCTCGGCCGCAAGCGCGTGCTGACCCCGTCTCCCGTCGCGGCGGCCGCGGAGCGCCTCGGCCTCCCCGTCGTGAAGGCGAATCGGCTGGATGCCGAGGCCACGGAGCGCATCATCGCCTGGGGTGCCGACCTCGGCGTGATCGTCGCCTACGGCGGGCTCGTGCGCGAACCGCTGCTCTCGGCGCCGCGCCACGGCTGGGTGAACCTGCACTTCTCGCTGCTGCCGCGCTGGCGCGGCGCCGCACCGGTGCAGCGCGCGCTCATGGCGGGCGACCGCGAGGTCGGCGCGTGCGTGTTCCGCCTCGTGCCCGAACTCGACGCCGGCGACGTGCTGGTCGAGCGCCGCACGGAGGTCGCGGACGGCGAGACCGCGGGTGAACTGCTCGCGCGCCTCGCCCGCGACGACGCCGACCTGGTCGTCACCGCGGCCGACGCGATCGCGGCCGGCACGGCGGTGGCGCGCCCGCAGGAGGAGCTCCGACGCTCGCGCCGAAGCTGACCCTGGCCGACGGCCGGGTCGACTGGACGGCACCCGCGACCCGCGTGCTCGACCGCTACCGGGGCGTCACGCCCGAGCCGGGCGCGCACACCGAGGTGGACGGCGCGCGCCTGAAAGTGCTCGAGCTCGCGCCGGCGGGGTCCGCCGAGCACCTCCCGCCCGGGCGCATGGCGCTCGTCGGAAAGCGGGCGCTGGTCGGCACGTCGACCGAGGCGCTGCACCTCGTGCGCGTGCAGCCCGCGGGCGGGAAGGCGATGTCCGCCGCCGACTGGCTGCGCGGTCGGGGCGCCGCCGACGTGGTGGCCCGATGAGCGGCGGCCGGCAGCGCCGCGACGGCTCGCGGCGCGACGGCGGCGGCCGGGCCACGCGCGTCTCGCCCGCCCGCCTCGTCGCGGCCGAGGTGCTGCTCGCGGTGCGCGAGTCCGACGCGTACGCGAACCTGCTGCTGCCGACGCGCATCGCGCGGGCCGGGCTCTCCGAGGCCGACGCGGGCCTCGCGACCGAGCTCACGTACGGCACGCTCCGCATGTCGGGGTACTACGACCGCATCATCGCCATCGCCGCGGGTCGCGCGATCGACCGCATCGACCCGGCCGTGCTCGACGTGCTGCGCCTCGGCACCCACCAGCTGCTCGCGACGCGCGTGCCGACCCACGCCGCCGTGAACGAGTCCGTCGACCTGGTGCGTGCCATGGGCGCGCCGGCGGCGAGCGGCTTCGTCAACGGCGTGCTGCGCGGCATCTCGCGCGTCTCGGCCGACGCGTGGGCGACTCGCGTGCGCGAGGCGGCGGACGGCCCCGACGACGCGCTCGCGGCGCTGTCGTCGCACCCGGCATGGGTGGTCCGCGCGCTGCGCACCTCGCTCGACCACGAGCACCGCGCCGACGAGCTCGACGAGCTGCTCGCCGCCGACAACGCCGCGCCCGCGGTGAACTACGCGGTGCTGGGCGGGGCGGATGCCGCGAAGCCGGCCACCCTCGGCGACCCCGACCGGTTCTCGCCGATCGGGTTCACGTCGACCGGCGGCGACCCGACCCGGGCGCTCGCGGGTCACGAGGGTCGCGTGCGCGTGCAGGACGAGGGCTCGCAGCTCGCGGCGCTCGCGCTGACCCGTGCCCGCGCGGTGCGGGCGGGGGAGCGCTGGCTCGACCTCTGCGCGGGGCCTGGCGGCAAGACGGCGGTGCTCGCGTCGGAGGCCCGCGCGGGCGGGGCCGTGCTCGAGGCGAACGAGGTGGTGCCGGCCCGAGCGCAGCTCGTGCGCCGAGCCCTCGACGGCGTCGACGACGCGGTCGAGGTGCACGAGCGCGACGGGCGCGTGTACGGCGACGAGCACCCCGGCGCGTTCGACCGCATCCTGCTCGACGCGCCCTGCACGGGCCTCGGTGCGCTCCGTCGCCGTCCCGAGGCGCGCTGGCGGAAGTCGCCCGACGACGTCGCCGAGCTCACCGCACTGCAGTCCCAGCTCGTCGACTCGGCCGTCGCCGCGCTCGCGCCGGGCGGGCTGCTCGCCTACGTGACCTGCTCCCCGCACACGGCCGAGACCCGGGCGATCGTGCGCCAGGCGCTCCGCCGGCACGACGACCTCGAGCGGGCCGACGTGCACGCCGTGCTCGGCGATGTGGCGCTGCATCCGCTCGAGCTCACGGGCGATGCGGGGGAGGCGCAGCTCTGGCCGCACCGGCACGGATGCGACGCCATGTTCATCGCACTGCTGGCGAAGCGCGAGCCCGAGGCGTCGATAGGCTCGCAGTCATGACCACGCGGATCAACCCAAGCATCCTCGCGGCCGACTTCGCCAACCTCGAGCGCGAGCTCGGGCGCATCGCGACGGCGGACCTCGTGCACGTCGACATCATGGACAACCACTTCGTGCCGAACCTCACGTTCGGCCTGACCATGGTGGAGCGCCTGCAGCAGGTGTCGCCGATCCCGCTCGACGTGCACCTCATGATCGACGATCCCGACGCCTGGGCGCCCGGCTACGCGGAGGCGGGCGCCGCGTCGGTCACGTTCCACGCCGAGGCGGCGGCCGACCCCGTCGCGCTCGCCCGGCGGCTCCGCGCGATCGGTGCGCGCGCCGGCATCGCGCTGAAGCCCGGCACCGAGCCCGACGACGTGCTCGAGGTGCTGCACGAGTTCGACCAGGTACTCGTCATGACCGTCGAGCCGGGCTTCGGCGGCCAGTCGTTCATGCCCCAGACCATGCCGAAGCTGCGTCGCGTCGCCGACGCGGTCGCCGCGTCGGGGCTCGACGTGTGGCTGCAGGTCGACGGCGGCATCGCGGCCGACACGATCGGCATCGCCGCCGAGGCGGGCGCGGACACGTTCGTCGCCGGCTCGGCGGTGTACGGCGGCGACCCGACGGCGCGCATCGCGGAGCTGCGCGCCGAGGCGGCGAAGCACACCCACGCGCACCGGTAGCCTGTAGGACGTGAAGACGTTCGATGCCCTGTTCGCCGAGCTGAGCGAGAAGGCCCGCACCCGTCCCGAGGGCTCGGGCACGGTCGCGGCGCTCGACGCCGGCGTGCACCAGATCGGCAAGAAGGTCGTCGAGGAGGCGGCCGAGGTCTGGATGGCCGCGGAGTACCAGAGCGACGACGAGACGGCCGAGGAGATCTCGCAGCTGCTGTACCACCTGCAGGTGCTGATGCTGGCGCGCGGCCTCGAGCCGGCGGACGTCTACCGACATCTGTGAGCGATCGCCCCAGCCACCCCGATCGTCCACGAGCGAAAGCCGTTCCATGCTGAGAATCGCAGTGCCCAACAAGGGCTCCCTCTCCGAGACCGCCGCGCAGATGCTGCACGAGGCCGGGTACACCGGTCGTCGCGACTCGCGCGAGCTCGTCGTCGCCGACCCGCGCAACGACGTCGAGTTCTTCTACCTCCGCCCGCGCGACATCGCCACGTACGTCGGCTCGGGCGCGCTCGACGTCGGCATCACGGGTCGCGACCTGCTGCTCGACTCGGGGTCGGATGCCTCCGAGATCGCCGAGCTCGGCTTCGGCGGCTCGACCTTCCGCTTCGCCGGCACGCCCGGCGCGTTCTCCGAGCTGTCCGACCTCCAGGGCGTGCGCGTGGCGACGAGCTACCCGGGCCTCGTCGGCGCCTTCCTCGAGCGCCACGGCGTGGCATCCGACCTCGTGCGCCTCGACGGCGCGGTCGAGTCGGCCGTGCGCCTGGGCGTCGCCGACGCGGTCGCCGACGTCGTCTCGACCGGCGGCACGCTGCGCAAGGCGGGCCTGGAGATCTTCGGCCCGGTGATCCTCGACTCGACCGCCGTGCTCATCGGCTCGGGCACGCACGCGCCGGGCACGACCACGCTGGTGCGACGCCTCAACGGCGTGATCGTGGCGCGCGAGTACGTGATGCTCGACTACGACGTGCCCATGAGCCTGCTCGAGCAGGCGACCGCGGTGGCGCCCGGCTTCGAGTCGCCGACCGTCTCGCCGCTGCACGACCGCGAGTGGGCGGCCGTGCGGGTCATGATCAAGCGCACCGACACGAACCACGTGATGGACGCGCTCTACGAGCTCGGCGCGCGGGCGATCCTCGTCAGCGCCATCCACGCGGCGAGGCTCTGATGTCCGTCGCGGTCCGCGTCATCCCGTGCCTCGACGTGGCCGGCGGCCGCGTGGTGAAGGGCGTCAACTTCCGCGACCTGCGCGACGCGGGCGACCCCGTCGAGCTCGCGCGGCTGTACGGCGAGCAGGGCGCCGACGAGCTGTGCTTCCTCGACGTCACGGCGACCGTCGACGACCGTTCGACCACGTACGAGGTGGTCCAGGCCACCGCGGAGCAGGTGTTCATCCCGCTCACGGTCGGGGGCGGCATCCGCTCGGTCGAGGACGTCGCGCGCCTGCAGGGCCACGGTGCCGACAAGGTGGGCGTGAACAGCGCCGCCATCGCCCGCCCCGCGCTGATCGGCGAGATCGCCGACCGGTTCGGCTCGCAGGTGCTCGTGCTGTCGCTCGACGTGAAGCGGTCGGATGCCACCGAGTCGGGGTTCGTCGTGACGACCCACGGCGGCCGTACCGAGACGACGCTCGACGCGCTCGCCTGGGCGACGCAGGCCATCGAGCTGGGCGTGGGCGAGCTGCTCGTCAACTCCATCGACGCCGACGGCACCAAGCAGGGCTTCGACGCCGAGCTGGTCGCGCTCATGCACGAGCTGTCGTCGGTGCCCGTGATCGCCTCCGGCGGGGCGGGCGCGGTGGAGCACTTCGCCCCGGCGGTGGCCGCGGGGGCCGACGCCGTGCTGGCGGCATCCGTGTTCCACAATCGAGAGCTCACGATCGGCGAGGTCAAGGACGCCCTCGCCGCCGACGGGAGGACGGTGCGACGATGACCGACCGCGAAGACGAGGAGCTGGAGCGCGAAGCTGAGCCCTGGGCGCCCGGCGCGTCGCCGATGGACCGTGCCGCGTTCAACGGCGACGGGCTGCTGCCCGCGGTCATCCAGCAGTGGGACACCGGCGAGGTGCTCATGCTCGGCTGGATGGACCGCGAGGCGATGCGGCGCACCCTCACCGAGGGGCGCGTGACGTTCTGGTCGCGCTCCCGGCAGGAGTACTGGCGCAAGGGCGACACGTCGGGCCACGCGCAGTACGTGCGCGAGGCCGCTCTCGACTGCGACGGCGATACGCTGTTGGTGCGCGTCGACCAGGTCGGCGTCGCCTGCCACACGGGCACACGCACCTGCTTCGACGGCGACCCGCTCGAGGTCGTCGCAGGCCACGCACCCGCCTGAGTCCCCGCCCACCCGCGCCACGAGGAGCACGATGCCGACCACCGCCGAGCAGACCGGCACGACCGGTCGCGCCGACTTCGACGCGCTGCTGCCCGGCCGCCGGGTCGTGCCCGTCACGCGCGAGCTCTTCGCCGACGGCGAGACGCCCGTGGGCATCTACCGCAAGCTCGCCGACGGCCGCCCGGGCACGTTCCTGCTCGAGTCGGCCGAGCAGGGCGGCATCTGGTCGCGCTACTCGTTCGTCGGCTCCGCCTCGTACGGCGTGCTGACCCAGCGCGGCGACGTCGCGGAGTGGCTCGACTACGGCCTCGACGCCGGGCGAGCGCTGGGGGCGGATGCCCCGGGGGGACCGCTCGCCGCCGTCTCGGCGCTGTACTCGCGCTGGCACACCGAGCCGGTGCCCGGCCTGCCGCCGCTCACGGGCGGGCTGGTGGGCTTCATCGGCTGGGAGGCGATCCGCCAGATCGAGCGGCTCCCGAACCGCCCGCCGGCCGAGGGCGCGGTGGTCGGCCAGGCGCTGAGCTTCGTCTCCGAGCTCGTCGTGCTCGACCACCGGCGCGGCACCGTGCAGCTCATCGTGAGCGCGCTGAACGACGGGGTCGACGACGCCGATGCGCTCTGGGCCGATGCGCAGCAGCGCCTCGATCGGATGCAGCGTGCCATGGCCGCCCCCGCCGAGGCGCACCTCGCCGTGGTCGACCTGGCCACGCCCGCGGCGCCGACCTCGCGCACCGAGAAGCAGGACTTCCTCGACGCGGTCGTGACCAGCAAGGAGTACATCCGCGAGGGCGACATCTTCCAGGTCGTCATCTCGCAGCGCTTCGAGCAGGAGTGCACGGCTGCGCCGATCGACGTCTACCGCGTGCTGCGCAGCCTCAACCCGAGCCCGTACATGTACCTGCTGAGTCTCGAGGATCCGGACGGCGAGCCGTACTGGATCGTCGGCTCGTCGCCCGAGGCGCTCGTGAAGGTGCAGGAAGGACGCGTGTACACGCATCCGATCGCCGGGTCGAAGCCGCGCGGCGCCACCCCGGAGTCCGACGCGGACTTCGAGGCCGAGCTCTCGCGCGACCCGAAGGAGCGCGCCGAGCACCTGATGCTCGTCGACCTCGCCCGCAACGACCTCGCGAAGGTGTGCGCGGCCGGCTCGGTCGAGGTGACCGAGTTCATGCGCGTGGAGCGGTTCAGCCACATCATGCACCTCGTCTCGTCCGTCGAGGGCGACCTGCTGCCCACCGCCGACGCGATCGACGTGTTCCGCGCGACCTTCCCGGCCGGCACGCTCTCGGGGGCGCCGAAGCCGCGTGCACTCGAGATCATCGACGAGCTCGAGCCCGTGCAGCGCGGCGTCTACGGCGGCGTCGTCGGCTACTTCGGGTTCGGCGGCGACGCCGACCTCGCCATCGCGATCCGCACGGCCACGATCCGCGGCGGCGTCGCGCGCGTGCAGGCCGGCGGCGGCCTCGTGGCCGACTCGAACCCCGAGTCGGAGTTCCAGGAGTCGCAGAACAAGGCCGCCGCACCGCTGCGCGCGGTCGCGGTCGCCAACGCCATGCGGACGCTGGGCTGACGTGCCCGCACGCCGCCTCAAGCTCACCCTGGTGCTCGCCGTGCTCGGCGCCTCGGGGCTGGGCCTCGTCGCGTGGACCCAGACCTGGTTCACGATCACGCTCGACACCGGCGACGCGCACGCGGTCCCGGGCGAGGTGGCGGATGCCGCGCTGGCGGCGCTCGCCCTCGCCGGACTCGCCCTCGGCGCGGCGCTCGCGATCGCCGGTCGCGTGGCACGGCTCGTGCTGGGCGTGCTCGCCGTCGTGCTCGGCGCGTGCGTCGTCCTGTCGGCCTGGCTCGCGCTGGTCGACCCCGCGGCGGCCGCGGCGCCGGTCGTGACCGAGGCCACCGGCATCGCCGGCGACTCGGCCGCGGCGCTCGTGACGTCGGTCGCCGGCACGGCCTGGCCGTGGCTGGGCGCCGCGTCGGGCGTCGTGCTGGCCGCGGCCGGCATCGCGGTGCTCGCGACCTCGTCGCGGTGGCCCGAGTCGTCGCGCCGCTACCGCGCCGTGCAGGTCGAGCGCGCCGACGGCGGTTCCGCGGGCGCCGTCGACGAATGGGACGAGCTCTCGCGCGGCGAGGACCCCACCGAGCCGGGTCGGGACTGACCGCGGCCAGCCGATAGACTTCCTCCGTCCCCGAACCAGAAGGAGCATCATGAGCACTGACATCAGCGACCCGGGCCACGGACACTCGCCCGCAGCCTGGATTGCCGTGGTGATCATGCTCGTCGCGTTCTCGATCGGCACCGTCGCCTTCTTCTTCGCCGTCGAGTGGCTCGTCTGGGCCTCTGCCGTGCTCCTCGTGCTCGGCGCGATCGTCGGCTGGGCGCTCGCGAAGGCGGGCTACGGCGTGGGTGGCGCCCGCGTCCCCGCAGTGGAGCACTGACCGACGTGCTGTCCGAGCTCACGGCGAACGCGGTCGCGGACGCCGAGGCCCGGCGCGCCGATCGGCCGCTCGCCGAGGTTGAGCGGGCCGCCCGCGAGCGACCCGCCGCGCTGGACGCCCTCGCGGCGCTCGCACCCGCCGACCGGGTGAAGATCATCGCCGAGGTCAAGCGCGCGAGCCCGTCGCGCGGCCCGCTGGCCGACATCCCCGATCCGGCCGCACTCGCGCGCGAGTACGAGGCGGGCGGTGCGAGCGCCATCAGCGTGCTCACCGAGGGACGCCGGTTCCTGGGGTCGCTCGCCGACCTCGAGGCCGTGCGCGCCGCGGTGTCGCTGCCCGTGCTGCGCAAGGACTTCATCGCCACGCCGTACCAGGTGTTCGAGGCGCGCGCCGCGGGCGCCGACCTCGTGCTGCTCATCGTGGGCGCGCTGGAGCAGCGCGACCTCGCCGAGCTGCACGCACTCATCGGCGAGCTCGGCATGACCGCGCTCGTCGAGACCCACGACGCCGACGAACTGGCGCGCGCCGCCGACGTCGGCGCACGCCTGATCGGCGTGAACGCACGCAACCTGTCCACCTTCGAGCTCGACCGCGAGCTGTTCGGGCGACTCGCCCCGAGCTTCCCCGACGGCGCCGTCAAGGTGGCCGAGTCGGCCGTCTCCACGGCCGACGACGTCGCCGCGTACCGCGCCGCGGGCGCCGACGTGGTCCTCGTGGGGGAGGCGCTCGTCACGAGCGAGCCCCGCGAGACGCTCGCGAGATTCCTGGGGGAGTAGATGTCCCTGCGCACCGAGACCGGTCCGTACTTCGGCGACTTCGGCGGGCGCTTCGTGCCCGAGTCGCTCATCGCCGCGCTCGACGAGCTCGACGAGGCCTGGCAGCTCGCCAAGCTCGACCCGGCGTTCCACGACGAGCTCGACGGCCTGCTGCGGGACTACGTCGGGCGCCCGTCGCCGCTGACCGAGGTGCGCCGCTTCGCCGAGCACGCCGGCGGGGCCCGCGTGTTCCTCAAGCGCGAAGACCTGAACCACACCGGCTCGCACAAGATCAACAACGTGCTCGGGCAGGCGTTGCTCACCAAGCGCGTCGGCAAGACCCGGGTGATCGCCGAGACCGGCGCCGGCCAGCACGGCGTCGCCACCGCGACCGCCGCAGCGCTGTTCGGCCTCGAGTGCGTGATCTACATGGGCGAGGTCGACACCGAGCGCCAGGCGCTCAACGTCGCCCGCATGCGGCTGCTCGGCGCCGAGGTGATCCCGGTGACGCACGGCTCGCGCACCCTCAAGGACGCGATCAACGAGGCGATGCGCGACTGGGTCACGAACGTCGGCCACACCAACTACATCTTCGGCACCGTGGCGGGCCCGCACCCGTTCCCGGCGATGGTGCGCGACCTGCAGAAGGTCATCGGCGAGGAGGCGCGCGCGCAGATGCTCGAGCGCACCGGCGCGCTGCCGACCGCGGTGGCCGCGTGCGTCGGCGGGGGATCGAACGCGATCGGCATCTTCCACGCCTTCCTCGACGACGCCGACGTCGCCCTCTACGGCTTCGAGGCCGGGGGCGAGGGCGTCGACACCGAGCGCCACGCCGCCACCATCGGCAAGGGCCGACCGGGCGTGCTGCACGGCGCCCGCAGCTACCTGCTGCAGGACGAGGACGGCCAGACCATCGAGTCGCATTCGATCTCGGCGGGGCTCGACTACCCGGGCGTCGGCCCGGAGCACTCGTGGCTCGCCGACGTGGGGCGCGCCCGGTACCGGGCGTCGACGGATGCCGCCGCCATGGACGCGCTCCGCCTGCTGTCGCGCACCGAGGGCATCATCCCCGCCATCGAGTCGGCGCACGCGCTCGCGGGTGCGCTCGAGCTCGGCCGCGAGCTCGGTCCGGAGGCGAGCATCCTCGTGAACCTCTCCGGGCGCGGCGACAAGGACATGGAGACGGCAGCCAAGTGGTTCGAGCTGATCGACGGCGAGGAGGGCGCATGAGCGTCGGCGAGACCATCGACGCACGTGTGGCGGCCGGCACCGGCGCACTCGTGGGCTACCTGCCGGTGGGCTTCCCGTCGCTCGGCGCGAGCGTCGACGCGGCGGTCGCGCTCGTCGAGAACGGGGTCGACGCGCTCGAGCTCGGCATCCCGTACTCCGACCCGGTGATGGACGGCCCCGTCATCCAGGACGCGACCCAGGCGGCCCTCGCGAACGGCTTCCGGCTCGCCCACGGCTTCGAGGCCGTGCGGGCGATCCGGGAGCAGGTCGACGCGCCGATCCTCATGATGACCTACTGGAACCCCGTGGTGCAGTACGGCGTCGACCGCTTCGCCGACGACCTCGCCGCGGCGGGCGGCGCGGGCCTCATCACGCCCGACCTCATCCCCGACGAGGGCGACGCGTGGCTCGCGGCATCCGACCGCACCGGCCTCGATCGAGTGTTCCTGGCCGCTCCGAGCTCATCGGATGCCCGGCTGGCGCGCACCGTCGAGGCGAGCCGCGGGTTCGTGTACGCGGTGTCGACCATGGGCATCACGGGCGCGCGCGCCGACGTCGACCGCGCCGCACGCACGCTCGTCGAGCGCCTCCGCGCCGCGGGCAGCCCGCGGTCGTGCGTGGGCGTCGGCATCTCGACGGCCGAGCAGGTGCGCGAGGTCGTCTCGTACGCCGACGGCGCGATCGTCGGCTCCGCGCTCGTGAAGGCCCTCGCCGACGGGGGCGTGGAGGGCGTCGCCGCCCTCGCCGCGGAGCTCGCGCGCGGCACCCGCCCGGCGGGGTAGTACGCTGGCCGAGGCCGCCCGCGGGCCCGAACCCGCGACCTGGACGAAAGGCACCGAACGAACGTGATCGCACCGCTCAGCATCCCCAGCCCGGAGTGGAGCTCCTTCGAGATCCCGCTTCCGTGGGGCGGCGCCCTCACCATCCACGCGTACGCCCTGTGCATCCTGCTGGGCATCGTGCTCGCCGTGTGGATCACGTCGCACCGCCTGACCAAGCGCGGCGCCGAGCCGGGCGTCGTGCTCGACATCTCGCTGTGGGCCGTGCCGCTCGGCATCGTCTTCGCGCGGTTCTACCACGTCGCCACCCACCCCGGCGACTACTTCTACGAGGGCGCCGACCTCTGGAAGGTGTTCGCGATCTGGGAGGGCGGCAACGCCATCTACGGCGCGCTGATCGGCGGCGCGCTGGGCGTCTGGATCGGCTGCCGCATGACCGGCATCCGCTTCTGGTCGTTCGCCGACGCGCTGGCGCCGGGCATGCTCGTCGCGCAGGCCGCCGGCCGTCTCGGCAACTGGTTCAACCACGAGCTCTTCGGCCTGCCCACGGAGCTGCCGTGGGGCCTCGAGATCGAGTCGACCAACCCCGCGTTCCCCGCCGGCCTCGAGCCCGGCACGCTGTTCCACCCCACGTTCCTGTACGAGATCATCTGGAACCTCCTCGGCGTCGCGGTGCTGCTCTGGCTGGAGCGGAAGTTCCGCCTGCGCTGGGGCAAGGCGTTCGCCGTGTACCTCATCTGGTACGGCATCGGCCGCAGCTTCCTGGAGTCGATCCGCGTCGACCCGAGCGAGATCTTCCTCGGCATCCGCTCCAACGTCTGGGCGTCGTTCGCCGCCATCCTCATCGGCGTGATCATCCTCGTGGTGCAGACGCGTCGCCACACCGGCCAGGAGCCGAGCCCGTACGTGCCCGGCCGCGAGTGGCCCGGGGCCGACGCTGTAGACTCGGACGACACCGAGTCCGACCGAGACACGATCGGCGACGACGCCGAGGACGAGGGCGACACGGAGGCAGCCGCAGCCACAAGCACACGCGAGACGACCTCCTAGTCCGGGCGATCCGGCCCGAGCCCCGAATGCGTCCCCGCACCTTTGGGGCGCACATCCGACATTCCGATGGGCCGAAGGCGTCCCGCGCTGGTTCACTGATTTCACGAGGACGGTCACTGTGGCGATGACTCCGACCCATGCACGATTCGGGGCGGTCCCCGCTGCCCAGGGCATGTACGACCCGGCCCACGAGAAGGACGCCTGCGGCCTCGCGATGGTCGCCACGCTCCGCGGCACCGCAGGTCACGACATCATCCAGGCGGCGCTCGACGCGCTGCGCAACCTGGAGCACCGCGGTGCGGTCGGCTCCGACGCCGGCACCGGCGACGGCGCGGGCATCATCACGCAGGTGCCCGACGCGTTCCTGCGCGAGGTCGTCTCGTTCGAGCTGCCCGCACCGGGCCGCTACGCGGTCGGCAACGCGTTCCTGCCCACCGACCCCACGCAGCGCAGCGCGGTCAAGCGCCGCTTCCGCGAGATCGCCGCCGAGGAGCGCCTCGAGATCATCGGCTGGCGCGAGGTTCCCGTGCGCCCCGACGAGCTGGGCACGCTCGCCCGTGCGGCCATGCCCGACGTGCAGCAGGTCTACGTACGCAGCGTCGACGAGACCGAGGCGGGCGCGCCCCTCTCCGACATCGCGCTCGACCGCCTCACCTTCCGCCTGCGCAAGCGCGCCGAGCGGGAGATCGAGCTGTACTTCGCGTCGCTGTCCTGTCGCACCCTCGTCTACAAGGGCATGGTCACGACCCTCCAGCTCGAGCCGTTCTACCCGGACCTCTCCGACGAGCGGTTCACCTCCAAGCTCGCGCTCGTGCACTCCCGGTACTCGACCAACACGTTCCCGTCGTGGCCGCTCGCGCAGCCGTTCCGCATGATCGCGCACAACGGCGAGATCAACACCGTGCAGGGCAACCGCAACTGGATGCGCGCGCGCCAGTCGCAACTCGAGTCCGAGCTGCTGGGCGACCTCGCGCCGATCCTGCCGGTCGTGACGCCGGGCTCGAGCGACTCGGCGTCGTTCGACGAGGTCGTCGAGCTGCTGAGCCTGTCGGGCCGGAGCCTGCCGCACGCGGTCATGATGATGGTGCCCGAGGCGTGGGAGAACGCCACGGAGATCGACCCGGCCCGGCGCGCGTTCTACGAGTACCACTCGATGCTCATGGAGCCGTGGGACGGCCCGGCCGCGATCGTCTTCACCGACGGCTCGCTCGTGGGCGCCACGCTCGACCGCAACGGGCTGCGCCCGGGCCGCTACGTCGTGACCGACGACGGCCTGGTCGTGCTCGCGAGTGAGATCGGCGTCCTCGACATCGACCAGTCGAAGGTGGTCCGCAAGGGCCGCCTGCAGCCCGGTCGCATGTTCCTGGTCGACACGGTCGCCGGCCGCCTCATCGAGGACGACGAGATCAAGTCCGAGCTCGCAGCATCCGAGCCGTGGGGAGTGGCTGGAGTCCGGTCGCATCCGACTCGCCGACTTGCCCGAGCGGGAGCACATCGTGCACCCGCCGGCATCCGTCCGCCGCCGTCAGCGCACCTTCGGCTACACGGAGGAGGAGGTGCGGGTGCTGCTCACGCCCATGGCCCGCACCGGCATGGAGCCGCTCGGCGCCATGGGCTCCGACACCCCGATCGCCGTGCTGAGCGAGCGCCCTCGCCTGCTGTTCGACTACTTCACGCAGCAGTTCGCGCAGGTCACCAACCCGCCGCTGGACTCGATCCGCGAGGAGGTCGTGACCTCGCTCGGCACGTCGCTCGGGCCGGAGCACAACCTGCTGAGCTCGGGCCCCGAGCACACCCGCCAGGTGACGCTCTCGTTCCCGGTCATCGACAACGACGAGCTCGCGAAGATCCAGCACATCGACCCGCGCCCCGACAGCGCCACGACCACGACCTTGCGCGGCCTCTACCGGGTCGAGGAGGGCACCGAGGGGCTCCGCTCCCGGCTCACCGCGCTGTGCGAGGAGGCCGACCGCGCCATCGCCGCGGGTGCGCGCTTCCTCGTGCTGAGCGACCGCGACACGACCTCGGAGCTCGCGCCCATCCCGTCGCTGCTCATGCTGGCGGCCGTGCACCACCACCTCATCCGCTCCGAGACTCGGATGCGGGTGGGCATCGTCGTCGAGACCGGTGACGTGCGCGAGGTGCACCACGTCGCGCTCCTCATCGGCTACGGCGCCTCAGCGGTCAACCCGTACCTCGCGATGGAGACCTGCGAGGAGCTCGTGCGCTCGGGCGTCATCACCGGCGTCTCGCCCGAGCAGGCCGTGAAGAACGTGATCAAGGCGCTCGGCAAGGGCGTGCTGAAGATCATGTCGAAGATGGGCATCTCGACGATGTCGTCCTACGCGGGCGCACAGGCGTTCGAGGCCGTCGGCCTCAGCCAGGAGTTCGTCGACGAGTTCTTCACCGGCACCACGACCAAGCTCGGCGGCGTCGGCCTCGACGTCGTCGCCACCGAGAACGCGCGCCGCTACAAGGGCGCGTACCCCGACGACGTCGCGGTGACCGTGCACGAGCGGCTCGCGACCGGCGGCGAGTACCAGTGGCGCCGCGACGGCGCCCCGCACCTGTTCAACCCCGAGACGGTGTTCCGACTGCAGCACGCGACGCGCAGCAGGCGGTACGACATCTTCCGCGAGTACACCTCGATGGTCGACGGTCAGGCCGAGAACCTGATGACGCTGCGCGGCATGTTCGCGCTGCGCACGGGCGCGCGGCCGCCCGTGCCGATCGACGAGGTCGAGCCGGTCTCGTCGATCGTGAAGCGGTTCTCGACCGGCGCGATGAGCTACGGCTCCATCTCGAAGGAGGCGCACGAGACCCTCGCGATCGCGATGAACCGCCTCGGCGCGCGCTCGAACACGGGCGAGGGCGGCGAGGACCTCGATCGCCTGCTCGACCCCGAGCGCCGCAGCGCGATCAAGCAGGTGGCATCCGGCCGCTTCGGCGTCACGAGCATGTACCTCACGCATGCCGACGACATCCAGATCAAGCTCGCCCAGGGCGCGAAGCCCGGCGAGGGCGGCCAGCTGCCGCCGACCAAGGTGTACCCGTGGGTCGCCCGCACCCGCCACGCGACCGCCGGCGTCGGCCTCATCTCGCCGCCGCCGCACCACGACATCTACTCGATCGAAGACCTCAAGCAGCTGATCTTCGACCTGAAGCGCGCGAACCCGGGCGCCCGGGTGCACGTGAAGCTCGTGAGCCAGTCGGGCATCGGAGCGGTCGCGGCCGGCACCGCCAAGGCGCTGGCCGACGTCATCCTGGTCTCCGGCCACGACGGCGGCACCGGTGCGAGCCCGATGAACTCGCTCAAGCACGCCGGCACGCCGTGGGAGCTCGGCCTCGCCGAGACGCAGCAGACGCTCATGCTGAACGGCATGCGCGACCGCGTCGTCGTGCAGGTCGACGGCCAGATGAAGACGGGCCGCGACGTGATCGTCGGCGCGCTGCTCGGTGCCGAGGAGTTCGGCTTCGCGACCGCACCGCTGGTCGTCGAGGGCTGCGTGCTCATGCGCGTGTGCCACCTCGACACCTGCCCGGTCGGCGTCGCCACCCAGAACCCGGAGCTGCGGAAGCGCTTCAGCGGCAAGCCCGAGTTCGTCGTGAACTTCTTCGAGTTCATCGCGCAGGAGGTGCGCGAGTACCTCGCCGAGCTCGGCTTCCGCAGCCTCGACGAGGCGATCGGCCGCCGCGAGATGCTCGACATCGACCGCGCCGTCGACCACTGGAAGGCGAGCGGGCTCGACCTGTCGCCCGTGCTGGTCGGCCCGGACTTCTCCGACTCGGAGCCGCGTCGGAACGCGCGCCCGCAGGACCACGAGCTCGACGAGCACTTCGACAACCAGCTGATCGAGGCGTCCGCCGACGTGCTCGAGCACGGCGGCCGCGTCGAGATCACCCTGCCGATCCGCAACACCGAACGCGCCGTGGGCACCATGCTCGGCCACGAGGTGACCGTGCGCCACGGCGTCAACGGCCTGCCCGCCGGGTCGATCGACGTGACCCTGTCCGGGTCCGCCGGCCAGTCGTTCGGCGCGTTCCTGCCCGCGGGCATCACGCTGCGCCTCGAGGGCGACTCCAACGACTACGTCGGCAAGGGCCTCTCCGGCGGCCAGGTGATCGTGCGGCCCGACCGCTCGAGCACCTTCCCGGCCGAACGCAACGTGATCGCCGGCAACGTGATCGGCTACGGCGCGACGCAGGGCAGCATGTTCATCAGCGGCATCGTCGGCGAGCGCTTCCTCGTGCGCAACTCGGGTGCGACCGCCGTGGTCGAGGGCGTGGGCGACCACGCGCTCGAGTACATGACGGGTGGGCTCGCGCTCATCCTCGGCCCGACCGGCCGCAACCTCGGCGCGGGCATGTCCGGCGGCACGGCGTACGTGTTCGACCTGCCCAAGGAGCGCATCAACCGCGACGCGCTCGCCACCGGCGAGCTGCAGCTGCACGAGCTCGGCAGCGCCGACCACGAGATCGTGCTCGACCTCCTCCGACAGCACCTGGAGCACACGGGGTCCGCGCTCGCGGAGCGCCTGCTCGAGGCCCCCGACACCATGGAGCGATTCGTGAAGGTACTCCCGCGCGACTACGCGGCCGTCCTGAAGACCCGGCAGAACGCCGTCGACGAGGGGCTGGACCCCGACGGCGACGTCGTCTGGGGCCGCATCCTGGAGGTGACCGGTGGCTGACCCGAAGGGCTTCCTCAAGACGACCGAGCGCGAGCTGCCCAAGCGGCGGCCGGTGCCCGTGCGCATCATGGACTTCAAGGAGGTCTACGAGCAGGGCGACCCCGCGCAGCTGCGCCGGCAGGCCGGACGCTGCATGGACTGCGGGATCCCGTTCTGCCACCAGGGCTGCCCGCTCGGCAACCTGATCCCCGAGTGGAACGACCTCATGTACCGCGGCGAGGGCCGCGCGGCGATCGAGCGACTCCACGCGACCAACAACTTCCCGGAGTTCACGGGCCGGCTCTGCCCCGCGCCGTGCGAGTCGTCGTGCGTGCTCGGCATCAACCAGCCGGCCGTCACGATCAAGCAGGTCGAGGTCTCGATCATCGACCAGGCCTTCTCGAACGGCTGGGTGCAGCCGCACCCGCCGGGGCGACTGACCGGCAAGACCGTCGCGGTCGTCGGGTCGGGCCCGGCCGGGCTCGCCGCGGCGCAGCAGCTCACGCGCGCCGGGCACACGGTCGCGGTCTACGAGCGCGACGACCGCATCGGCGGGCTCCTGCGCTACGGCATCCCCGACTTCAAGATGGAGAAGCGCCACCTCGACCAGCGCATCGCCCAGATGACGGCCGAGGGCACCCGCTTCCGCGCGGGCGTCGACATCGGCACCGACATCTCGTGGGACGCGCTGCGCGAGCGGTACGACGCCGTGGTCATCGCGACCGGCGCGATGGTGCCCCGCGACCTGCCGATCCCTGGACGCGACCTGCCGGGCGTGCACTTCGCCATGGAGTACCTGGTGCAGTCGAACCACGCGGTCGCGGGCGACACGGTGCCCGAGCAGATCACCGCTGAAGGCAAGCACGTCGTGGTCCTGGGCGGCGGCGACACCGGTGCCGACTGCATCGGCACCGCGCACCGCCAGGGGGCGCTGTCGGTGACCAACCTCGCGATCGGCAAGAAGCCGGGCATCGCGCGACCCGACACCCAGCCGTGGCCGATGCACCCGAACCTGTTCGAGGTGCAGACCGCGCACGAGGAGGGCGGCACCCGCCAGTACCTCGCGTCGACGGTCGAGTTCGTCTCGAACGACGTCGGCGAGGTGCGGGCGATCCGCGTCGCGGAGACCGAGTACCTCGACGGCCGTCGCGTGCCGAAGGCGGGCACCGAGCGCGAGATCCCGGCCGACCTCGTGCTGCTCGCGCTGGGCTTCACGGGCCCCGAGTCGCAGGACCTCTCGGGCCAGCTCGGCGCCGCGTTCACGCAGCGCGGCAACGTCGAGCGCGACGACTCGTACGCGACGAGCGTCCCGGGCGTCTACGTCGCCGGCGACGCCGGACGCGGGCAGTCGCTCATCGTGTGGGCCATCGCCGAGGGACGTGCTGCGGCCGCCTCCGTCGACCGGTACCTTGAGGGTGAGACGCACCTCCCGAGCCCCATCCCGGCCTCCGCGCAGGCGATCTCGATCTGACCGACCGGCCCTTCATCCCCACCACCACGATCACCGCGCCCCGGCGCGAGGAACACGGAGCACAGAGAACATGAGACGCGCGAAGATCGTCGCCACGCTCGGACCCGCGACCGCGAGCTACGAAGGGGTCCGTGCGCTCATCGACGCCGGCCTCGACGTGGCCCGCATGAACCTGAGCCACGGCTCGTACGACGTGCACGAGGGCGTCTACCAGAACATCCGCAAGGCGGCGAACGACTCCGGCCGGGCCGTCGCCGTGCTGGTCGACCTGCAGGGGCCGAAGATCCGCCTCGGCAAGTTCGCGGACGGCCCGCACGAGCTGGCCGAGGGCGACATCTTCACGATCACCACCGAGGACATCCCCGGCACCAAGGAGATCTGCTCGACGACGTTCAAGGGCCTCCCGCAGGACGTCTCCGCGGGCGACTTCCTGCTGATCGACGACGGCAAGGTCCGCGTCCGCGTGCTCGACACCGACGGCACCCGCGTGCGCACGGAGGTCGTGGTCGCCGGACCCGTCTCCGACAACAAGGGCATCAACCTCCCGGGCGTGGCGGTCAACGTGCCCGCGCTGTCGGAGAAGGACGAGGCCGACCTGCGCTGGGGCCTCGAGCTCGGCGCCGACCTCATCGCGCTGTCGTTCGTGCGCAACGCCGCCGACGTCTCGCGCGTGCGCGAGATCATGGACGAGGTCGGCCGCCGCGTGCCGGTGGTCGCCAAGATCGAGAAGCCGCAGGCCGTCGAGGCGCTCGACGAGATCATCGACGCGTTCGACGCCCTCATGGTCGCCCGCGGCGACCTCGGCGTCGAGCTGCCGCTCGAGGCCGTGCCGATCGTGCAGAAGCGCGCGATCGAGGCGGCGCGCCGCATGGCCAAGCCCGTCATCGTCGCGACCCAGATGCTCGAGTCGATGATCCACAGCCCGGTGCCCACGCGCGCCGAGACCTCCGACGTCGCGAACGCCGTGCTCGACGGCGCGGACGCGGTCATGCTCTCGGGCGAGACGAGCGTCGGCGAGTACCCGACGGTCACGCTCGAGACCATGGCGCGCATCGTCGCCTCGACCGAGCAGCACGGCCTCGACCGCGTGCCGCCGCTCGGCACCCGGCCGCGCACCCAGTCGGGTGCGATCACGCTCGCCGCGGTGGACGTCGCGAACTTCGTCGAGGCCAAGTTCCTCTGCGTGTTCTCCGAGTCGGGCGAGTCGGTGCGCCGCATGACCCGCATCCGCTCGGACATCCCGATCCTCGCCTTCACGCCCGACCCCGCGATCCGCCGCCGCATGGCGCTCTATTGGGGCGTGCAGTCGTTCGTCGTCTCGCGCGTGACCCACACCGACCAGATGGTCGCCCAGGTCGACGAGGTGCTGAGCCGCGAGGGCCTGGCCGTCGAGGGGGAGAAGGTCGTCATCATCTCCGGGTCCCCTCCCGGCATCCCCGGCACCACCAACGACATCCGCGTGCACAACGTGGGCGAGGTCCTCTGAGGGTCCTCGACGACGAACGGCCGGCCCCGCCAGGGGCCGGCCGTTCGTCGTTTCCGAGTCGTGCCGGTGGTGGGGGTCGAACCCACACGCCCTCTCGGGCAAAGCATTTTGAGTGCTCCGCGTCTGCCATTCCGCCACACCGGCGCACGAGACCGCGATCAGAATACCGTAGGCTTTCAGGCGTGACAGACACCGAGAACACCCAGGCCGCGCCGCGTCGCGTCGTGGTCGCCGAGGACGAATCGCTCATCAGGCTCGACGTGGTGGAGACGCTCCGCGACAACGGGTTCGAGGTGGTCGGCGAGGCCGGTGACGGCGAAACGGCCGTCGCGCTCGCGACCGAGCTGCGTCCCGACCTGGTCGTCATGGACGTGCGGATGCCGCAGCTCGACGGCATCGAGGCGGCCAAGCGCCTGAGCGAGGGCCACATCGCCCCGGTCGTGCTGCTCACCGCGTTCAGCCAGAAGGAACTGGTCGAGCGCGCCACCGAGGCCGGCGCCCTCGCGTACGTCGTGAAGCCCTTCACTCCGAACGACCTGCTGCCGGCGATCGAGATCGCGCTCGCACGGCACGCCCAGATCCTCACCCTCGAGGCCGAGGTCGGCGACCTCGTCGAGCGCTTCGAGACGCGCAAGCTCGTCGACCGGGCCAAGGGCCTGCTGAACGAGAAGATGGGCCTCTCGGAGCCCGAGGCGTTCCGCTGGATCCAGAAGGCGTCGATGGACCGCCGCCTCACCATGAAGGACGTCGCGCAGGCGATCATCGAGCAGCTGGCGCCCAAGAAGGGCTGACGCCGCCCGGTTCGCCGATGCGTGGGACCGCCGACGCCGTCAGGTCGTCGGCAGGTCCTTGATGAAGTTCGTGATCCGCACGGTCGAGCACCGGCGGCCCTGCTCGTCGGTCACGACGATCTCGTGCACGGTCATGGTGCGACCGAGGTGCAGCGGCGTGCAGGTGCCGGTGACGCTGCCCGAGGTGGCCGAGCGCGTGTGCGTCGCGTTGATGTCGACGCCCACTGCGAGCCGCCCGGGCCCGGCCCAGAGGTTCGCCGACATCGAGCCGAGCGACTCGCCGAGCACCACGTACGCGCCCCCGTGCAGCAGCATGGCGGGCTGGGTATTGCCCGCGACCGGCATGGTCGCGACCGCGCGTTCCACGGTGAACTCCGTGAACTCGATGCCCATCCGCTCGGCGAGCTCGCCGATGCCGCGGGTGCGGATGTAGTCGAGGGCGTCGGCGGTCTGCTCGTGGGTCATGCGTCGCATCCGATCGGGTCGTCAGGCGGCGTCGGCGGCCGCTTATAGGCTTGCGGGGTGACGGAACCAGTAAAGCCCACCCTCATGGTCATCGACGGCCATTCCCTCGCGTTCCGGGCGTTCTTCGCGCTCCCGGTCGACAGTTTCCGCACCCGCGACGGGCAGCACACGAACGCCATCCACGGCTTCCTGTCGATGCTGCTGCTCCTGCTGAAGAACGAGAAGCCGACCCATCTCGCGGTCGCGTTCGACATCTCCCGCCACTCGTTCCGCACGCGCGAGTACGAGGAGTACAAGGGCAACCGCGCCGAGACGCCGCAGGAGTTCAAGGGCCAGGTGCCGCTGCTGCAGGAGGCGCTCGCGGCGATGGGCGTGCGCACCCTCGAGAAGGAGGACTTCGAGGCCGACGACATCCTCGCGACGCTCGCGTCCGAGGGGCGACGCGACGGGTACGAGGTGCTGCTCGTGTCGGGCGACCGCGACACGATCCAGCTCGTGAACGACGACGTGACGCTGCTCTACCCGTCGAGCCAGGGCGTGTCGCAGCTGAAGCGCTACGACCCCGCGACGGTCGAGGAGCGCTACGGCCTGCCCCCGCCCAGTACCCCGAGATCGCGGCGCTCGTGGGCGAGACGAGCGACAACCTGCCCGGCATCACGAAGGTCGGCGAGAAGACGGCCGTGAAGTGGCTGAAGCAGTTCGGCGACCTCGACGGGGTGCTCGAGCACGCCGACGAGATCAAGGGAGTCGCGGGCAACAACCTGCGCGCCGAGATGGACAACGCGGTGCGCAACCGGCGCCTCAACCGCCTCGTGGACGACCTCGAGCTCGATGTGACCCTCGACGAACTGGCCGCGAAGCCGATCGACACCGATGCGGTGACCGCCATCTTCTCCCGCCTCGAGTTCCGCACGCTGCTGGAGCGCGTGATGAAGCTCGCGGGCGAGGAGCAGGGGGCGGATGCCGCTGCCGGCACGCCCGCTCCGGCGGCATCCGCCGCGCCGACGGCGCCTGCGCCGCGCACGCTCCTCGACGAGGAGCTCGACGTGTGGCTCGACCGGCAGGTGGCCGCGCACCCGGACGGCCTCGGTCTCACGATCGAGATGCTCGACGGCAAGGTCATCGGCGCGGGCGTCTCGGGCGCCGAGGAGTCGGTGTTCCTGCCCTGGCAGCCCGGCCGGCGCGACTACGCGCCGTTCGAGGCGTGGCTCGCGGGCGACGCGCCGAAGGTCATGACCGACGCGAAGCCGCAGGTCAAGGCCATGCGCCGATCCGGGCTGGCGTTCGGCGGGCTCGCGCTCGACACGCTCGTCGCGACCTGGCTCGTCAACCCGCTGGCGCAGGAGAAGGGGCTCGCCGACGTCGTCTTCCGCTACCTCGGCGAGACGCTCCCGACGGCAGACCCGGCCCAGCTCGTGCCCGACGAGACCCGAGCCGCGGGCCCGGCCGAGCTCGCCTGGTACACGTTCCGCGCGGCGCCCGTGGTGCTCGCGGAGCTGCCCGCGTCGACGCTGCCGGTCTGCACCGACATCGAGATGCCCATCCTGGGGGTGCTCGCCGACATGGAGCTGCGCGGAGTCACCGTCGACCACGACGAACTGTCGGCGCTCTCCGGCCAGCTCGGCGATCGCGCCGCCGACATCGCCTCCCGCGCGTTCGCCGAGATCGGCCGAGAGGTCAACCTCGGCTCGCCCAAGCAGCTGCAGGAGGTGCTCTTCGACCAGCTCGGCATGCCGAAGACGCGTGCGACGAAGACGGGGTATTCGACGGATGCCGGTGCGCTGGCCGACCTCCAGGAGAAGAGCCCGCACCCGTTCCTGGGCCTCCTGCTCGAGCACCGTGACGCGACGAAGCTGCGGCAGATCGTCGAGTCGCTCGACAAGTCGATCGGCGGCGACGGTCGCATCCACACGACCTACGTGCAGATCGGCACGAGCACGGGGCGTATCGCGTCGACCGACCCGAACCTGCAGAACATCCCGGTGCGCACGGGGGAGGGGCGGCGCATCCGCGAGGCGTTCCGCCACGGGCCCGAGTTCGAGACCCTGCTGACCGCCGACTACTCGCAGATCGAGATGCGCATCATGGCGCACCTCTCGGGCGACCCCGGCCTGATCGAGGCGTTCCACGCGGGAGAAGACCTGCACCGGTTCGTCGGCGCACGCATCTTCGGCGTCGAGCCGGCCGACGTGACCCCGCTGATGCGCACCAAGGTGAAGGCCATGTCGTACGGGCTCGCCTACGGGCTGAGCGCATTCGGGCTCTCCAAGCAGCTGCGCATCGAGCAGTCCGAGGCGAAGCAGCTCATGGTCGACTACTTCGCGCGGTTCGGCGCGGTGCGCGACTACCTGCGCGACGTCGTGGCGCAGGCGAAGGTCGACGGCTACACCGAGACGATCTTCGGGCGGCGCCGCCCGTTCCCCGACCTGTCGAGCCCGAACCGGGTGCTGCGCGAGAACGCGGAGCGCGCGGCGCTGAACGCGCCGATCCAGGGCTCCGCGGCCGACATCATGAAGATCGCCATGCTCGGCATCGAGCGCGACGTCGCCGATGCGGGGCTCGCGTCGCGCATGCTCATGCAGGTGCACGACGAGCTCATCTTCGAGGTCGCGGCGGGCGAGGGCGAGCAGCTCGAGGAGATCGTGCAGCGGCGCATGGCGACCGCGGCCGACCTGCAGGTGCCGCTCGACGTGCAGCTCGGGCACGGCCCGAACTGGGACGCGGCGGCGCACTGATCCTGAGCCGCGCTCGACTGCCGCGCACTGTGCACAGCGCCCGCGGCGGCGTGCACGGTGCCGTCCCGCGCAGCGGATAGGCTCGCTCCCATGACTTCCGAGCCCGCACGCACCCCCACCGAGATCGACCGCGTCGCGGAGGGCTGGGTCGACACCCTGGTGGAGCTGCGCCCGGCCGTCGGCACCTACATCGGCCGCGAGTCCGAGGACGGCGGTTACGGCGACTACTCGCCCGACGGCGACGCCCAGCTGGTCGCGTCGGCGCGTGCGACGCTCGCGGAGCTCGAGGCGGCCGACGAGGTCGACGACGTCGACCGCATCACCCGCACCGACCTGCGCAGCCAGCTCGAGCTCGCGATCGAGAGCTACGACGCCGGGCTCCACCTGCGCGACCTGAACGTGATCGCGAGCCCGTCGCAGGAGCTGCGCGAGGTGTTCGACCTCATGTCGACCGACTCGGTGGAGGGCTGGGAGTCCGTCTCGAAGCGCCTCGCCGCCCTTCCGGGGGCGATGGAGGGCTACGTCGCGACCCTGCGCGAGGGCATCGCGCGCGGCATCACGCCGGCGCGGCGCCAGGTGCGCGAGGTGGCCGCGCAGGCGCGCAAGAACGCGCGACCCGAGGGATTCTTCGGCGAGTTCGTCGCCTCGGCCGGCGTCTCGGACGGGGAGCTGCCCGAGTCGCTTCGCGCCGAGCTCGAGCAGGGCGCCGTGGCATCCGCCGTCGCCTACCAGCAGTTCGCCGACTTCCTCGAGTCGGAGCTGGTCGAGGCCGCGGCCGAGAAGGACGCGGTCGGCCGGGAGATCTACGAGCTGCGATCGCGCGAGTTCCTCGGCGCGAAGATCGACCTCGACGAGACCTACGAGTGGGGGCTCGACGAGCTCGCCCGCATGGTGTCCGAGCAGCAGTCGATCGCGAACGAGATCAAGCGCGGGGCATCCGTGCTCGAGGCCATCTCGTTCCTCGACAACGACCAGAGCCGCAAGCTGCACGGCACCGACGCACTCAAGGCGTGGATGCAGGAGACGAGCGACCGGGCCGTCGAGGAGCTCGGCGCGACGCACTTCGACATCCCGGAGGAGATCCGCACGCTCGAGTGCATGATCGCCCCCACGCAGGAGGGCGGCATCTACTACACCGGCCCGACCGAGGACTTCTCGCGTCCCGGGCGCATGTGGTGGTCGGTGCCCGAGGGCGTGACCGAGTTCGACACCTGGCGCGAGCTCACGACCGTCTACCACGAGGGCGTTCCCGGCCACCACCTGCAGATCGGCCAGGCCGTGGTGCAGTCCGACACGCTCAACTCGTGGCGTCGGCTGCTCGCCGGCACCTCCGGCCACGCGGAGGGCTGGGCGCTGTACGCCGAGCGGCTGATGGAGGAGCTCGGGTACCTGGACGACCCGGCCGACCGGCTCGGCATGCTCGACGGGCAGCGGATGCGGGCGGCCCGCGTCGTGCTCGACATCGGCGTGCACCTCGAGAAGACGCTGCCCGACGGCTCGGGCCCGTGGACGGCCGACTACGCGTTCGAGTTCATGTCGCGGAACGTGAACATGAACGAGGGCTTCGTGCGGTTCGAGGTCAACCGCTACCTCGGCTGGCCGGGCCAGGCGCCGTCGTACAAGGTCGGCCAGCGCATCTGGGAGCAGTTGCGCGACGAGGTGCGGCAGCGCGAGGGCGATGCGTTCTCGATCAAGGACTTCCACGGCAAGGCGCTCGCGATGGGCGGGGTCGGCCTCGACACGCTGAAGTCGGCGATCCTGGGCGCCTGATCGCGGTGGGTCGGGCCGTTTGACCGACGGGCAGCCGCGCCGCTAGGATGGAATGTCACGTTTGTGACGTCCTATCCGCACGCCCTTCGCGGAACACCAATACGAAAGCATCGCGCGTCGGGCCCGACCCTGTCCATTACGGAGCACCTACTACATGACAACCGCAACGACCAAGGCAACCAAGCAGGTCGCAATCAACGACATCGGTTCTGCTGAAGACTTCCTTGCCGCGGTCGAGAAGACGCTCAAGTTCTTCAACGACGGCGACCTCATCGAGGGCCAGGTCGTGAAGATCGACCGCGACGAGGTCCTCCTCGACGTCGGCTACAAGACCGAGGGTGTCATCCCCTCCCGCGAACTCTCCATCAAGCACGACGTCGACCCCAGCGAGGTCGTCGGCGTCGGCGACACCGTCGAGGCCCTCGTTCTCCAGAAGGAGGACAAGGAAGGCCGCCTCATCCTGTCGAAGAAGCGCGCGCAGTACGAGCGCGCGTGGGGCGACGTCGAGAAGATCAAGGAGACCGACGGTGTCGTCACCGGTACGGTCATCGAGGTCGTCAAGGGCGGCCTGATCGTCGACATCGGCCTCCGCGGCTTCCTCCCCGCCTCGCTCATCGAGCTGCGCCGCGTGCGCGACCTGACGCCGTACCTCGGCCAGGAGCTCGAGGCGAAGATCCTGGAGCTCGACAAGAACCGCAACAACGTGGTGCTCTCGCGCCGCGCGCTGCTCGAGCAGACCCAGTCGGAGACCCGTTCGACGTTCCTCGCGAACCTCCACCCGGGACAGGTCCGCAAGGGCGTCATCTCCTCGATCGTCAACTTCGGCGCGTTCGTCGACCTCGGCGGCGTGGACGGCCTCGTGCACGTCTCCGAACTGTCGTGGAAGCACATCGAGCACGCCAGCGAGGTCGTCGAGGTCGGCCAGGAGGTCACCGTCGAGGTGCTCTCCGTCGAGCTCGACCGCGAGCGCGTCTCCCTGTCGCTCAAGGCGACGCAGGAGGACCCGTGGCAGGTCTTCGCCCGCACCCACGCCATCGGCCAGGTCGCACCGGGCAAGGTCACCAAGCTCGTCCCGTTCGGCGCGTTCGTGCGCGTCGCGGACGGCATCGAGGGCCTCGTGCACATCTCGGAGCTGTCGAGCAAGCACGTCGAGCTGGCCGAGCAGGTCGTCTCGGTGGGCGAGGAGGTGTTCGTCAAGGTCATCGACATCGACCTCGAGCGTCGCCGCATCTCGCTGTCGCTGAAGCAGGCCAACGAGGGCGTCGACCCCGAGGGCACCGAGTTCGACCCGGCGCTCTACGGCATGCTCACCGAGTACGACGAGCAGGGCAACTACAAGTACCCCGAGGGCTTCGACCCGGAGACCAACGAGTGGCGCGAGGGCTTCGACGCCCAGCGCGAGAAGTGGGAGCAGGACTACGCTGCAGCCCAGGCTCGCTGGGAGGCGCACAAGAAGCAGGTCGCGGCTGCCAACGCGAAGGACGCCGCCGAGGCCGACTTCGGCGGCAGCTCGTTCACGAGCGAGGCGGCCGGCGCCGGCACGCTCGCCGACGACGCGTCGCTCGCTGCACTGCGCGAGAAGCTCTCGAGCAACTCCTAGTCCGCATCGGACCGAGCGACGGCCGGGCACCCGCGAGGGTGCCCGGCCGTCGCCGTCTCCGGCACGCGTCCCGCCGCCGGATCGGTAGGCTGGAGGCGTGTACCTCATCGGCCTAACGGGCGGCATCGCCTCGGGGAAATCCACGGTCGCGCGCCGGCTCGTCGAGCACGGCGCCGTCCACATCGACGCCGACCTGCTCGCCCGCGAGGCGGTCGGGCGGGGCACGAGCGGCCTCGCCGAGATCCGCGAGGCGTTCGGCGACGGCGTCCTGCGCGCCGACGGCTCGCTCGACCGGGCGCGCCTGGGCGAAGTGGTGTTCGGCGACGCCGCCGCGCGCGAGCGCCTCAACGCCATCGTGCACCCGCGCGTGCGCGAGCTGTCCGCCCAGCGCATGGCGGACGCGGAGCGGCGCGACCCCGACGCGGTCGTCGTCTACGACGTGCCGCTGCTCGTCGAGGCATCCGTCGACCACCCGTTCGACCTCGTCGTCGTCACCGAGGCGCCCGCCGCCACCCGTGTCGACCGCCTGGTCGACGAGCGCGGGCTCGAGCGCGGGCACGCGCAGGCACGCGTCGACGCGCAGGCGAGCGACGCCGAGCGCCGCGAGGTCGCCGACGTCGTGATCGACACCGGCGGCACGCTCTCGCACACGATGGGTCAGGTCGACGACCTGTGGGCCCGCCTCCGCGAGCTGCGCGCCCGGTCGTAGCCGCGCCCGGCCCCGGTGTCGGCGGCCGAACCTAGACTTGTCGCCATGCAGTCGACCCGTTCCGTGCGCCCGTTCGAGGTGGTCAGCGAGTACTCGCCGAGCGGCGACCAGCCGGCCGCCATCGCGGAGCTCGCCGGCCGCGTGAACGCCGGCGAGACCGACGTCGTGCTGCTCGGCGCCACGGGCACCGGCAAGTCGGCGACGACGGCGTGGCTCATCGAGGCGGTGCAACGGCCGACCCTCGTGCTCGCGCACAACAAGACCCTCGCCGCGCAGCTCGCCAACGAGTTCCGCGAGCTGCTGCCGAACAACGCCGTCGAGTACTTCGTCTCGTACTACGACTACTACCAGCCCGAGGCGTACGTGCCGCAGACGGACACCTTCATCGAGAAGGATTCGTCGATCAACGCCGAGGTGGAGCGTCTGCGGCACTCGACCACGAACTCGCTGCTCAGCCGGCGCGACGTGGTCGTCGTCTCGACGGTCTCGTGCATCTACGGGCTCGGCACGCCCGAGGAGTACCTCGCAGCGATGATGCCGCTGCAGGTGGGCCAGCGGCTCGACCGCGACTGGCTGATCCGCAAGTTCGTCTCGATGCAGTACCAGCGCAACGACATCGAGTTCTCGCGCGGCACCTTCCGGGTGCGCGGCGACACGATCGAGATCATCCCGGTGTACGAGGAGCTCGCGATCCGCATCGAGATGTTCGGCGACGAGATCGAGGCGCTCTACCACCTGCATCCGCTCACCGGCGAGGTCGTGGCGCAGCTCGACTCGGTCCCGGTGTTCCCCGGGTCGCACTACGTCGCGAGCACCGAGGTGATTGACCGCGCGGTGGGCACGATCCGCACCGAGCTCGAGGAGCGGCTGGCCGAGCTCGAGCGGCAGGGTAAGCTGCTCGAGGCGCAGCGGCTGCGCATGCGCACCACGTTCGACCTCGAGATGATGGAGCAGATCGGCTTCTGCTCGGGCATCGAGAACTACTCGCGGCACATCGACGGGCGCGAGGCGGGGGAGCCGCCGCACTGCCTGCTCGACTACTTCCCCGATGACTTCCTGGTCGTGATCGACGAGTCGCACGTGACGGTGCCGCAGATCGGCGCGATGTTCGAGGGCGACTCGTCGCGCAAGCGCACGCTCGTCGAGCACGGGTTCCGCCTGCCGAGCGCGCTCGACAACCGCCCGCTCACGTGGGACGAGTTCTCCGAGCGCGTCGGCCAGACCGTGTACCTGTCCGCGACCCCGGGGCGCTACGAGCTCGGCATGGCCGACGGCGTGGTCGAGCAGATCATCCGCCCGACCGGCCTCGTCGACCCCGAGATCGTCGTGAAGCCCAGCAAGGGGCAGATCGACGACCTGCTCGAGGAGATCCGGGCGCGGGCGGAGCGCGACGAGCGCGTGCTCGTGACCACGCTCACCAAGCGCATGGCGGAGGACCTCACCGACTTCCTCACCGAGGCCGGCGTGCGGGTGCGGTACCTGCACTCCGACGTCGACACGCTCCGCCGCGTGGAACTGCTGACGGAGCTGCGCGCGGGCGTCTACGACGTGCTCGTCGGCATCAACCTGCTGCGCGAGGGACTCGACCTGCCCGAGGTGTCGCTCGTGGCGATCCTCGACGCCGACAAGGAGGGGTTCCTGCGCTCGTCGACGTCGCTCATCCAGACCATCGGGCGCGCCGCCCGCAACGTGTCGGGCCAGGTGCACATGTACGCCGACGTGCTCACCGACTCGATGCGCCTGGCGATCGACGAGACGAACCGGCGCCGCGAGAAGCAGGTCGAGTACAACCGAGCCAACGGGGTCGACCCGCAGCCGCTGCGCAAGCGCATCGCCGACATCACGGCGGTGCTCGCGCGCGAGGAGGCGGACACGGCCGCGCTCCTCGCGGGCCGCGCGGGAAGCAAGAAGTCGCCGGTGCCGAACCTCAAGCGCGAGGGCATCGCCGCGTCGGGCGCGAACGACCTCGAGGAGCTCATCGCCGACCTGAACGGCCAGATGCTCGAGGCGGCGGCCGAGCTCAAGTTCGAGCTCGCGGCGCGCCTGCGCGACGAGGTCTCCGAGCTCAAGCGCGAGCTGCGCCAGATGGAGAAGGCCGGGCATCTGAGCTGAGCGCGTGCCTCAGTGTCGGTGGGCGTGCCTAGACTCGAGTGGTGGCAATCTCCCATCTCGAGACCCGCGCGCGCCTGAGCGTGCGCGGCGCTCGCGTGCACAACCTCCAGAACGTCGACGTCGAGCTCCCGCGCGATTCGCTCGTGGTGTTCACCGGGCTCTCCGGCTCGGGTAAGTCGTCACTCGCGTTCGACACCATCTTCGCCGAGGGCCAGCGACGGTACGTCGAGTCGCTCTCGGCCTATGCGCGCCAGTTCCTGGGCCAGGTCGACCGGCCCGACGTCGACTTCATCGAGGGGCTCAGCCCCGCGGTCTCCATCGACCAGAAGTCGACCAACCGCAACCCGCGGTCGACGGTCGGCACGATCACCGAGATCTACGACTACATGCGCCTGCTCTGGGCGCGCATCGGCGTGCCGCACTGCCCGGTCTGCGGCGAGAAGATCCAGCGCCAGACCGTGCAGCAGATCGCCGACCAGCTCATGGAGCTCGAGGAGCGCACCCGCTACCAGGTGCTGAGCCCGGTCGTGAGCCAGAAGAAGGGCGAGTTCGTCGACCTCTTCGCCGAGCTCGCGGCGCAGGGGTACTCGCGCGCGCTCGTCGACGGCGAGATGATCCAGCTCACCGACCCGCCGAAGCTCAAGAAGCAGGTCAAGCACGACATCTCGGTCGTCATCGACCGGCTCGTCGCCGGTCCCGAGATCCTCGGCCGGCTCACCGATTCGCTCGAGACGGCGCTGCGCCTCACCGACGGCCTCGTGCGCATCAACTTCGTCGACCGCGAGGGAGACGATGCCTGGCAGACGTTCTCCGAGAAGCTGTCGTGCCCCAACCAGCATCCGATCCAGCTCACCGAGATCGAGCCGCGCACCTTCTCGTTCAACGCGCCGTTCGGCGCCTGCCCCGAGTGCACGGGCCTCGGCACGAGGATGTCGGTCGACGACCAGCTGCTGCTCGGCGACCCCGAGCTGAGCATCGCCGGCGGCGTCATCCTGCCGTGGACCAGCCAGGGCAAGAGCCTCTACAACTACTACGAGAAGCTGCTCGACGGCCTCGCGCGCGACCTCGACTTCTCGCTCGACACCCCGTGGAACGAGCTGCCGGCCGCGGTGCAGGACGCCGTGCTGCACGGCGACAACTTCGAGGTGAAGGTGCGCTGGCGCAACCGCTACGGGCGCGAGCTGTCGTACACGTCGGGCTTCGAGGGCGTTGTGCCGTACATCGAGCGCCAGTACCTGCAGGCCGAGTCCGACGTGCAGCGCGCCCGCTGGGCCGAGTACCTCCGGGAGGTGCCGTGCCCCGTCTGCGACGGCAAGCGCCTGAAGCCCGAGGTGCTCTCGGTGCTCATCCACGACCACTCGATCGCGGACGTCGGGCTGCTGAGCCTCGACGACGCGCGCGAGTTCATGGACCGCCTCGAGCTCACCGAGCGCGAGCAGGCGATCGCGGCGCAGGTGCTGCGCGAGATCAAGCTCCGGCTCGACTTCCTGATCCGCGTGGGGCTCAGCTACCTCGACCTCGCGCGTGCCGCGGGCACGCTCTCGGGCGGTGAGGCGCAGCGCATCCGGCTCGCCACGCAGATCGGGTCGGGCCTCACGGGCGTGCTCTACGTGCTCGACGAGCCGAGCATCGGCCTGCACCAGCGCGACAACCGCCGACTCATCGAGACGCTCGTCGCCCTGCGCGACCTGGGCAACACGCTCATCGTCGTCGAGCACGACGAGGACACGATCCGCACCGCCGACTGGATCGTCGACATCGGCCCCGGCGCCGGCGTGGGCGGCGGCCAGGTCGTGCACTCGGGCAGCTACCGCGAGCTCGTCGAGAACCGGCGTTCGGTCACGGGCGACTACCTGGCCGGCCGCCGGAGCATCGCGGTGCCCGCGATTCGCAGGGCCGTCGATCACGATCGCGAGATCACGGTGCGCGGAGCATCCGCCAACAACCTCAAGGCCGTCGACGTCACCTTCCCGCTCGGCGTGTTCACCGCGGTGACGGGCGTGAGCGGCTCCGGCAAGTCGTCGCTCGTGAACGACATCCTGTACCGGGTGCTCGCGAACCGGCTGAACGGCGCCCGCAAGGTGCCGGGCCGCCACCTGCGGGTCGAGGGGCTCGACAACCTCGACAAGGTGGTGCACGTCGACCAGGCGCCCATCGGGCGCACGCCGCGGTCGAACCCCGCGACCTACACGGGCGTCTTCGACCGCATCCGCACCCTGTTCGCCGAGACGACCGAGGCCAAGGCGCGCGGCTACCTGCCCGGCCGGTTCAGCTTCAACGTCAAGGGCGGGCGCTGCGAGGCGTGCTCGGGCGACGGCACGATCAAGATCGAGATGAACTTCCTGCCCGACGTGTACGTGGCGTGCGAGGTGTGCGGGGAGCGCGGTACAACCGCGAGACCCTCCAGGTGCACTACAAGGGCAAGCACATCGCCGAGGTGCTCGAGATGCCGATCAGCGAGGCGGCGGAGTTCTTCGAGCCGATCTCGGCGATCCACCGCTACCTGAAGACGCTCGTCGACGTCGGGCTCGGCTACGTGCAGCTCGGGCAGAGCGCCACCACGCTCTCCGGCGGCGAGGCGCAGCGCGTGAAGCTCGCGACCGAGCTCCAGCGCCGCTCGAACGGCCGCACCGTCTACGTGCTCGACGAGCCGACGACGGGCCTGCACTTCGAGGACGTCCAGAAGCTGCTGAAGGTGCTCGGCAAGCTCGTCGACAAGGGCAACACCGTGATCGTCATCGAGCACAACCTCGACGTGATCAAGTCGGCCGACTGGGTCATCGACCTCGGCCCCGAGGGCGGCTCCGGGGGCGGCACGATCGTCGCGACCGGCACGCCCGAGGAGGTCGCCGCGGTCGAGGAGAGCCACACGGGCCGGTTCCTCGCCGAGATCCTCGAGGAGGCGCCCGCGGCCCGCGTCGAGGCGGCAAGCTGAGCGGCATGCGCGACACCGTCCCGTACCGGCCGAAGGCGGGGAGATCCCGACCCGGCCCGGGGTGTACCGGTTCCGCGACGAGAACGGGCGGGTGCTCTACGTCGGGAAGGCCAAGAACCTCCGGGCCCGGCTGTCGAACTACTTCGTGCCGCTCCGCAGCCTGCACGAGCGCACCCGGCGCATGGTGCTCACGGCGGCCTCGGTGGAGTGGACCGTCGTCGGCGGCGACGTCGACGCGCTCCAGCTCGAGTACACCTGGATCAAGGAATTCGACCCGCCGTTCAACGTCAAGTACCGCGACGACAAGTCGTACCCGTACATCGCGGTGACGCTCGCCGACGAGGCGCCGCGCGCCATCGTGACGCGGCGCGCGAACATCCCGGGCGCGAAGTACTTCGGCCCGTACCCGAAGGTGTGGGCGGCGCAGGAGACCCTCGACCTGCTGCGCACGATCTTCCCGACCCGGGCCTGCAAGGACTCCGACTACAAGCGCGCCATGGCGACCGGGAAGCCCTGCTTCCTCGGCCAGATCGGGCGCTGCTTCGGGCCGTGCTCGGGCACCGTGGGCATCGCCGAGCACCGGCACCACGTCGACGAGTTCGTCGCCTTCATGCAGAACCAGGACAGCCGCATCATCGACGAGCTCGAGCGGCAGATGCGCGAGGCGTCCGCCGCGCAGGACTACGAGCAGGCCGCACGCCGTCGCGACCAGCTGTCGGCGGCACGGTCGTTCTTCGAGAAGACCGCGGTGGTGCTGCGCGACTCGGTCGACGTCGACCTGTTCGGCATCGAGCACGACGAGCTCTCGGCGGCGGTGCAGCTCTTCCGGGTGCGCAGGGGACGCATCCGGGCCGTGCGCGCGTGGACGGTCGACAAGGAGCTCGACGTCGACCTCGGCGACCTCGTCGACTCGGTGCTGCAGAACGTGTACGGCGGGGTCGAGACGCCGCCGGCCGAGGTCGTGGTGCCCGAGCTGCCCGACGACGTCGAGGCGCTCCAGGCGTGGCTCGAGACCATCGCCGGCCGCCGGGTGCGCCTCAAGGTCGCGCAGCGCGGCGACAAGGCGGCGCTGCTGGAGACCGCTCGCCAGAACGCCGCGCACGCGCTGATGCTGGCGAAGACGCGCCGCAGCGCCGACTTCACGGCGCGGTCGCAGGCGCTGGAGGACATCCAGGAGGCACTCGACATGGCGGATGCCCCGCTGCGCATGGAGTGCTACGACGTCTCGCACCTCTCCGGCACGAACATCGTCGCGTCGATGGTCGTGTTCGAGGACGGCCTGCCCCGCAAGGACGAGTACCGGCGCTTCACCATCCCCGAGTACGCCGACGACACCGAGGCCCTGCACCAGGTGCTGACCCGGCGCCTCGCGTACCTGCGCGACGGCGACGACACCGGTGCGGGCGTGGGCGATGGGGCGACGGATGCCTCCGGCGAGCCGCCGCTCGACGGCTCGCCGCCCGTGGACGACGACCCGGCGACGACGGGGCGACGCAAGAAGTTCGCCTACCGGCCCAACCTGCTGATCGTCGACGGGGGCGAGCCGCAGGTCGCCGCGGCCGCGCGTGCGCTCGAGGAGAGCGGTGTCCGAGGCATCCGGGTCTGCGGCATCGCCAAGCGCCTCGAGGAGATCTGGACCCCGGAGTCGCCGTTCCCGGTCGTGCTGCCGCGCAACAGCGAGGCGCTGTTCATGTTCCAGCGCATCCGCGACGAGGCCCACCGGTTCGCGATCACGCACCAGCGCCAGCGGCGCAAGCGCGACATCGGCTCGGTGCTCGCGGAGGTGCCGGGCCTCGGCCCCGCACGCGTGAAGGAGCTGCTGCGCCACTTCGGGTCGGTGACCCGGTTGCGGCAGGCGACGCCCGACGAGATCGCCGAGGTGAAGGGCGTGGGTCCGGCCACCGCGGAGGCCGTGCACCGGCACCTGCACCCCGAGGCGGTCGCCGGTCGGTAGGCTGGGACGCGGTGGACGAGAGGGGGACCGGGACCGCATGAGCGACGAACGGGTACGCCAGGAGATGCTCATCGTCACCGGCATGTCCGGGGCCGGCCGATCCACCGTCGCGAACGCGCTGGAAGATCTCGGCTGGTACGTCGTCGACAACCTCCCGCCGCAGATGCTGCGACCGCTCGTCGAGCTGGTCGAGCGCGCCGGCGCGACCCTGCCCCGCATCGCCGCGGTCGTCGACATCCGCGGCGGCGACTTCTTCTCGGAGCTGCAGGACATCGTGCAGGCGCTCCGCACGGGCCTCAACCTGCGGGTCATCTTCCTCGACGCGACGGATGCGGCGCTGGTGCGCCGGTTCGAGTCGGTGCGTCGCCCGCACCCGCTGCAGGGCGACGGCACCATCCTCGACGGCATCACCGCCGAGCGCACGCGCGTGGCCGAGCTCAAGGCGTCGAGCGACGTCATCATCGACACGAGCGAGCTCAACGTGCACCAGCTCGCGTCCACGATCCGCGACTCGTTCGCGGCCGCCGACGCCGCCGAGCTGAGCGTGACCGTCATGAGCTTCGGGTTCAAGTACGGGCTGCCTCCCGACGCCGACCTGGTCGCCGACGCGCGGTTCCTGCCGAATCCGTTCTGGAAGCCCGACCTGCGCGCGCTGACGGGCGAGGCGGACGCCGTGGCACGCTACGTGCTGGAGCAGGAGGGTGCCGGCGAGTTCCTCGACGGGTACGCTCGTGTCCTCGGCACCGTGTTCGACGGGTACCAGCGCGAGAACAAGCGCCACGCGACCGTGGCGATCGGATGCACCGGCGGGAAGCACCGCTCGGTGGCGATCGCCGAGGCGCTGGCGACGCGGCTGCGGGCGGTGCCCGGGCTCGCGGTGAGCATCAGGCACCGCGACCTCGGCCGCGAATAGGAAACACCACGCCCGAATCGAGGCGATCGACAGGATGGACACACGATTGGCGCTGACAGCCGACGTCAAGGACGAGCTGGCCCGGTTCGAGGTGAGTCGCACGAGCGTTCGCGCGGCCGAGCTGGCCTCGCTGCTGCGATTCGCGGGCGGACTGCACGTGATCTCGAACCGCATCGCGGTCGAGGCCGAGGTCGACTCTGTGGCGATCGCGCGGCGCGCCGCACGCGACCTCGCGGAGCTCTACGGCGTGCGGGCGGACGTCTCGGTGACGTCCTCGGGCGCATCGCGCCGGGGCGACCAGTACCTCGTGCGGGTGCTCGACGGCGGAGAGACCCTCGCGCGCCAGACCGGCCTGCTCGATGCGCGCCGCCGGCCCGTGCGCGGGCTGCCGAACCGCCTCACGACGGGTTCGCGTGAAGAGGTCGCCGGCGTCTGGCGCGGCGCGTTCCTCGCGCGCGGCAGCCTCACCGATCCGGGCCGTTCGGCGGCCCTCGAGATCACCTGCCCGGGCAACGAGTCGGCGATGGCCCTCGTCGGGGCCGCGGGTCGCCTGTCCATCCCGGCCAAGGCCCGCGAGGTGCGCGGGGTGCACCGCGTCGTCATCCGCGACGGCGAGGCGATCGGGGCGATGCTCGCCGAGATGGGCGCCGCGGGCACGGTGCGCAACTGGGAGGAGCTGCGCCAGCGCCGCGAGGTGCGCGCGACGGCCAACCGGCTGGTGAACTTCGACGACGCCAACCTGCGGCGGTCCGCCCAGGCGGCCGTGGCGGCGTGCGCGCGCGTGGAGCGCGCGCTCGAGCTGCTCGGCGACGACGTGCCCGAGCACCTCGGCTACGCCGGCCGGCTGCGCCTCGCGCACCGCGACGCGAGCCTCGACGAGCTCGGCCACCACGCCGACCCGCCGATGACCAAGGACGCGGTCGCCGGTCGCATCCGTCGCCTGCTCGCGATGGCAGACAAGAAGGCCGCCGATCTCGGCGTACCGGACACCGAGGCGAGCCTGCCGCCCGATCTCGACGACGTGTGAGATGACGTCACGGGCCCCGGTGCGCCGGGGAACGTGAATAGACTCGAACGGGTCGCTCGAAGCCGGTTCGCGTACGGCGTGCCGGCATCTGACAAGGAGAAGCAATGGCTGACTACACACTGCCCGATCTCGCCTACGACTACTCGGCACTCGCCCCGAGTATCAGCGGCACCATCATGGAGCTGCACCACTCGAAGCACCACCAGGCGTACGTGACGGGCGCGAACACGGCGCTCGCGCAGCTGGCCGAGGCGCGCGAGACCGGCAACCTCGCCAACGTGAACAAGCTCGAGAAGGACCTCGCGTTCAACCTCGGCGGTCACGTGAACCACTCGATCTTCTGGACGAACATGTCGCCCGACGGCGGCGACAAGCCGACCGGCGAGCTGGCGGCCGCGATCGACGACCACTTCGGCTCGTTCGACGCGTTCCAGGCGCACTTCGCGGCGACCGCGATGGGCGTGCAGGGCTCCGGATGGGCCGTGCTCGCGTGGGACTCGATCGGCGAGCGCATCGTCGTGCTGCAGTTCTTCGACCAGCAGGCCAACCTCCCGGCGGGCATCGTGCCGCTGCTCATGCTCGACGTCTGGGAGCACGCCTACTACCTCGACTACAAGAACGTCCGCGCGGACTACGTGAAGGCGTTCTGGGACATCGTCGACTGGGCGAACGTGCAGCAGCGCTTCGCGACGGCCCGCGAGAAGACCTCGGGGCTGCTGCTACTGTCATAGCGAACGCAGGGTCCCCGGGCCCTGCCCGGGGACCGCGTCGTTCCGACTCCTCAATCCACCACGAGCCGCAGAGGCCAGAAGCAACAGGAGAAACCTTCGTGACCGTCAAGATCGGGATCAACGGCTTCGGCCGGATCGGCCGCAACTACTTCCGCGCAGCCCTCGCACAGGGCGCCGACCTCGAGATCGTCGCGGTGAACGACCTCACCGACAACAAGACCCTCGCCCACCTGCTGAAGTACGACTCGATCACGGGCCGCCTCGACGCGACCGTCGAGTTCGACGACGAGAACCTCATCGTCAACGGCAACGCGATCAAGGTCTTCTCGGAGCGCGACCCCGCGAACCTGCCCTGGGGCGACCTGGGCGTCGACATCGTCATCGAGTCGACCGGCTTCTTCACCAAGGCCGCCGACGCGAAGAAGCACATCGACGCGGGCGCCAAGAAGGTGCTCATCTCCGCACCCGCCACGGGCGAGGACGCGACCTTCGTGCTCGGCGTGAACGAGGACGAGTACGACCCGGCCGCCCACAACATCATCTCCAACGCGTCGTGCACCACGAACTGCCTCGCCCCGCTGGCGAAGGTGTTCAACGACGCCTTCGGCATCGAGCACGGCCTCATGACCACGGTGCACGCCTACACGGCCGACCAGAACCTGCAGGACGGCCCGCACAAGGACCTCCGTCGTGCACGCGCCGCCGCCGTGAACATCGTGCCGACCTCGACCGGTGCCGCGAAGGCGATCGGCCTCGTGCTGCCCGAGCTGGTCGGCAAGCTCGACGGCTTCGCGCTGCGCGTGCCGGTGCCGACCGGCTCGATCACCGACCTCACCGTGACCGCGTCGCGCGAGGTGACCGTCGACGAGGTCAAGGCCGCGTACAAGGCCGCCGCCGAGGGCCCGCTCAAGGGCATCCTGAAGTACACCGAGGACCCCATCGTGTCGAGCGACATCGTCACCGACCCACACTCGTCGATCTTCGACGCGGGGCTCCTGCGCGTCATCGGCAACCAGGTGAAGCTCTCGAGCTGGTACGACAACGAGTGGGGCTACTCGAACCGCCTCGTCGACCTCACCGAGTTCGTCGCCGAGCGTCTCTGACGGTTCCGCATGTCGCTGCGCACCATCGACTCGCTCGGTCCGCTCGGCGGTGCACGCGTCGTCGTCCGGTGTGACCTGAACGTTCCGCTCGCGGACGGCAGGATCACCGACGACGGGCGCGTGCGCGCCTCGGTCCCCACGATCACCGCACTGCTCGAGCAGGGCGCCCGCGTGATCGTGATCTCGCACCTGGGCCGCCCCGGCGGCGCGCCCGACCCGAAGTACTCGCTCGCACCGGCCGCCGCGCGGCTGGGCGAGCTGCTCGGCCGCCCGGTGGCGTTCGCCACCGACACGGTCGGCGAATCGGCGTCGGCAGCGGTCGCCGCCCTCGGCGACGGCGAGGTGCTCGTGCTCGAGAACCTCCGCTTCAACGCGGAGGAGACCAGCAAGGACGCCGACGAGCGCGCCGGGTTCGCCGGGAAGCTCGCGGAGTTCGCCGACGCGGTGGTCTCCGACGGCTTCGGCGTCGTGCACCGCAAGCAGGCGAGCGTGTACGAGCTCGTCGAGTCGCGGCCGAGTGCCGCGGGCCTGCTGATCGCGGCCGAGCTCGACGTGCTCGACCGCCTCACCGAGACCCCCGAGCGGCCGTACGCGGTCGTCCTCGGCGGGTCGAAGGTGTCCGACAAGCTCGGCGTCATCGAGCACCTCCTGCCGCGGGTCGACAGCCTGCTCATCGGCGGCGGCATGCTCTTCACGTTCCTCGCCGCGCAGGGGCACAAGGTCGGTTCGAGCCTGCTCGAGAGCGACCAGATCGAGACCGTGCAGGGCTACCTCGCGGAGGCCGAGCGCCTCGGCGTGCAGATCGTGCTGCCCACCGACGTGGTCGTCGCGGCGTCGTTCAGCGCCGACGCCGAGCACGTCGTGCGGCCGGCCGATGCCATCGAGGACACGCCGTTCGGCGCGTCCGGCCTGGGCCTCGACATCGGCCCGGAGACCGCGGCCGCGTTCGCCGAGGTCATCCGGTCGTCGAAGACGGTGTTCTGGAACGGCCCGATGGGCGTGTTCGAGCTCGCGCCGTTCGCGGCCGGCACGAAGACCGTCGCGCAGGCGCTGACCGAGGTCGACGGGCTCAGCGTGGTCGGCGGCGGCGACTCCGCCGCTGCCGTGCGCGCGCTCGGATTCGACGACGACGCCTTCGGGCACATCTCGACGGGCGGAGGCGCGAGCCTCGAGTTCCTCGAGGGCAAGAAGCTCCCCGGACTGGAGGTCCTCGGATGGCAGTGAGCCGTGTCCCGCTCATCGCGGGCAACTGGAAGATGAACCTCGATCACCTGCAGGCGATCGCGTTCGTGCAGAAGCTCGCCTGGAGCCTCGCCGACGCGAAGCACGACTTCGCCTCGGTCGAGGTGGCCGTGTTCCCGCCGTTCACCGACCTGCGGTCGGTGCAGACGCTGATCGCGGCCGACAAGCTGCCGCTGGCGTACGGCGCGCAGGACCTCTCCGCGCACGACTCGGGCGCCTACACGGGAGAGATCCCCGGCGGGTTCCTGAAGCAGCTCGACTGCGGCTACGTCATCATCGGCCACTCGGAGCGGCGTACGCTGCACGCCGAGTCCGACGAGGTCGTGGCGGCGAAGGTGCAGGCGGCGCTCCGGCACGACCTCGTGCCGATCATCTGCGTCGGCGAGACCGCGGAGGACCTGGAGCAGCACGGACCCAGTGCGGTGCCGGTCGCGCAGCTGAAGGCCGCCCTCGCGGGCGTCTCGGAGGCGGCGGACATCGTGGTGGCCTACGAGCCGGTCTGGGCGATCGGCTCCGGCCAGGCGGCGACGCCCGAGCAGGCCGAGCAGGTCGCGGCCGCACTGCGTTCGACGCTGACCGAGGTGCTCGGCGAGGACGTCGCCGCGAAGACGCGCATCCTCTACGGCGGTTCCGTGAAGTCCGCGAACATCGCGGGGTTCATGCGCGAGCCGAACGTCGACGGTGCGCTGGTCGGCGGGGCGAGCCTCGACATCGACGAGTTCTCGAGCATCGCGCGATTCCAGAAGCACGTCGGCGTCTGAGCGCGGGCTGCGGGCGCGACGCCCGCGCCTTGCTATGATCGACTGATGTCTGCGCGGCACCGCCGCGCCTCGGAAAGGGTTCTTCGTGGATATTCTCCAGGTCGTGCTGCAGGTCCTCCTGGGCCTCACCAGCCTCCTGCTGACGCTGCTCATCCTGCTGCACAAGGGTCGCGGTGGCGGCCTCTCCGACATGTTCGGCGGCGGCATGACCTCGAGCCTCGGCGCCTCCGGCGTCGCGGAGCGGAACCTCAATCGCATCACCGTGGTGCTCGGGCTCGTCTGGGTCTCGTGCATCGTGGTCCTGGGACTCATCACCAAGTTCGACACCGGCATCTGACGAAAGGCCCTTGTGGTTTCGGGAAACAGCGCAATCCGCGGCTCGCGCGTCGGCGCGGGCCCCATGGGCGAGCAGGACCACGGCTACCACGCCGAGCGCGTGGCCGTGAGCTACTGGGACGCCCTCGGCAACGAGACGGTCCGGTACTTCGCGGCGTCGCTGCCCGACGAGGAGATCCCCGAGGTCATCGACAGCCCGTCGACCGGCCTGCCGGCGGGCCGCGACAAGGACAACCCGCCGAGCGAGCAGAAGGCGGAGCCGTACAAGACGCACCTCGCGTACGTGAAGGAGCGCCGGAGCGACGACGAGGCCGAGCAGCTGCTCGACGACGCGCTCCAGCAGCTGCGCGCGCGCCGCGGCCAGACCTCCGGGTCCTGACGACCCCCGAACGACGAGACGGCCCGACCGGATGATCCGGTCGGGCCGTCGGCGTCTACGGCGGTCGCCGCGACTCAGTAGTCGGGTGCGATGAGCTGCGGCGGCACCTCGGCCGCCGCGTCCCCGTCGACGAAGAACACCGTGCGACGGCGCCCCTTGATGCCCGCGACGGGCACCTCGTCGCGGCTCGCGCCCGCGAGGGCGAGGCCCAGGGCCGACGCCTTGTCGCTGCCGGCCAGCACCATCCAGATGCGGTCGGCGGCGTTCAGCACCGGGCGCGTCAGGCTGAGTCGCTCGGGCGGCGGCTTGGGCGAGCGGCGCACGGGGACGACCGTGCGGTCGGTCACCCCGATGCCGGACCGGTGCGGGAACAGCGACGCGATGTGCCCGTCGGGGCCGACACCGAGGAACGCGATGTCGAACACGGGGTGCTCGTCGTCTCCCGTGGCGAACTCGCGCAGCGTGGCCGCGTAGGCGTCGGCGGCGGCGTCGAGGTCGAGCCCGGAGTCCGACGCGGGCATGGCGTGCACCTTCGCGGCGTCCACGGGCACGTGGTCGAGCAGCGCCTCCCACGCCTGGGCGTCGTTGCGCTCGCGGTCGCCGCCCGGCACCCACCGGTCGTCGCCCCACCAGAAGTGCAGGCGATCCCACGCGATGGTGTCGGATGCGGGGGAGTGGCGGATCGCGTCGAGCACGGCGATCCCCATGGACCCGCCCGTCAGCGCGATGTGCAGCTCCGGCTTCTCGTCGAGCAGGTCCAGCACCTTGGTGATGAACCGTGCGGCGACGGCGCTCGCGAGCGCCGGCTTGCCGGAGTGCACGAGGACGCGGCGGTCGTTGGTCATGCAGCGGATCCTTCCGGGTGGCAGAGCGGCAGCCCGTCGACGAGCACGTCGCCGTAGAGCTCGTCGGGGTCGAGACGCCGCAACTCGTCGGCGAGGCAGTCGCGCAGGTTGCGCCGCGGGAGGGCCACGTCGTGGTCGGGCTGGCCCGGCTGCCGCAGCTTCGCCACCGACGGCACGTCGCGGAGCAGCTCGATCGGACCGGTCGAGCGGTGCAGGACGACGCCGCGGATGCCGTGCGAGCCCTCCTCGACCGGCGTCAGCACGAGCTCGACCTCCGCTCCGAGCTGCATGCCGAGCCAGGCGGCGAGCAGCGTGGTCGACGGCGAGTCGATCGCGCCCACGACCTCGACGCGCGTGACCGGCTCGTACGGCGGCTGGTCGAGCACCGCGGCGAGCTGCGCCCGCCAGAGCGTCAGCCGGGTCCAGGCGAAGTCGGTGTCGCCCGGCGTGTAGCGGCCCTCGAGGGCGTGCACCGCGGCCTGCGGGTCCGGCTGGGTGGAGGCATCCGTGATCCGGCGCTGGGCGATGCGGCCGAGCGGGGAGCGCCCGGGCACCTCGGGCGCCCTGCCGGGCCACCACACCGCCACCGGGGCATCCGGCAGCAGCAGGCCCATGACGAGTCCCTGCGGGTCGCTCGCCGTGCCGCCCTTGGCGTGCAGCACGATCACCTCGCTCGCGCCGGCGTCGCCGCCCACGCGGATCTGCGCGTCGAGCCGCGCCTCCGCGTCGGGCGCGTCGACCGAGATCACGATGACGCGCATCGGGTGCTCGCGCGAGGCGTCGTTGGCCGCCTCGATCGCGTCCTCCTCGTACCCGGCCTCGGTCTCGATGATGAGGGTCAGCACGCGGCCCAGGGCGACGGCGCCGCCCTCCTCGCGGATCTTCACGAGGGCCTTGGAGACCTTCGCGGTGGTGGTGTCGGGAAGGTCGACGATCATGGGCGCCTCCAGGTCCGGCCGTCGCGGGCGAGCAGTTCATCAGCGGAGTCGGGCCCCCAGGACCCCGGAGCGTACTGTTCCGGCTGACCCTGCGTGGCCCAGAACTCCTCGATCGGGTCGAGGATCTTCCAGGAGAGCTCGACCTCCTCCTGACGCGGGAACAGCGGCGGGTCGCCGAGCAGCACGTCGAGGATCAGTCGCTCGTAGGCCTCGGGGCTCGCCTCGGTGAAGGCGTGGCCGTAGCCGAAGTCCATGGTGACGTCGCGCACCTGCATGCCGGCCCCGGGCACCTTCGAGCCGAACCGGATGGTCACGCCCTCGTCGGGCTGCACGCGGATGACGAGCGCGTTCTGGCCGAGCTGCGCGGTCTGGCTGTCCTCGAACAGCTGCTGCGGGGCGCGCTTGAACACCACGGCGATCTCCGTGACGCGTCGGCCGAGGCGCTTGCCCGCGCGGAGGTAGAACGGCACGCCGGCCCACCGGCGGGTGCCGATCTCGAGCTTCATGGCCGCGTAGGTCTCGGTCGTCGACTCGGGGTTCATCCCGTCCTCGTCGAGGAAGCCGGGGACCTTCTCGCCGCCCTGCCAGCCGCCCGCGTACTGGCCGCGGGCGGTGCCGGTGGCGAGGTCGGCGGGCAGCCGCACGGCCGAGAGCACCTTCTCCTTCTCGGTGCGGAGGTCGGCGGCATCGAACGTCACCGGCTCCTCCATGGCCGTGAGGGCCAGCAGCTGGAGGAGGTGGTTCTGGATGACGTCGCGCGCCGCGCCGATGCCGTCGTAGTAGCCTGCGCGACCGCCCACGCCGATGTCCTCGGCCATGGTGATCTGCACGTGGTCGACGTGGTTGGCGTTCCAGATCGGCTCGTACAGCTGGTTGGCGAACCGCAGCGCGAGGATGTTCTGGACCGTCTCCTTGCCGAGGTAGTGGTCGATGCGGAACACCGAGTCGGGCGGGAACACGGATGCGACGACGTCGTTGAGCTCGCGTGCCGACTCGAGGTCGTGACCGAACGGCTTCTCGATGACGACCCGTCGCCACTGGCCGTCCTCCTGCTTCGTCAGGCCGGAGCGCCGGAGCTGCTCGGTGACGATGGGGAACGACTTCGGCGGGATCGACAGGTAGAACGCGTGGTTGCCCATCGTGCCGCGCTCGCGGTCGAGCGACTCGACGGTCTTGCGCAGGCGCTCGAACGCCTCGTCGTCCTGGAAGGTGCCCGGCACGAAGCGGATGCCCTGCGAGAGCTGCTGCCAGACCTCCTCGCGGAACTCGGTGCGCGCGTACTGCTTGACGGCGTCGTGCACGACCTTGCCGAAGTCCTGGTCCTCCCAGTCGCGACGGGCGAACCCGACGAGCGCGAAGCCCGGCGGGAGCAGCCCGCGGTTCGCCAGGTCGTACACGGCGGGCATCAGCTTCTTGCGCGACAGGTCGCCCGTCACGCCGAAGATGATCAGGCCGCTCGGCCCGGCGATGCGGTTGAGTCGGTAGTCCTTCGGCGAACGGAGCGGGTTCTGTCCCTTGGCGATCGGGGCCGGCTGCATCCGGTTCCTCCGCTCAGCCCGCGGCGCCGAGCAGGGTGCCCGGCTGCGCGTCGGCCGTGAGGGTGAGCGTCAGCACCGGCCGGCCGTGGTCGGCGAGCACGCTCGCGTCGCCCGAGGCCTGCGCCGCGATCAGCTCGCCGAAGGTGAACGGACGGTCGGGGATCGCGAGGTCCTCGGTCGGCACGGCGGTGATCTGCAGGAACACGCCCACGGCGGGTCCGCCCTTGTGGAACTGGCCGGTCGAGTGGAGGAAGCGCGGACCCCAGCCGAACGTGACGGGTCGTCCGGAGCGCGCCGCGAGCACGTCGCGGAGCTCGGCGAGCTGGGGGAGCGCGAGCCGGTCGACGTATGCCTGCACCGAGATGTAGCCGTCCGACGGCACCTCCTCGAGCAGCACCTCGATGGCCGACGGCAGGTCGCTGGCGGCGCCGATCACGTCGGGCGTGCCGCGCACCTCGATGCCCTCCGACACGAACGCCGCGGGGGCGGGCTCGGGTCGGGAGTCGAGCAGGCCGCGCGCGGCGATCTTCGCCGACTCCACGTCGGGCTGGTCGAACGGGTTGATGCCGAGCAGACGACCGGCGACCGCCGTGGCGACCTCCCAGGTCACGAGCTGCGCGCCGAGCGAGCCCGAGACGCGGATCTCGTCGCCGTCGTGGAACGGCTGCTCACCCGCATCCGCCACCAGGCGCACGAGCTGCACGTCGGGCAGGCCGGCGGTCACCTCGGGCGACTCGGTGTCGAGCACGACGGGCAGGATGCCGGTGCCCTCCTTGCCGGTGGACTCGGCGATGAGCTGCTCGGCCCAGTCGGCGAAGCCCAGGATGTGCGTGCCGTCGGCGATGATGCCGAGCTTGTCGCGCAGCGGCTTCGTCGCGGAGATCGCGGCACCGAGCACGAGGCCGGGGTTGTCCTCGGAGTCGACGCCGAGCGCGGCCTCGACCGACTCCGCATCGTCGAGCAGCCCGGCGATGTCGACGCCGGCGAGCCCCGACGGCACGAGTCCGAACGCGGTCAGCGCAGAGTAGCGTCCGCCGACGGTCGGGTCGGCGTTGAACACGCGATAGCCCGCCTCGCGTGCCGACGCGTCGAGCGGCGAGCCCGGGTCGGTCACGATCACGATACGGCCGGTCGGGTCGATGCCCGCCTCTCGGAACGCCTGCTCGTAGATGCGGCGCTGCGAATCGGTCTCGACGGTGGAGCCCGACTTCGACGACACGACGATGGCGGATGCTGCGAGGCGATCCGCGAGCGCGGCGCGCACCTGGCCCGGGTCGGTCGAGTCCAGCACGGTGAGCTCGACGCCGGCGGTGCGCGTGATGACCTCGGGGGCGAGCGAGGAGCCGCCCATGCCGCCGAGCACGAAGTGCTCGACGCCGGCCGCGCGGAGCTCGTCGCGCAGCGCGAGGATCTCGGGCACGAGCGGCCGCGAGACCTCGACGGCGTGCGTCCAGCCGAGGCGCTTGCTCGCCTCGTCGACGGCGGCCTCGCCCCACAGGGTGGCGTCGTGCGCGGCGATCTTCGAGGCGACGCCGTCGGCGACGAGCGTCGGGACCGTGCTGCGGACGGCGTCGGCGGCCGCGCCGCCGACGGAGATGCGGACGCTCATCGTGCCCCCTCCAGTGCGCCCGAGACGGTCTCGAGCAGTTCGTTCCACGAGACGATGAACTTGTCGACGCCCTCCGACTCGAGGGTCGCGGTGACGTCGTCGTAGTCGACGCCGACGGCGGCGAGGGCGTCGAGCACGCCCTGGGCCTCGGCGTAGGCGCCGGTCACGGTGTCGCCGGTGACGACGCCGTGGTCGAACGTCGCCTCGAGCGTCTTCTCGGGCATGGTGTTCACGACGCCCTCGGCGACCAGCTCGGTCACGTAGAGCGTGTCGGACAGGCTCGGGTCCTTCACGCCCGTCGACGCCCAGAGCGGACGCTGCGGGTTCGCGCCGGCGGCGACGAGCGCCTGCGCGCGGTCGCTCGCGAACGCCTGCTCGTACACCTGGTAGGCGAGTCGGGCGTTGGCGACGCCCGCCTTGCTGCGCAGCGCGGTGGCCTGGTCGCCGCCGATCGCATCGAGCCGCTTGTCGATCTCGGTGTCCACGCGGGAGACGAAGAACGACGCGACCGAGTGGATCGTCGACAGGTCGATGCCGGCGGCCTTCGCCTGCTCGAGGCCCGCGAGGTACGCGTCGATGACCTCGGCGTGGCGCTGCAGCGAGAAGATCAGCGTGACGTTGACGCTGATCCCCGAGCCGATCGCCTCGGTGATCGCGGGGAGCCCGGCCTTCGTGCCGGGGATCTTGATCATCGTGTTCGGCCGGTCGACCTTCGCCCAGAGCCGCTTGGCCTCGGCGATGGTGGCGTCGGTGTCGTTCGCCAGGTTCGGGGCCACCTCGATCGAGACGCGGCCGTCGAAGCCGGCGGTCGCGTCGTAGACGGGGCGGAACACGTCGGCCGCGGCGCGGACGTCGTCGGTGGTGATCTCGAAGACCGCGCGGTCGACGTCGGCGCCGTCGGCCGCGAGCGCGGCGACCTGCTCCGCGTACGCGTCGCCCTTCGCGAGCGCGCCCGCGAAGATCGTCGGGTTGGTGGTCACGCCGACGACGTTGCGGTCGGCGATGAGCGCCTCGAGCCCGCCCGAGGCGATCCGCTCGCGCGAGAGGTCGTCGAGCCAGATGCTGACGCCGGCCTCCGAGAGTGCTGCGGTGGGAGTGCTTGCCATGGTGGTTCTCTCTCCTTCTGCCCGCGTCAGGACGCGAGCGAGTCCTTCGCCGCGGCGACGACGGCCTCGGCCGTGATGCCGAACTCGCGGAACAGGGTCTGGTAGTCGGCGGAGGCGCCGAAGTGCTCGATCGAGACGCTGCGTCCGCGGTCGCCCACGTAGCGGCCCCAGGTGAGCGCGAGGCCGGCCTCGACCGACACGCGGGCGGTGACGGCTGCGGGCAGCACGTGCTCGCGGTACTCGGCGTCCTGCTCCTCGAACCACTCGAGGCTCGGTGCCGAGACGACGCGAGCCTGCACGCCGTCGGCGGCGAGCGTCTCGCGCGCCGCGAGTGCGAGCTGCAGCTCGGAGCCGGTCGCGATGAGGATCACGTCGGGGGTGCCGTTCGGCGCCTCGGCGATGACGTAGGCGCCCTTGGCGACGCCTGCGGCCGACGCGAGGGTGTCGCCGGATGCCTCGCCCTCGCCGCGCTCGAACACCGGGATGTTCTGGCGGGTCAGCGCGATGCCGGCGGGCCCGCCGCGGCGCTTCAGCATCTCGAGCCACGCGTGCGCGGTCTCGTTCGCGTCGCCGGGGCGCACCACCGTCATGTTCGGGATGGCGCGCAGCGACGCGAGCTGCTCGATCGGCTGGTGCGTCGGGCCGTCCTCGCCGAGCGCGACCGAGTCGTGCGTCCACACGTAGATCGACGGGATGTCCATCAGCGCCGCAAGGCGCACCGAGGGGCGCATGTAGTCGCTGAAGATGAGGAAGGTGCCGCCGAACGCGCGGGTCGGGCCGTGCAGCACGATGCCGTTGACGATCGCCGCCATCGCGTGCTCGCGGATGCCGAAGTGCAGCACGCGGCCATACGGGGTGCCGTGGAACTCGTGCGTCGAGTGCTCGGTCGGGATGAACGACTCGGCGCCGTTGATCGTCGTGAGGTTCGACTCGGCGAGGTCGGCCGAGCCGCCCCACAGCTCGGGCAGCTGCGCGGCGAGCGCGTTGATGACCTTGCCCGACGCGGCACGCGTCGAGACGTCCTTTCCGGCCTCGAACACGGGCAGCGCGTCGGCGATGTCCTCGGGCAGCTCGCCCGCGAGCACGCGGTCGAGCAGCGCCTTGCGCTCGGGGTTCGCCTCGGCCCAGGTGTTGAACGAGAGCTCCCACTCGGAGCGCTCGACGGCGCCGCGGTCGACGGCGAGCCGCGTGTGGGCGAGCACCTCCGGGTCGACCGCGAAGTGCTGCTCGGGGTCGAAGCCGAGCACCTCCTTGGTCGCCGCGAGCTCCTCGGCGCCGAGCTTGGAGCCGTGGATCTTGCCCGTGTTCTGCTTGTTCGGGGCGGGCCAGCCGATGATCGTCTTCAGCACGATGATCGAGGGCTTCCCGGTCTCGGCCTTCGCGGCCTCGATGGCGGCGTGCAGCTCCTGCACGTCCTCCACGTACTCGCCGGTCTGCTTCCAGTCGACGGTCTGCACGTGCCAGCCGTAGGCCGCGTAGCGCGCCGCGACGTCCTCGGTGAAGGCGATGTCGGTGTCGTCCTCGATCGAGATCTGGTTCGAGTCGTAGAGCACCACGAGGTTGCCGAGCTGCTGGTGGCCGGCGAGCGAGGATGCCTCGCTGGTCACGCCCTCCTGCAGGTCGCCGTCGGACGCGATCACGTAGACGTGGTGGTCGAACGGGCTCTCGCCGGGCAGCGCGTCGGGGTCGAACAGGCCGCGCTCGAAGCGTGCGGCGTACGCGAAGCCGACGGCGGAGGCGAGGCCCTGGCCGAGCGGACCGGTCGTGATCTCGACGCCGTCGGTGTGCCCGTACTCGGGGTGGCCCGGGGTCTTGGAGCCCCAGGTGCGGAGCGACTCGAGGTCCTCCAGCTCGAGGCCGTAGCCGCCGAGGTACAGCTGCACGTACTGCGTGAGCGAGCTGTGTCCGGCGGAGAGGATGAAGCGGTCACGTCCGAGCCAGTGCTGGTCGGACGGGTCCCGGCGCATCACCTTCTGGAAGAGGAGGTACGCCGCCGGCGCGAGGCTCATCGCGGTGCCGGGGTGGCCGTTGCCGACCTTCTCCACCGCGTCCGCTGCGAGGACACGAGCGGTGTCCACGGCCTTGTCGTCGATCGGCTGCCATTGCAGTGCTGCCACCTTGTTCTGATCCCTTCGATCATTCGCGTGAGGCCGGGGCACTCCGCCTGCACCCCTCGTGAAGTGCCACGTCGACGGGCAGCACGCGATCCGTCGGGACGGAAGGGGGTGGATGCCGCGTCGAGGCGAGCACCCTCAGCATAGCGAGCAGCGTGTTCCGCTGAGATTGCGTGACGCTCACGGCGTAACCGGGTCGCTGTGAGCCGCCGGAAACCCCGCGCGGGACGCCGTGCGGGCGGCGACACGACGGGCGGATCGCATCGCCTAGACTTGACCGGGACGATCGCGCAGCCGAGCCCGTGCGCGCAACCGAGAAGGAACGATGGACCAAGCCGTACGCACCCGAGAGCCGCGCACCGCCATCGGGTTCCGTCGCAAGGCCGCCGCCTACCTGGCGCTGACGAAGCCGCGGGTCATCGAGCTGCTCCTCGTCGTCACCGCGCCCACGATGATCCTGGCGCAGGGCGGCCTGCCCGACCTCTGGCTGCTGCTCGCGACGCTGATCGGCGGCGCGATGAGCGCCGGCTCCGCGGGCGCGTTCAACTGCTACATCGACCGCGACATCGACCGCGTGATGCGCCGCACGCGCAACCGCCCGCTCGTGACCGGGGAGCTCACCGACCGCGAGGCGCTCGTGTTCGCCTATGCGCTGGGCGCGGCGTCCATCGTCTGGCTCGGCGTGTTCGCCAACTGGCTCGCCGCAGCCCTCTCGCTCGCGGCGATCCTGCTCTACGTGGTCTTCTACAGCCTCATCCTCAAGCGCCGCACGTCGCAGAACATCGTCTGGGGCGGCGTCGCGGGCTGCATGCCCGTGCTCATCGGCTGGGCCGCCGTGACCGGCGACCTGAGCTGGGCGCCGTTCATCCTCTTCCTGATCATCTTCCTCTGGACGCCGCCGCACTACTGGCCGCTGTCGATGAAGTACCGCGAGGACTACGCGGCGGCGGGGGTGCCGATGCTCGCCGTCGTGCGCGGCCGGGCGCAGGTGGGCCTCCAGGTCATCCTCTACGCCTGGGCGACGCTCGCGTGCTCGCTGCTGCTCATTCCGGTCGCCGACATGGGCCTCGTCTACACGGCCGTCGCCCTCGTCACGGGCGGCTGGTTCGTCGCCGAGACGCACCGCCTGTACGGGCTCGCGATCCGCAACCAGCCGGCATCGGGCATGCGCGTCTTCCACTCGTCGATCGCGTACCTGTCGCTGCTGTTCCTCGCGGTCGGCATCGACCCGCTGCTGCCCTTCTAGCCGCGGACGGCCTCGGCGGGGGCGGGGGAGTCGGCGACGACCCGGACGGGCGCCTTCAGGTTGAGGACGACCGTGGTCATCGCGGCGGCCGAGAGGGCCGCGAGCACCATGTGCACGCCGACCGCGAGCGGGGGCAGGCCGTTGCGGGCCTGGAAGACGCCCACGGCGATCTGCACCAGCACGACGGCGGTCAGCACGAGCAGCCACTTCAGCGGACGCAGGCGGGCCGCCGCGGCCCAGGCGACGAGTGCGACCAGGAGTGCGCCGAGCACGTAGCCCGGCCACGAGTGCACGTGCGCGAGCAGCGTCGCGTCCACCCCGGTGCGCACGACGTCGTCGTCGCCCGAGTGCGGGCCCGACGCGGTGGTCATGACGCCGACGACGACGGTGACGGCCAGGGCGAGGGTCGTGACGTGGGTCAGGATCGCGAACGGCCTCGGCACCGCGAGCTCGCGCGGCCCCGCTGGCGCGTGCATGCGCACGAGGTACGCGGCGGCGATGCACACGATGACGACCGAGACCGTGTAGTGGAAGCCGACGAGCGCGGCCGCGAGCTCCTGCCAGACGACGAACGCGCCCACCAGCGCCTGCACGACGACGAGTACGAGCACCAGCAGCGCGAGCCGGAAGAGGTCCTTCCGCTCGCGGCGCAGGCGCCACGTGAACAGCAGCACGAGGAGTGCGGCGATCAGCAGGGGCCCGCTGATCGTGCGGTTGCCGAACTCGATCACGCCGTGGATGCCCATCTCGGGGGTCGGCGTGAGCGACCCGGGCACGCACACGGGCCAGTCGCTGCAGCCGAGTCCGGAGGCGGTGAGGCGCACCGCGCCGCCGGTCGCGATGATGAGCACGTTGAGCACGAACGAGATCCATGCGGTGATGCGGATGCGGCGGTCGACGTGGTCGGGGAGCCAGGCGACGAAACGGTTCACGGTACTCGATCCGGACGCGACGGTCTGGGACGGCGCTGGGAGTCCTGCCCCTGAGGGTTCGCGACCCTATAGACTTGGGTGGTTGACGAGCATGCGCAGGCGCGCAGGACGCAGGAATGCGGCCGATGCTCGGCTTCCATCTTAGGTACGCACTGCAGCCACCCGCACATCGCTCCCGAACCGCGCTGCGCCTCGAACGCGGAGAGGGGAGCGAGCCGGACTGATAGCCGGGGGTGGAGAAGAGGAGAACGATGACCGACGTCCTCATCGACCGACCGGAGCTCGAGGGCCTCGGCCAGTACGAGTTCGGCTGGGCCGACTCCGACGTGGCCGGAGCGTCTGCGCGACGCGGGCTCTCGCCCGAGGTCGTGGCCGACATCTCGAACCTGAAGGACGAGCCGGAGTGGATGCGCAAGCGTCGCCTGCGGGCCCTCCAGCTGTTCGACCGCAAGCCCATGCCCAGCTGGGGCGCCGACCTGTCGGACATCGACTTCGACAACATCAAGTACTTCGTGCGCTCCACCGAGAAGCAGGCCCAGACGTGGGAGGACCTGCCCGAGGACATCAAGAACACGTACGAGAAGCTCGGCATCCCCGAGGCGGAGCGCAAGCGCCTCGTCGCGGGCGTCGCGGCGCAGTACGAGTCCGAGGTCGTCTACCACCAGATCAACGAGCAGCTCGAGGCGCAGGGTGTCATCTTCATGGACACCGACACGGCGCTGCGCGAGCACCCGGAGTTCTTCGAGGAGTACTTCGGCACGGTCATCCCGGCCGGCGACAACAAGTTCGCCGCGCTGAACACGGCCGTGTGGTCGGGCGGGTCGTTCGTCTACGTGCCGCCGGGCGTGCACGTGGAGATCCCGCTGCAGGCGTACTTCCGCATCAACACCGAGAACATGGGCCAGTTCGAGCGCACGCTCATCATCGCCGACGAGGGCTCGTACGTGCACTACATCGAGGGCTGCACGGCGCCGATCTACAAGAGCGACTCGCTGCACTCCGCGGTCGTCGAGATCATCGTGAAGAAGAACGCCCGCGTGCGCTACACGACGATCCAGAACTGGTCGAACAACGTCTACAACCTCGTCACCAAGCGGGCCACCGCCGCCGAGGGCGCCACCATGGAGTGGATCGACGGCAACATCGGCTCGAAGGTCACGATGAAGTACCCGTCGATCTTCCTGATGGGCGAGCACGCCAAGGGCGAGACCCTGTCGGTCGCGTTCGCGGGCCCCGGCCAGCACCAGGACGCCGGCGCGAAGATGATCCACATGGCGCCGCACACGCAGTCGTCGATCGTCTCCAAGTCGATCGCACGCGGCGGCGGCCGAGCGGGCTACCGCGGCGAGGTGCGGGTGGACGCGAACGCGCACCACTCCGCGAACACCGTGCGCTGCGACGCGCTGCTGGTCGACACGATCTCCCGGTCCGACACGTACCCGGCCATCGACATCCGCGTCGACGACGTGCACCTGGGTCACGAGGCGACCGTGTCGCGCGTGAGCGAGGAGCAGCTGTTCTACCTCATGTCGCGCGGCCTGCCGGAGGACGAGGCCATGGCGATGATCGTGCGCGGCTTCATCGAGCCGATCGCCCGCGAGCTCCCCATGGAGTACGCGATGGAACTCAACAAACTGATCGAGATGAGCATGGAAGGATCCGTCGGCTGAATGACGTCCGCAATCCAGACGCCACCCGTCGCCCCCGGTAGCAGGGCGCACAGCGACGGAGCCGGTGCATTCGTGCCGGTGCAGACCCGAACCGAGCGCACGCGTTCCTACGACCCCGCCGACTTCGGCGTGCCCGCGGGCACCGAGGTCGACTGGAAGCACACCCCGATCGCGCGCATCGCGGGCGTCTTCGCCGACGAGGCGACCGACGACCGCGCCGGCGACGCCGCCGTGGACTGGAAGGTCACCGGCGCCGACGCGATCGAGCTGGGCACCCTGGCCGTCGGCCAGGCCCCGCGTGGTGAGGCGTTCACCCCCGAGGACCTCCCGAGCGCCCTCGCCTGGAAGCACACCGACGAGGCCCTGCACCTCGTGGTGCCCGACGGCGTGGAGCTCGACGGGCCCGTCGTCGTGCAGCTCACGGGCAACGGCGCGGAGCGCCGGGCCAACGGCCACGTCGTGATCGAGGCCAAGCCCAACTCGCGTGGCACGATCGTGCTCCGCCACGCCGGCAGCACCACGTTCGCCCAGAACGTCGAGGTGCTCGTCCGCGAGGGCGCGAACCTCACGGTCGTGAGCGTGCAGGAGTGGGCCGACGACGCGATCCACGCCGCCGCGCACCAGGCGCGCGTCGGCCGCGACGCCTACCTCCGCCACGTCGTCGTGTCGTTCGGCGGCGGGGTCGTGCGCCTCAACCCGAGCGTCGAGCTCGCGGGCGAGGGCTCGGAGGCGGAGCTCTACGGGCTCAGCTTCTCCGACGCCGGGCAGCACTTCGAGAGCCAGGTGTTCCTGCACCACAAGGGGCCGCACACGCGCGGCGACGTGCTCTACAAGGGCGCGCTGCAGGGCGAGACGGCACGCAGCGTGTGGATCGGCGACGTGCTGATCGGGCGCGACGCCGTCGGCACCGACTCGTACGAGGCGAACCGCAACCTGGTGCTCACGCCCGGCGCGCGCGCCGACTCGATCCCGAACCTCGAGATCGAAACGGGCGACATCCAGGGTGCCGGCCACGCGAGCGCGACCGGACGCTTCGACGACGAGCAGCTGTTCTACCTGCAGGCGCGCGGCATCCGCGAGGACGAGGCCCGGCGCCTCGTCGTCATCGGCTTCCTCGCCGAGATCGTGCAGAAGATCGGCGTGCCCGACCTCGAGGCGCACCTCGCCGAGGCGATCGAGGCCGAGCTCGCGGGCGGGGTGCTCCCCTCGTGAGCGCGGTCCGCGTCTGCGACGTCGACGCGCTCGAGGCCGACCAGGCCCAGCGCTTCGTCGTCGAGGGCACCCCGATCGCCGTGGTGAAGGATGCCGCGGGCGACGTGCACGCCATCGGCGACACCTGCACGCACGGCGACATCTCGCTCGCCGAGGGCTTCGTGGAGGACGACACGCTCGAGTGCTGGGCGCACGGGTCGAAGTTCTCCCTCAAGACCGGCAAGCCCCTCACCCTCCCCGCCTACGAGCCCGTCCCGGTGTACCGGGTGGAGCTCGCCGACGGCGGCGTCTTCATCGACCCGACCGTCACCCTGAACGTCTGAACCCCCGACCACGGCGCGTCAGCGCCGGGAAGTGAACGCAACGAACCATGTCTGTCCTCGAGATCAAGGACCTCCACGTCAACGTCGAGACCGAGCAGGGCACCCGCGAGATCCTGCGCGGCGTCGACCTGACCATCCGCAAGGGCGAGATCCACGCGATCATGGGCCCGAACGGCTCGGGCAAGTCCACGCTGGCCTACACGATCGCCGGCCACCCCAAGTACACCGTCGTCTCCGGCTCCATCACCCTCGATGGTGAGGACGTGCTGGAGATGAGCGTCGACGAGCGCGCCCGCGCGGGCCTGTTCCTCGCCATGCAGTACCCGGTCGAGATCCCCGGCGTCACCGTCACCAACTTCCTCCGCACCGCGAAGACCGCGATCGACGGTCAGGCTCCCGCCGTGCGCGGCTGGGTCAAGGACGTGCGCGAGTCGATGGCGAACCTGCGGATGGACCCCGCCTTCGCGGAGCGCAACGTCAACGAGGGCTTCTCGGGCGGCGAGAAGAAGCGCAACGAGATCCTCCAGCTCGAGCTGCTGAAGCCCGACTTCGCGGTGCTCGACGAGACCGACTCCGGCCTCGACGTCGACGCGCTCAAGATCGTCTCCGAGGGCGTCAACCGCGCCAAGGAGCAGACGGGCCTCGGCGTGCTGCTGATCACGCACTACACCCGCATCCTCCGCTACATCACGCCCGACTACGTGCACGTGTTCGTCGCCGGACGCGTGGCCGAGGAGGGCGGCCCCGAGCTGGCCGAGCGTCTCGAGGAGGAGGGCTACGATCGCTATCTCGACGGTGCGGTCGTAAGCTGATCCCATGGTTTCGACGCTGGCACCCGAGAAGTTCGATCAGGTCGAAGAGGCGCTGAAGGACGTCATGGACCCCGAGTTGGGGGTCAACGTCGTCGACCTGGGCCTGATCTACGACCTCGGCTGGGACGACGAGCACGACGCGCTGATCATCCACATGACGCTCACGAGCGCCGGATGCCCGCTGACCGACGTGCTCGAGGAGCAGACCGCGCAGGCCCTCGACGGGGTCGTCGACGCGTTCCGCATCAACTGGGTGTGGATGCCGCCGTGGGGTCCGGAGCGGATCACCGACGACGGCCGCGACCAGATGCGCGCCCTCGGCTTCGCGATCTGACCGTCAGCCGCACGCACCACGCGACGTTCGAACGCGCCGCCACCCCGACGGGTGGCGGCGCGTTCGCGTGAGCGCGTCCTACGCGTCGAGCCCGCGGCGCCGCAGCAGCGGCTCGAGCTCGGCGTCGCGCCCGCGGAAGTCGCGGTACGCCTCGAGCGGGTCGCCGCCGCCGCCGACGCCGAGCAGGCGCCGGCGGAACCGCTCGCCGTTCTCGCGCGTGAGTCCGCCGTGCTCGCGGAACCACTCGACCGTGTCGGCGTCGAGCACCTCGCTCCAGATGTACGAGTAGTAGCCCGCGCTGTAGCCGCCGGAGAAGGTGTGCGCGAAGTAAGTGCTCGAGTAGCGCGTCGGCACGAGCGGGTCGTCGAGGCCCGCGTCGGCCAGCGCCCGCGCCTCGAACGCGGCGACGTCGTCGACCACGTCGTCGGCGGTCAGCCGGTGCCACGCCTGGTCGAGCAGCGCGGCGGCGAGGTACTCGACGGTCGCGTGGCCCTCGCCCCACTGCTCGGCGGCCAGGAGGCGGTCGACGAGCTCCTGCGGCATCCGCTCGCCCGTCTCGTGGTGCACCGCATAGTTGGCGAGCACCTCGGGCCACAGCATCCACATCTCGTTCACCTGGCTCGGGAACTCGACGAAGTCGCGGTGCACGCTCGTGCCCGACAGCTTCGGGTACGTCGTGCTCCCGAAGAGCCCGTGCAGCGCGTGCCCGAACTCGTGGAACAGCGTGCGGGTCTCGTCGTAGGTGAGCAGCGTCGGCTCGCCCGCGGCGGGCTTGGGCACGTTGAGGTTGTTGACCACGACGGGCAGCGTGCCGAGCAGCGTCGACTGGGTGACGATCGGGTTCATCCAGGCGCCGCCGCGCTTGGAGTCGCGCGTGTAGAGGTCGAACACGAAGAGTCCGACGGGGGAGCCGTCGGCCTCGTGCACCTCGAAGACCCGCGCGTCGGGGTGGTAGGCGACGAGGTCGTCACGCTCGGTGAACGTGATGCCGTAGAGCTCGGTCGCGGCGAAGAACACCCCGTCGTGCAGCACGCGCTCGGCTTCGAAGTAGGGGCGCATCGCTGCCGTGTCGACCGCGTAGTCGCGGGCGCGCACCTGCTCCGAGTAGTAGGGCCAGTCGGATGCCTCGAGCGGCCGTGCGCCCGGGGTCTCGGCCACGACCGCGGCGAGGCGCTCGCGTTCGGCGCGGGCGTTGCGCGCCGCCGCCGGCGCGAGCGAGCCGAGCATGTCGGCGACCGCCTCGGGGCTGCCCGCGGTCTGGTCGGCCGTGATGTACGAGGCGTGGTCGGCGAAGCCGAGCAGCCGGGCGCGCTCGGCGCGGAGCCGCACGATCTCGAGCACCGTCGCGCGGGTGTCGTGCGCGTTGCCGCGTGCGCCGCGGGCGCGGGAGGCGGCCATGACGCGGTCGCGGGTGGCCTCGCTCGTGAGCGATGCGAGCCACGGATGCCCCGTCGGCAGCACGAGCGTGACGAGGTACCCGTCGAGCCCGCGGTCGGCGGCGGCGGCCGCTGCGGCCGAACGTTCGCCGTCGGAGAGACCGTCGAGCTCGGAGGCATCCGTCACCTGCACCGCGAGGTCGTTCGTGTCGGCGAGCAGGTGCTTCTCGAAGCGCGTTGCGAGGGCGGCGAGTCGCTGGTTGAGCTCCTTGAGGTGATCGGTCTCGTCGGGGGAGAGCGCGGCGCCCGCGAGCGTGAACTCGCGGTGCGTGCGCTCGAGCAGGTAGCGCGACTCGGGGTCGAGGCCCTGCGCGTCGATGTCGGCGTGCAGGGCGTCGATGCGGCGGTAGAGCGCCGGGTCGAGCCGGATGGCGTCCTCGTGCGCGGCCAGGCGCGGCGCGAACTCCTCCTCGAGCGCGTCGGTGGCGGGGGTGGAGTCGGCCGAGCTCTGGTTGGAGAACACCTCGAGCACGCGGCGGAGCGTCTGCCCGCTGAGCTCGAGCGGCAGCATCGTGTTCGCGAACGTGGGCGGGTCGAGCTGCTCGGTGATGGCGCGCACCTCGGCGAGCTGCTCGGCCATGCCCTGCTCGAGGGCGGGGCCGTAGTGCTCCTCGCAGATCTCGGCGAAGGGCGGCAGCTGGTAGGGGAGCGTGCTCGGCGTGAGCAGCGGATTGACGGTCTGGGCCATCCGTCCAGCGTAGGCGGCACGGGGGCCGACCAGCGGTTCTAGGCTCGTGTCATGGACACGGACATCGACCGGTCGGAGGTCGCGCCACGGGACGAGTACACGCACGGGCACCACGAGAGCGTGGTGCGCACGCACGCCTGGCGCACGGTGGCGAACTCGGCCGAGTACCTCATTCCGCACCTGCAGCCGGGCGCCCTGGTGCTCGACGTGGGCAGCGGGCCCGGCAGCATCACGATCGACATCGCCCGGCGGGTCGATCCGGCACCGGTGCGGGGCGTGGACGCCTCGGCGCAGATCGTCGCGCAGGCGGCCGGCCTCGCGGCCGACAACGGCGTGCACAACGTCGAGTTCGCGGTCGACGACGCGTATCGGCTCGACGCCGAGGACGACACGTACGACGTGGTGCACGCGCACCAGGTGCTGCAGCACCTCGGTCGGCCGGAGGACGCGCTGCGCGAGTTCCGGCGCGTCCTGAAGCCGGGCGGGGTGGCCGGGGTGCGCGACGTCGACTACGGCGGCGTGATCTGGTACCCGCTGGTACCGGCGCTCGACAAGTGGCTCGACGTGTACCGACGGGTGCACGTGTGGAACGGCGGCGACCCGCTGGCGGGCCGCACGCTCAAGCACTGGGCCGTGAACGCCGGCTTCTCGCGGGTCGACGTGAGCGCGTCGGTCTGGCTCTTCTCGAGCCCCGCCGAGCGCGAATGGTGGGGCGGGTCCTGGGCCGAGCGCGCGGTCGAGTCGACCTTCGCGGCGCATGCCATCGAGTCGGGCCACGCCGACTGGGGCGACCTGAAGGAGATCGCGGCGGGGTGGCGCGAGTGGGCGGCGCACGACGACGGCTGGCTGCTCATGCCGCACGGGGAGATCATCGCGCACGGGTGAGCGGGACGGGGGCGGATGCTCCGCGACATCCGCCGCCCACCTGATGCAAAGATTTCATTGCAAAGAAATACTTGCAAAGAGTTCTTTGCAAGAGTATCGTCTCGGGTATGAGCACTCCCGAGCACGCAGCATCGGCGGCCGACGCGCCGCCCCCGCGCATCGCGGACCTCGGCACGCTGAAGGCCCTCGGGCACCCGCTGCGCATGCAGATCTTCGACGCGCTGTCGCTGCACGGCGCCGCCACCTCGAGCATGCTCGCCGAGCGGCTGGGGGAGTCGAGCGGTGCGATGAGCTACCACCTGCGGCAGCTCGCGCAGTACGACCTCGTGCGCGAGGTCGTCGGCCGCGGCACCGCGCGCGAACGCTGGTGGGAGCGCACGCCCGGCGGGCTCACCGTGCCGCCCGACCACGCCTCGGATCCGGCGGTGAAGGCCGCCGCCCAGGTCGTCATGGACCACGTGCAGCACGAGCGCGAGTCGCACCTGCGCGAGTTCCTCGACCGCGGCATGCGCGACCTGCCCGACGAGTGGCTCCACGCGAGCGTCATGTCCACGGCGCACCTGCGACTCACGTGCGAACAGCTCGACGAGGCGTCGAGCGAGCTCGCGCACGCGGTCGAGGCGATCGTCGCCCGCTACCGCGGCCTGGACCTGCCCGGGTCGCGCCCGGTCGAACTGCAGCTCAACGCATTCCCGCTCGTCGATGGAGAGGAACTCCCGCAATGACCGCCACCGCACTGCCGATCCGCGGCACCCGTCGCGTGCCGGCCGACCGCATCGAACGCCTCGCCACCCGCCTCGGCGTCGAGCTCACCCGCTGGGCGAGCCGGCGACGGGCGCGACGCGCCGCGATGATCCCGACGACGTCACGGCGTCAGACCGAGGCCGAGCAGGCCGAGTTCCGCATCCGCGTCGGGGTGGGCATGCGCTGAACGGGCCGGAGGCCTCGGGCACCCGACTCACCAGTCGTCGTCGGCGTTCGCCTCCGGCTCGGCCGGCTCCGTGATCGGCGCGAGACCACCGGGCCGCTGCCGCACCCGCGTGCCGTCGTCGAGCGTCGCGATCGCGAGACCCTCGAGCCAGGTGAGGGTCCAGTACTGCCCCTCGAGCGACGCGGTGGCGGCTTCGGCGTCCGCGATCGCGGCGCGCACCGGCTCCGGCACCGACGCGGGTGCGGCGGTACCGGCGGGCCAACGGGTGCCGAGCTGCATCATGCCTCCGCGGGTGCGAGCACGACCTCGCGCACGGCGAGCTCGTCGGCCTCGTCGAAGTCGAGCGTCTCGATGCGACCCACCGCGCGGAGGTCGCCGGCGGCCTGCGCGAGCACCGCGATCTCGGCGGCCGGTCCGCCGATGCGGGCCTGCGAGACCGGCGTGCGCTGCGAGGCCTTCGCGTCGGTCTTGGCGCGGCGGATGCCCGTGAGGGCGGCGCTCGCGAGCCGGAGCAGCTCGGGGTCGCCGGCCTCGTCGAGCGCGAGCTCGTCGACGGTCGGCCACGCGGCGCGGTGCACCGACCCCTCGTGCGACCACGACCAGGCCTCCTCGGTCGCGAACGGGATCACCGGGGCGAAGAGGCGCAGCAGGGTCGACAGGGCGCGGTTGAGGGCCGCCACCGCCGAGGCCTGCTCGGCGCCGGCCTCGCCGTACGCGCGCTCCTTCACGAGCTCGAGGTAGTCGTCGCAGAAGGTCCAGAAGAACGTCTCGGTGAGCTCGAGCGCCCGCGCGTGGTCGTACGCCTCGAGCGCGGCCGTCGCCTGCGCGACGACACCCTGCAGCGTGGCGAGCATGCTGCGGTCGAGCGCTTCGGTCACGGGGGCATCCGCCGTGCCCTCGAAGCCGAGGATGAACTTCGACGCGTTCAGCACCTTGATCGCGAGGCGGCGGCCGATCTTCACCTGGGTCGGGTTCTGCGGGTCGAACGCGGCGTCGGTGCCGAGGCGCGACGACGACGCCCAGTAGCGCACCGCGTCGGAGCCGTGCTGCTCGAGCAGGCCCGCCGGGGTCACCACGTTGCCCTTCGACTTCGACATCTTCTTGCGGTCGGGGTCGACGATGAAGCCCGAGATCGCGGCGTTGCCCCACGGGGCCACCCCGTGCTCGAGCTCGGCGCGCAGCGTCGACGAGAACAGCCAGGTGCGGATGATGTCCTGGCCCTGCGGGCGCAGGTCGTACGGGAACACGAGGTCGAACAGCTCCGGGTCGCGCTCCCAGCCGCCCGCGAGCTGCGGGGTGAGCGACGAGGTCGCCCAGGTGTCCATGATGTCGAGCTCGCCGATGAAGCCGTTCGCCCGGCCGCGCTGCGACTCCGCGAAGCCGGGCGCGGGCTGCGACGACGGATCGACGGGCAGCAGGTCCTCGGTCGCCACGATCGGCTCGTCGAAGACGGGCTCGCCGTCGGCGTCGAGCGGGTACCAGACCGGGATCGGCACGCCGAAGAAGCGCTGGCGCGAGATGAGCCAGTCGCCCGAGAGGCCGCCCACCCAGTTCTCGTACCGCACGCGCATGAAGTCGGGGTGCCAGTCGATGTCGCGACCCCGCTCCACGAGCCGGTCGCGGAGCGCCTCGTCGCGCGCGCCGTTGGCGATGTACCACTGCCGGGTCGACACGATCTCGAGCGGGCGGTCGCCCTTCTCGTAGAACTTCACCGGGTGCGTGATGGCCTTCGGCTCGCCGAGCAGGTCGCCCGACTCGCGCAGCAGGTCGACCATGGCCTTCTTCGCGCTGAACACGGTCTTGCCGGCGAGCTCGCCGAACGCGGCGAGGCCGGCCTCGGAGTCGATCGCTTCGGGGGCATCCGCCACAATGCGTCCGTCGAAGCCGATGATCGCGCGGTTCGGCAGGTTCAGCTCGCGCCACCAGGTCACGTCGGTCACGTCGCCGAAGGTGCAGATCATGGCGATGCCGGTGCCCTTGTCCTTCTGCGCGAGGTGGTGCGCCACGATCGGCACCTCCACGCCGAACACCGGAGTGGTCACGGTCTGGCCGAACAGCGGCTGGTAGCGCTCGTCGTCGGGGTGCGCCACGAGGGCCACGCACGCGGCGATGAGCTCGGGCCGGCTGGTCTCGATCTCGATGGTGCCGCCGTCGGGGCGGTGGAAGGTCACCCGGTGGTAGTGGCCGGGCTGCTCGCGGTCCTCGAGCTCGGCCTGCGCCACGGCGCTGCGGAACGTCACGTCCCACATGGTGGGCGCGAGCGCCTGGTACGCCTCGCCGCGGGCCACGTTGCGCACGAACGCCCGCTGCGAGGTCGTGATGGCCTCGTCGGCGATGGTGCGGTACGTCTGGGTCCAGTCGACCGAGAGGCCGAGCGTGCGCCAGAGGTCCTCGAAGTGCTGCTCGTCCTCGGCCGTCAGCCGCTCGCAGAGCTCGATGAAGTTGCGGCGCGAGATCGGCACCTGGTCGGCCGGCTTGATGGTCTTGCCCTCGGTGCCCTCGTGCGGCGGAGTGAAGTCGGCGTCGTACGGCAGCGACGGGTCGCAGCGCACGCCGTAGTAGTTCTGCACGCGGCGCTCGGTCGGCAGGCCGTTGTCGTCCCACCCCATCGGGTAGAACACGCTGCGTCCGCGCATGCGCTGGAAGCGCGCCACCACGTCGGTGTGCGTGTACGAGAACACGTGGCCGATGTGCAGCGAGCCCGACGCGGTAGGCGGGGGCGTGTCGATGGAGTAGATGGTCTCCTTCGTCGCACCTTCACGATCGAACCGGTAGGTGCCCTGGTCCTCCCAGACGGTGCCCCAGCTCTGCTCGAGTCCTTCGAGGGCGGGCTTGTCGGGAATGCGCGGCGCGGTCATGTGGGAACTCCGGTTCGATATGTGCGGCACCGAGTCAATGTGGAGGTGCCTGAGTGTGCGATTGCAGTGCATTCTAGCCGGATGCCACGGGGAGCCGGCCGTGCGTCGGCGCGCGTCAGTCCGCGGCGGGCGCGGCCGCCCGGCTCCGGGCGATCGCCCCCGCGGCGAGGGCCGAGCCCAGCGTGATCGCCGACATGACCGCGAGCACCACGCCCGGGTGCCACCACTCAAACGCGGTCGCCTCGCCGAGTGCGAGCGTGAGCGCCGGCACGAAGCCCGAGATCACGGCCGCGATGCTGTACGCGAACGACAGCGCCGAGTAGCGGTAGTGGTCGTCGAAGAGGTCGCCCATGAGCCCGCCGAGGCTCGCCCAGGCCATGGTGGGCAGGATGCCGCCGATGATCATCGTGCCGACGAGGATCGGGAACGTGGCGAACTGCAGCAGCCAGTACATGGGAAACGTGATGAGCAGCGTGCCGAGCGCGCCCCACGCGACGACACGAGCGGAGCCGACGCGGGTGGCGAGCCAGCCGAAGGTCGGGATCGTGACGAGCTGGAGCAGGCCGCCGATGGTGGTCGCGACCAGCAGGTCCTGGAAGCTGAAGCCGAGTTCGGTCACGCCGTAGTTCACGGTGTACGTGTTCATGAGCGAGTACGAGCCGATGCCGAGGAGCGCCGCGCCGACGGCGACGAGAATCGCGACGGGCTGGCGGGCGAACATCGCGAGGAACGGGACCCGGTCGCGGCGGCGCTCGGCGACGAGCTCGCGGAACACGGGCGTCTCGTCGATCGACCAGCGCAGGTACAGCGACACGAGCAGCAGTGGGATCGCGGTGAGGAACGGGATGCGCCAGCCCCACGCGACCATGTCCTCGGTCGTGAGGAGGGTGGTCATGACGAGGAACACCGTGGCGCTGAGGATGGAGCCGACGGGGGAGCCGAGCTGCGGGATCGCCGCGAAGAACGGGCGACGGCGCGGGTCGGCGTGCTCGGTCGCGAGCAGCACCGCGCCGCCCCACTCGCCGCCGAGCGAGAGCCCCTGCAGGATGCGCAGCACGACCAGTCCGATGGCCCCGAGCCAGCCGGCGGTCGCGTAATCGGGCAGCACGCCGATGAGGCCGGTCGCGACGCCCATGAGCGTGATGGTGACGATGAGGGTGCTGCGGCGGCCGATGCGGTCGCCGAGGTGGCCGAACACGATCGCGCCGAGCGGCCGCACGACGAACGCCAGCGCGATGGAGAGGAACGCCGAGAGCGTGCCGCCGAACACGCCGAGCGGCTCGAAGAACAGCGGCCCGACGAAGAACGCCGCGAAGTACGCGAAGACGTAGAAGTCGTACGACTCGAGGGCGGTGCCCACGAAGGACGCGATCGCGACCCGGCGGACGGGTCGTGGGGCGCGGTCGAGGTCGGATGCGGGTGCGGCAGGTGCGTTCGTCACGCCCGGCATCCTACGCGCGCCGCGAGGCCTCGCGGCCGGTCAGCCGCGAACGACCTCCCACGTGTGGCTCGTGATGCCGCCCGGGCCCTCGAGGGTGACCGTGTAGATCTCGCTCGCCTCCGAGCACTGGAAGCTCACGCCCTCGTAGACCTCCTCGTTCGGGGAGACCTCCTCGAAGGGCGCCGCCTTGGCGTCGGTCGTGCCGACTCCGAACCAGGCCTGCTCGGCGCCGTCCGACATCCACTGGAAGCGCAGCGGCACCGACGAGACGCCGTCGCACGGCGCGACCTCGGGCTCGAACGCGGTCGTCGTGAAGACGGGAGCGGGCGTCGTCTCGCCGCCGCCGTCCGTGGAACCGCCGCCGTCGGTCGAGCCGCCGTCGCCGCCGTCGCCGTCGTCCTCGGTCTCGCCCTCGGGCTCCTCCGACTCGGTCGGCTCGGGCTCGGGGGTCTCCGTGGCCGTGGGCGTCGGTGCGGCCACCGGCTCCTCCTCGTCGGACCCGCCGGTGAGCAGCACGACCACGAGCACGATCACGGCGATGAGCAGCACGCCGGCGAGGATGGAGATGAGGATCAGCGCGGTGCGGCGCCCGCCGCTCTCGGGCGACTCGTCCGTGGCGGCATCCGCCTGCACCGGGGCCATCGGCACCGTCTCGGCGTGGTCGATCGGGCGCGTGGCGTCCGGGTCCTCGGGGCGGTTCGTTCCGTCGTCGCTCATGGCGTCCTCCGTGTCGGGTACCGTCTCATCCGCTCGTGCGTCCGAGGGTAGGGGAGCGTGCGGTCCGGTGGGCGGCCTGTGCACAGTCGGCCCACCCCCAGTGCGGGTGACGGATGCCTCGGGGCGGGCGATACACTGGTGGCCAACGACGTCGATCCGGCCATCACCGGGGAGTCTCCGGAAGAACGCGGGCTGGTGCGCAGCATCCGCCCGTCACTAGAACCGGACGGGGCTGGCCCGTCACAGCCAAGGAACGAGTGGCACCGGGCGACCGGGGCAATCGAGGTGGTACCGCGACGGCGTCCGAGGGGCGACCGACGTCCTCGGGCCGAACGCACGTCCTCCCAGGAGACCCGTTGTATCCCCGCACTCCGAACGACCGCGGCGAGGTCCAAGCCTCCCCGAACTTCCCGGAACTCGAGCAGCAGGTGCTCGCGTTCTGGTCGAGCGACGACACGTTCCAGGCCTCGATCGACCAGCGCGAGGGCGCCGAGGAGTGGGTCTTCTACGACGGCCCGCCGTTCGCCAACGGCCTGCCGCACTACGGCCACCTGCTGACCGGCTACGCCAAGGACCTGTTCCCGCGCTTCCAGACCATGCGCGGCAGGCAGGTGCACCGCCGGTTCGGCTGGGACACCCACGGCCTGCCCGCCGAGCTCGAGGCGGAGCGCCAGCTCGGCATCACCGACAAGAGCCAGATCGAGGAGATGGGCATCGCGGCGTTCAACGCCGCCGCCCGCGAGTCGGTGCTGCGCTACACCCGCGAGTGGCAGGAGTACGTCACCCGCCAGGCGCGGTGGGTCGACTTCGAGCACGACTACAAGACCCTCGACGTGACTTTCATGGAGTCGGTCGTGTGGGCGTTCAAGCAGCTGCACGAGAAGGGCCTCGCCTACGAGGGCTACCGCGTGCTGCCGTACTGCTGGCGCGACGAGACGCCGCTGTCGAACCACGAGCTGCGCATGGACGACGACGTCTACAAGATGCGCCAGGACCAGACCGTCACGGTCACCTTCCCGCTCACGGGCGCGAAGGCCGAGGCGCTCGGGCTCACCGCGGTGCGTGCGCTCGCATGGACGACCACGCCGTGGACGCTGCCGACGAACCTCGCGCTGGCCGTCGGCCCCGAGATCGAGTACGCCGTCGTGCCCGCGGGCCCCGCCGGCACGCCCGACGCGACCGTCCTGCGCGAGCGCGCGGGGGAGAGCGACACCGAGGTGCTGGGCGGCGAGTACCTGCTCGCGCGCGACCTCGTGGGCAACTACGCCAAGGACCTCGGCTACGAGTCGCCCGAGGACGCGGTCGCCGCGATCTCGCGCACCGTGCGCGGTGCCGACCTCGACGGCGTCACCTACGACCGCCTGTTCGACTACTACGCGGACGTCGAGGCGTACGGCCTCCAGAACGCCTGGCGCATCCTCGTGGCCGACTACGTCACGACCTCCGACGGCACCGGCATCGTGCACCAGGCGCCCGCCTACGGCGAGGACGACCAGCAGGTCTGCGAGGCCGCGGGCATCCCGGTCGTCATCTCGCTCGACGAGGGCGGTCGGTTCCTGCCTGCGGTGACGGATGTCGCGGGGCAGCTGTGGTCCGACGCGAACAAGCCGCTCACGCAGCTGCTGAAGGCCGAGGGGCGCCTGCTCCGCCAGGCGAGCTACGAGCACTCGTACCCGCACTGCTGGCGCTGCCGCAATCCGCTCATCTACCGCGCCGTCTCGAGCTGGTTCGTGCGGGTGCCCGAGTTCCGCGACCGCATGGTCGAGCTGAACCAGGGCATCGGCTGGGTGCCCGAGAACGTCAAGGACGGCCAGTTCGGCAAGTGGCTCGAGGGCTCGCGCGACTGGTCGATCAGCCGCAACCGGTACTGGGGATCGCCCATCCCGGTGTGGAAGAGCGACGACCCCGCGTACCCGCGCGTCGACGTCTACGGGTCGCTCGAGGAGCTCGAGCGCGACTTCGGCCGGTTGCCGCTGAACGCCGACGGCGAGCCCGACCTGCACCGCCCGTACATCGACGAGCTGACCCGTCTGAACCCCGACGACCCGACCGGGAAGTCCACCATGCGCCGCATCCCCGACGTGTTCGATGTCTGGTTCGACTCGGGCTCGATGCCGTTCGCGCAGGTGCACTACCCGTTCGAGAACCGGGAGTGGTTCGACACCCACCACCCGGCCGACTTCATCGTCGAGTACATCGGGCAGACCCGCGGCTGGTTCTACGTCATGCACGTGCTGTCGACGGCGCTGTTCGACCGGGCGGCCTACCGCAACGTCATCAGCCACGGGATCGTGCTCGGCAGCGACGGGCAGAAGATGTCGAAGTCGCTGCGCAACTACCCCGACGTGAACGAGGTGTTCGACCGCGACGGGTCCGACGCGATGCGCTGGTTCCTCATGGCGAGCCCGGTGCTGCGCGGCGGCAACCTCATCGTCACCGAGGAGGGCATCCGCGAGGGCGTGCGGCAGTTCATGCTGCCGCTGTGGAGCACCTGGTACTTCTTCTCGCTGTACGCCAACGCATCGGGGTACGAGGCCGAGCGCCGCACCGACTCCGAGGACGTGCTCGACCGGTACCTGCTCGCGAAGCTGCACGACCTCGTCGCCGGCGTGACCGACGACCTCGAGCGATTCGACGCGACGATGGCGTCGGCCAAGCTGCGCGACTTCGCCGACGTGCTTACCAACTGGTACGTGCGCCGATCGCGCGACCGGTTCTGGGACGGCGTCGCCGACGACGGCACGGGCCGGGAGGCGTTCGACACCCTCTGGACCGTGCTCGAGGCGCTCTGCCGCCTCGCCGCCCCGCTCGTGCCGCTCGTCGGCGAGACCGTCTGGCGCGGGCTCACGGGCGGTCGCAGCGTGCACCTGGCCGACTGGCCGACGTCCGACGAGTTCCCCGCCGACCCCGAGCTCGTCGCGACCATGGACGCCGTGCGCCAGATCAGCTCGACCGCGCTCGCGCTGCGCAAGCAGGCGGGGCGACGGGTGCGCCTGCCGCTCGCGTCGCTCACGGTGGTGGCGGCGGATGCCTCGGGGCTCTCGCCGTACGCGGGCATCCTGCGCGACGAGCTCAACGTCAAGGCCGTCGAGTTCGTGACCCTCGACGAGGGCAGCGCGGACGCGTACGGCATCTCGCGTCGACTCTCCGTCAACGCCCGCGCGGCCGGTCCGCGCCTCGGCAAGCAGGTGCAGGCCGCGATCCGCGCGGCGCGCGAGGGCGACTGGACCGAGCAGGACGGCGTCGTCGTGGCGGGCGGCATCGAGCTGGCCGAGGGCGAGTACGAGCTCGCGCTGGTCTCGAGCGATGCCGACGCCGACTCGCGTGCGATCGGCCTGCTGCCGGGCGACGGCTTCGTGCTGCTCGAGACCTCGACGACGCCCGAGCTCGAGGCCGAGGGCCTCGCGCGCGACGCGGTGCGCGCGGTGCAGGACGCCCGCAAGGCCGCCGGGCTCGAGGTCAGCGACCGCATCCGCCTGCGCCTGGTCACCGAGTCGCACGCCGCGCCGGCGTTCGACGCGCACCGCGCGCTCATCGCCGACGAGACGCTCGCCGTCGCGTTCGACGTGGCCGTCGACGGCCTCGGCGACGACGCGACCAAGCTCGCCGGTGGCGCGAAGCTCGCGGTGGAGGTGACCCGGGCATGACGGACGAGTTCCGCGACGCGGCCGACGCCGTGTTCTCCGCCCTGCTCGACCGCATCGGCGAGCAGGCGCCGCAGCCGAGGCTCGGCCCCTCGCGCCGCCTGATGGACCTGCTGGGCGACCCGCAGCGCGCGTATCCGGTGATCCACGTCACGGGCACGAACGGCAAGACCAGCACCAGCCGGCTCATCGAGGGCCTGCTGCGCGCGCACGGCCTGCGCACGGGCCTCCTCACGAGCCCGCACATCGAGCGGTTCACCGAGCGGATCCTCGTCGACGGCGAGCCCATCTCCGACGAGGCGGTCGCCCGCAACTGGGACGACATCACGCCCTACGTCGAGATGGTCGACGCCGAGCTCGAGCAGGCCGGCGACGTGCCGCTGACGTACTTCGAGGCGCTCTCGGCGCTCGCGTTCGCCGCCTTCGCGGACGCGCCCGTCGACGTGGCGGTGATCGAGGTCGGCATGGGCGGCGAGTGGGACTCGACCAACGTCGCCGACGGCCAGGTCGCCGTGTTCACGCCGATCGACCTCGACCACATGTCGCGCCTCGGCTCGACGGTCACCCAGATCGCGCGCACGAAGTCGGGCATCATCAAGCCTGCGGCATCCGTCGTCTCGGCCCGCCAGTCGCCCGAGGCGACCGACGTGCTCGCCACGGCAAGCCGGCTCAGCGAGGCGACGCTCGCCATCGAGGGCGATGCCTTCGAGACCACCGCGGCGACCGTCGCGGTCGGCGGGCAGCTGCTGTCGATCCGCGGTATCGCGGGGGAGTACGCCGAGGTCTTCCTGCCCCTGCTCGGCGCGCACCAGGCGCAGAACGCGGCCGTCGCGGTCGCCGCGGTCGAGTCGTTCCTCGGCTCGGGCGAGCACGCGCTCTCGCGCGAGGTCGTCGAGGAGGCGTTCGCGACCACCACCTCGCCCGGGCGCATGCAGCTCGTCGGCGTCGAGCCGACCGTGCTCGTCGACGCGGCGCACAACCCGCACGGCGCGCACGCGCTCGTCGAGGCGGTGCGCCAGGTGTTCGACTTCGACGAGATCGCGGTGGTCGTGGGCGTGCTCGGCGACAAGGATGCCGCGGGCATCCTGCGCGAGCTCGACGCCATCGCCGACGTGTTGCTCGTGACCGCGTCCGAGTCCGATCGTGCGATCCCGGCCGAGGCGCTGGCGCAGCAGGCGGCGGCCGTCATCGGCCCGGAGCGCATCAGCTCGTACGACCGGGCCGAGGACGCGTTCGAGGCCGCGCACGACTGGGCGGCCGAAGCGCCGCGCCGTGCCGTGGTGGTCACCGGCTCGATCACGCTCGTCGCCGAGGCCATGGCGTTCGCCGACGACCGGGAGTGGAAGCCGTGACCGCGGCGGAGCCGGGGCTGCCCGAGCAGCCCGATGGTCCCGCGCCCGAGCCGCGCTCCATCCGGCGCAGCCTCGCGAGCATCGTGCTCGGCTTCGAGCTGTTCATCGTGCTGCTCGCGTCGCTGACGATCTTCGGGCTGTCGCCCGCGCCGTTCGGCGACGACGGCATTCCGCGCTGGTGGGCGCTCGTGGGCGGCGGCGTGCTGCTCGTCGGGCTGCTCGCGATCATGGCGCTGCTGCGCTACGAGGGCGCGTACGTCGCCGGTTGGGTCCTGCAGGGGATCCTCTTGGCGACCGGCTTCCTCAACCCCGCGATGTTCTTCGTGGGCGCCCTGTTCGGCGGCATGTGGTGGTACGCCATGGTCGCCGGGGCACGAATCGACCGCCAACGGAAGGAATCCGCATGACCACGCCCATCGAAGAGACCCTCGTCCTCGTCAAGCCCGACGGCGTCGCCCGCAACCTGACCGGCGAGATCCTCCGCCGCATCGAGGCGAAGGGCTACTCGCTCGTCGACGTGCGCCTCCTGCAGGCCGACCGCGAGCTGCTCGCCGCCCATTACGCCGAGCACGAGGGCAAGCCCTTCTACGAGCCGCTCGTCGAGTTCATGCAGTCGGGCCCGACCGTCGCCATGCGCGTCGCCGGCAACCGCGTGATCGAGGGCTTCCGGTCGCTCGCCGGCACCACCGACCCGACCACGGCCGCGCCCGGCACGATCCGCGGCGACCTCGCGCGCGACTGGGGACTCCCGGTGCAGCAGAACCTCGTGCACGGCTCCGACTCGCCCGAGTCGGCCGAGCGCGAGCTCGCGCTCTGGTTCGACTAGCGCACGGCGTAGCGCAGCAGCGCGAACCCGCGGTCGAACCGGCGCTGCTCGACCAGCTCGAGGTCGAGTCGGACGTCTGCCGGGAACACGGGCGTCCCGCCGCCGACGAGCACGGGGGCGACGTACCGGTGCACCTCGTCGACCAGCCCGTCGCGCAGCGCGTGCGCGGCCAGCGTCGGCCCCTCGATGGTGACGGCGCCGTCCGTGGCGTCGACGACGGCACGGACGGCGCCGGCGCCGTAGGCCCGCTCGATGCGGGTGCGGGCCGTCACCGGCTCGGCGAGCGTCGCCGAGAAGACGACCTTCTCGGCGGCGCGCCAGCCCCGCGAGAACCGCGCCGTCTCGGGTGACAGCCCGGGGCCATCGAAATCGGGGTCGGTCTCCCAGACGTGCATGACCTCGTACATCCGTCTGCCGTAGACGTACGTGTCGACGCCCTCGAGCACGTCGTTGATGCTGCCCACGAGGTCGTCGGGCGGCTCCGCCCAGTCGAACGCGCCCCGCGCGTCGTTCACGTAGCCGTCGAGCGAACCGATGGTCGAGTAGACGAGCGTTCCCATGGCGGCAGGATGCCACCGGCCGCCCACGTCCGCCAGCGGCATCCGCTCGCCTTCGCCACCCGGGCCGGCGCGGCGTGCGTGCGGTCAGGCGAACAGGTCGAACCAGATGCGCGGGATCGCGTCCATGCGCAGCTGCGCGAGTAGCACCACCACGAGGTAGCAGACGACGGTGATGAGCGGGATCCAGCCCGCGAGTGCGGCACCGACGCGGCGAACGGATGCCCCGCCGCCGAACACGCCCTCGGCGACGTTGCGCAGCGTGACCGCCCAGAACGTGGGGATCGTCACCGCCCAGGTGAGCATGCACCAGGGGCAGAGCACGTCGAGCACGTAGATGCTCTGGAAGATGAGCCAGCACACGAACGCGAGCGCGGCGGTGACCCCGACGTTGAAGCCGATCCAGAACCAGCGCGAGAACCGGGCGCCCGACAGCAGCGCCATGCCGATGGTGATGACGACGGGCCAGCAGACCAGCCCGATGATCGGGTTCGGGAAGCCGAACACGGCGCCCTGCTCCGACGCGAGGTTCGTCGAGCAGCCCACGAGCACGCTGAAGTCGCACGACACGGAGTGCGTCGGATCCTCGAGCACCGCGATCTTCTCGACCATCAGCTCGAACGCCGCGATGAGGCCCGTGACGCCCGCGATCACGAGGAAGACGGCGAGCGCGATCGGCCGGGATGGAGCCTCGGTCTCGGTGCGGTCGGTGTCTGCGGTCGCGGTCACCGGGCGATTATGTCACGCGTCCGTCAGCGCGGGCGCCCGCGTCCATGCGATAATCGAGCCAGCCGTCCGGACCGCGTCCGGTGGCGCTGACGAAGGTTTGCGGGTGCAGGGGCATCCGGATGGCGGTCGGACGACCGGAAGATGTGGCAGCCAGGACACCGGTCCGGCTGCGAAGCGAAGGATTCGCGGAGACCCACGAGGGGTCGCCGCTCGAGAGAGTACCGGGAGGGTGACGCGGTCACCCACCCGGTGTAGGAGTGCACCAGCGATGGTGGAAGGTACGAACGAGCAGACCAACGAGACGAACCAGCCGCAGGAGCGACGGGCCCGACTGTTCGGCGGGCGACGACGCGCCGAGGAGCAGGCGGTCGAGCAGGCGCCCGAGACGGTGACGGATGCCCCGGGCGAGCCCGAGGCCGAGACGACGGCGCCGCAGGCGGCGGAGGTCGCTGCGGACGCGGAGACCCCGGTCGTCGAGTCGCCGGCGGCCGAGGAGGCCGCGGCTGACGAGACGCCTGCTCCGCAGGACGAGACGCCTGCTCCGCAGGACGAGACTCCGCCCGCCGAGGCGGAGGCTCCGACCGCGGAGGCGGACACGCCGGCAGCGGAGGCGGACACGCCCGCGGAGGACGCGAGCCCCGAGGCATCCGCCGCCGAATCGGACACGGCCGCCGAGGACGCCGCCGGCTCCGAGGAGACCGACGCGCCCGCGCCGAGCCCGATCCCGGACTCGCTGACGACGACGTCGCTCATCTTCCACGCCCCCGACGTGACGCCGCTGCCCGCGCGCCCCGGCCGCCGCCCGGAGCAGGACGACGAGGAGCCCCGCCAGGGCTCGTCGAAGCGCCGCCGGGCACGCCGCCGCAGCGGCGAGGACCGCGCGCCCGGATCGGACGACCCCGAGAACACCGTCGTCAAGGTGCGCAAGGCCCGCGAGCAGGAGCCGATCACCGAACCGCAGAAGGTCAAGGGATCGACCCGCCTCGAGGCGAAGAAGCAGCGCCGTCGCGACGGACGCGACGCGGGTCGACGCCGCGCCGTCGTGACCGAGGCCGAGTTCCTCGCGCGACGCGAGGCCGTCGACCGCCAGATGGTCGTGCGGGCGAAGGCCGGCCGCATCCAGATCGGCGTGCTCGAGGACGGCGTGCTCGTGGAGCACTACGTCGCGCGCAATCAGGACGCGTCGCTCATCGGCAACGTCTACCTCGGCCGCGTGCAGAACGTGCTGCCGAGCATGGAGGCGGCGTTCGTCGACATCGGCCGCGGTCGCAACGCGGTGCTCTACTCGGGCGAGGTCGACTGGGAGGCCGCCGCCGAGAACGGCGAGAAGAACCAGCCGCGCCGCATCGAGCTCGCGCTGAAGCCGGGCGACCGCGTGCTCGTGCAGGTCACCAAGGACCCCGTCGGCCACAAGGGCGCGCGCCTCACCAGCCAGGTCTCGCTGCCCGGTCGTTACCTCGTCTACGTGCCGAACGGCTCGATGAACGGCATCAGCCGCAAGCTCCCCGACACCGAGCGTGCGCGCCTGAAGAAGATCCTGAAGGACGTGCTGCCCGAGAACGTCGGCGTCATCGTCCGCACCGCGGCCGAGGGTGCGACCGAGGAGCAGCTCACGCGCGACGTGAACCGCCTCACCGCACAGTGGGCCGACATCAGCTCGCAGCTCGAGAAGGCGCAGGCGCCCGCGCTGCTGCACTCCGAGCCCGACCTGCTCATCAAGATCGTGCGCGATGTCTTCAACGAGGACTTCCAGAAGATGATCATCTCGGGCGAGGACGCCCGGTCGACCATCGAGCGATACCTGCGCCAGGTGGCGCCCGACCTGCTCGAGCGCGTCGAGAAGTACGAGGGCGACCGCGACGCGTTCGACGAGTACCGCATCACCGAGCAGATCGAGAAGGCGCTCGAGCGCAAGGTCTGGCTGCCCTCGGGCGGCTCGCTCATCGTCGACCGCACCGAGGCGATGACGGTCATCGACGTCAACACCGGCAAGTTCGTCGGCTCGGGCGGCAACCTCGAGGAGACCGTCACCAAGAACAACCTCGAGGCGGCCGAGGAGATCGTGCGCCAGCTGCGCCTGCGCGACATCGGCGGCATCATCGTCGTCGACTTCATCGACATGGTGCTGGAGTCCAACCGCGACCTCGTGCTGCGCCGGCTCGTCGAGTGCCTCTCGCGCGACCGCACCAAGCACCAGGTCGCCGAGGTCACCTCGCTCGGCCTCGTGCAGATGACCCGCAAGAAGCTCGGCCTCGGCCTGCTGGAGTCGTTCAGCGAGGCGTGCGAGGTCTGCGCCGGGCGCGGCATCATCGTGCACCACGAGCCGATCGCCAAGCACCGTTCGTCGCAGCAGCCCGAGCGTCGTCGCGGGCGCGGCGGCGGTGGCGGTGGCAACGGCGGCGGCCAGTCGCAGCAGGGCGGCGGCAAGGGCGAGCAGAAGTCGAACGGCCACACCGGCACCCACGGCATCACCGAGGACGCCAAGCACGCGCTCGCGCAGATCGCGGCCTCCACGCTCGCGCACGAGCGGCACGAGGAGGACGCGCCCGCCGTCGCCGAGGCGGAGACTTCGCAGGGGTCGCCCGCGGCGCCCCCGGCCGAGGAATCGGCGCCCGAGCGCGTGCAGATCCTCGACATCCCCGTCGAGGGGCAGTCGCGGCCCAAGCGCCGCCTGCCCGATGCCGACGCCGAGCACCTGCTCGGTTCGGTGCTCGACGCACTCCCGCAGCCGAAGCAGCCGGGGGAGGGGCGTGCCAAGTCGCGCCGCGTGACCACGGCCGCGCTGCAGGGCAACGCGGCGCAGCCGATCGTGACCCGGCGGGACGCGCCGTCGGAGTGACGCGGTCGGTCAGCGCCCGCGCCGCGCGCGCTGGGTGACGCGCAGGCCGCTCGCGCGCAGGCGCAGGACCAGGTCGCGGTTGCCGACGGGCTCCGCGCCCGCCGCGACCAGGTCGTCGTAGCGCTCGGCGGGCACGTCGTAGTGGTCGAGGTCGAACGCCCTCGGGGGATCCCGGCCGCGCGTGCGAACGCGTGCAGCTCGTCGAGGGAGGTGTCGCTGACCAGGTGCGACCAGACGGTGCCGTGGGCCGGCCACATCGGGCGATCGATCAGCACGGCCATGCGGTCGAGTCTACGGGCGACGCGCCGACGGCGTCCGTTTGACCGCCCGCCTCGCGTCACGTAGAATCGTCTGTTGGTGCGTCTCCGCTTATCCCGGGTCCGCCCAAGGTTTTCTGGCAGCTACGACCCTCCTTCCCGCTGGGGTCTTCCGCGCAGTGACATCCTCAACAACACGATGGAGCCGATGAGGCTCCCTGGAGATTGGTACGAGTAGTGGTTTACGCAGTAGTGCGCGCCGGCGGCCGGCAGGAGAAGGTCGAGGTCGGCACCATCGTCACGATGGACCGAGTGACGGCAGACGAGAACGGCAACGTCGTGCTGCCCGCCGTCCTCCTGGTCGACGGCAAGACGATCACCTCCGACGCCGAGAAGCTCGCGAAGGTCACGGTCACGGCAGAGGTCCTCGGCGACCTCCGCGGCCCCAAGATCGTCATTCAGAAGTTCAAGAACAAGACCGGCTACAAGAAGCGCCAGGGCCACCGTCAGGAGCTCACGCGCGTCAAGGTCACCGGCATCAAGTAGAGCCAAGAGGAGACAGCGATGGCACACAAGAAGGGTGCGAGTTCCACTCGCAACGGTCGTGACTCGAACGCGCAGCGCCTCGGCGTGAAGCGCTTCGGCGGCGAGGTCGTGGGCGCGGGCGAGATCATCGTCCGCCAGCGCGGCACGCACTTCCACCCCGGCGCCGGCGTCGGCCGCGGCGGGGACGACACGCTGTTCGCCCTCCAGGCGGGCGCGGTGGAGTTCGGCACGAAGGGCGGCCGCAAGGTCGTCAACATCGTGGCGGCCGCCGAGTAGTCGGACAGATCACACGTGAGGGCGGGCTTCGGCTCGCCCTCACGCATTTCCACACGGGGGAGGAGCCGAGATGGTCAGCTTCGTCGATGAGGTGACGCTGCACCTGCGCGCCGGCCACGGCGGCAACGGCTGCGTCTCGGTGCGCCGCGAGAAGTTCAAGCCGCTCGCAGGCCCCGACGGCGGCAACGGGGGCAACGGCGGCGACATCGTGCTCGTGGCCGACACCCAGGTCACCACGCTGCTGGGCTATCACCACCGCCCGCACCGCTCGTCGGAGAACGGCTCCCCGGGCATGGGCGACAACCGTTCCGGCGCGACGGGCGAGCCGCTCGAGCTTCCCGTCCCGGTCGGCACCGTGGTGAAGGACGAGCAGGGCGTCGAACTCGCCGACCTCGATTCGCCCGGCATGCGGTTCGTCGCGGCGTCCGGCGGCCTCGGTGGTCTCGGCAACGCCGCGCTGGCCTCGGTCAAGCGCAAGGCGCCGGGCTTCGCGCTGCTCGGCACGCCCGGCTGGGAGGGCGACGTCGTCCTCGAACTCAAGACCATCGCCGACGTGGCCTTCGTCGGCTACCCGTCGGCCGGCAAGTCGAGCCTCATCGCGGCGATGTCCGCGGCGCGGCCGAAGATCGCCGACTACCCGTTCACCACGCTGCACCCGAACCTCGGCGTCGTGCAGGCGGGCGAGACGCGGTTCACCGTGGCCGACGTGCCCGGCCTCATCGAGGGCGCGAGCGAGGGCAAGGGCCTCGGCCTCGAGTTCCTGCGCCACGTCGAGCGCTGCTCGGCGCTGCTGCACGTGCTCGACTGCGCGACCCTCGACCCGGGTCGCGACCCGATCAGCGACCTCGACGTGATCCTCGGTGAGCTGGGCGCGTACCCGGTGCCCGAGGGGCAGACGCCGCTGCTCGAGCGTCCGCAGCTCGTCGCGCTCAACAAGGTCGACGTGCCCGAGGCGCGCGAGCTGGCCGAGTTCGTGCGCCCCGAGCTGGAGGCGCGCGGATTCCGCGTCTTCGAGATCTCGACCGTGAGCCACGAGGGCCTGAAGGTGCTCGGCTACGCGCTGGGCGAGCTCGTCGCCGCCTCCCGCGAGGCGGCTGCAGCCGAGCCCGAGCCGGAGCGCATCGTGCTGCGGCCCAAGGCGGTCGACCGCGTCGAGTTCACCGTGAAGCCCGAGGGCGGCACCTACGGCACGCTCTACCGCGTGCTGGGTGCGAAGCCCGAGCGCTGGGTCGCCCAGACAGACTTCGCCAACGACGAGGCCGTCGGCTACCTGGCCGACCGTCTCGCGCGCCTGGGCGTCGAGGACGCGCTCGTGCGCGCGGGTGCCGTCGCCGGCTCGACCGTCGTGATCGGTCCCGGCTCGGGCGTCGTCTTCGACTGGGAGCCGACCCTCACGTCGGCCGCCGAGATCATGGTCGCGCCGCGCGGCGCCGACCCGCGCCTCGACGAGAGCCGGCGCGCGACCCGCGCCGAGCGCAGGAGCGACTACCACGACCGCATGGACGCGAAGGCCGAGGCACGCGCCGAGCTGGAGCGCGAGCGCGAGTCGGGCATGTGGGACGAGGACGAATGACGCCCCTGCACCGCACCGACATCGGCGTCGCGCGCCGCATCGTGGTCAAGGTCGGCTCGTCGTCGATCAGCGGCGACCAGGCCGGCCAGATCGCCCCGCTCGTCGATGCGCTGGCCGCCGCGCACGGGCGCGGCGTCGAGGTCGTGCTCGTGTCGTCGGGCGCCATCGCGACCGGCATGCCCTACCTGCGTCTCGACGAGCGGCCGACCGATCTCGCGACGCAGCAGGCCGCGGCATCCGTCGGTCAGAACCTGCTCGTGTTCCGCTACCAGGACGCGCTCGACCGGTACGACATCATCGCCGGGCAGGTGCTGTTGACCGCGGGCGACCTGGAGCACGCGACGCCGCGCAGCAATGCGCAGCGCGCGATGGAGCGGCTGCTCGGCCTGCGCATCCTGCCCATCGTCAACGAGAACGACACGGTCGCGACGCACGAGATCCGCTTCGGCGACAACGACCGGCTCGCGGCGCTCGTCGCCGAACTCATCGGCGCCGACCTGCTGGTGCTGCTCTCCGACGTCGACGCGCTCTACACGATGCCCCCGCACCTGCCGGGCGCGGAGCGCATCGACGAGGTGCCGTTCGGCGACCCGCTCGACGGCGTGGAGATCGGCAACGCCGGCCGCTCGGGCGTCGGCACCGGCGGAGCGGAGACCAAGGTGAGCGCGGCGCGCATCGCCGCAGAAGCCGGCACCGCCGTGCTCATCACCGCGACGTCGCTCGTCGGCGAGGCGCTCACGGCCGCATCCGTCGGCACCTGGTTCGCACCCGGCCCCGCCCCGGAGGGCTCCCGGCTCGCATAGGCTTGCCCCATGCAGTCGACCGTCGCCATCGACCCCGTGCTCGCCTCCCGATTCGACGAGGCGCGCACCGCAGCGCGGGTGCTCGGCACCCGGCCGACGGGCGTGAAGGATGCCGCGCTCGACGCGATCGCCGACGCGCTGCTCGCGCACGAACCCGCCATTCTCGCCGCGAACGAGCAGGACATCGCGGCGGGCCGCTCGAACGGCCTCGGCGACGGCCTGCTCGACCGCCTCACGCTGACGTCGCAGCGCGTCGCAGCGCTGGCCGATGCGGTGCGCGACGTCGTGCGCCTCGAGGACCCGGTCGGCGAGTCGGTGCGCGGACGGCGCCTGCCCAACGGCATCCGCATCGAGCAGGTGCGCGTGCCGCTCGGCGTGGTCGGCGCGATCTACGAGGCGCGGCCGAACGTCACGGTCGACATCGCCGCGCTCGCGATCAAGAGCGGCAATGCCGTGGTGCTCCGCGGCGGTTCGGCCGCCGAGCGCACCAACGCCGTGCTCGTGGGCGTGCTGCGCGAGGGGCTCTCCGCGGCGGGCCTGCCCGAGGGAGCGGTGCAGACCGTCGACGACTTCGGTCGCGACGGCGCGCGCGCCATGATGCACGCGCGTGGCCGCATCGACGTGCTGATCCCGCGCGGCAGCGCCGGGCTCATCGAGACCGTGGTGTCCGAGTCGACCGTGCCCGTCATCGAGACCGGCGCGGGCGTCGTGCACATGTTCCTCGACGAGAGCGCACCACTCGAGCGCGCGGTGGAGCTCGTGCACAACGCCAAGGTGCAGCGGCCGAGCGTCTGCAACGCGCTCGAGACCGTGCTCGTGCACCGGGCGGCCGCCGAGCGCCTGCTGCCCGCGGTGCTCGATCGACTGCTCGAGGCGGGCGTGACGGTGCGCGGCGACGAGGCCGTGCAGTCGGTGCGGCCCGAGGTGCTCCCCGCGACCGACGAGGACTACGCGGCCGAGCACATGGCGCTCGAGATCTCGGCGCGCGTCGTCGACGACCTCGACCAGGCGCTCGAGCACATCGACCGCTTCTCGACCCGCCACACCGAGGCGATCGTGACCGACGACCTCGCCGCCTCCGAGCGCTTCCTCGCCGAGGTCGACGCGGCCGCGGTCATGGTGAACGCCTCGACGCGCTTCACCGACGGCGGCGAGTTCGGGTTCGGTGCCGAAGTCGGCATCTCGACGCAGAAGCTGCACGCGCGCGGACCGATGGGGCTGCCCGAGCTCACGAGCACCAAGTGGCTCGTGCGCGGCGACGGGCAGGTGCGCGGCTGACCGCGACGGCCTCGCTAGACTGGGTGACGCGCGCTCCCGACGCGCAAGATGGAGGAATGGCTGATGCAGGTCTTGACCACGGTGCTCGCTGAGACGGAGTTCGCCCGCGAGCTCCCGATCGACCCGATCGTCTACGGGCTCATCGCCCTCGTGATCTTCATCGCGCTGGGCTTCGTCACCTGGTCGTACCGCGACGTCGCGAACCGTCACCGCGAGAAGGCGGAGGCGTACGCCGCCCGCGTGGCCGCCGGCGAGGAACCGGACCACCACTAGCATCGGCACCACCGTGGCCGACGAGGCGGGGCGCCCGCGTATCGGCGTGATGGGCGGGACGTTCGACCCGGTCCACCACGGCCATCTCGTCGCCGCGAGCGAGGTGGCGCACTCGTACGGCCTCGACGAGGTCGTCTTCGTCCCGACCGGCCGGCCCTCGCACAAGGACGCGGTCACCGAGGCCGAGCACCGCTACCTCATGACGGTGATCGCGACCGCGTCGAATCCGCGGTTCACCGTGAGCCGCGTCGACATCGACCGTGCGGGGCCGACCTACACGACGGACACGCTGCGCGACATCCGCCGTCAACGACCCGATGCCGAGCTCTTCTTCATCACCGGCGCCGACGCCGTCGCGCAGATCCTCTCGTGGAAGGACGTCGGCGAACTCTGGGAGCAGGCGCACTTCGTTGCTGTGAGTCGTCCGGGACATGTGCTCTCCGTTTCGGGTTTGCCCGAGGCGGACGTAAGCTTGCTGGAGGTTCCGGCACTTGCGATCTCGTCCACCGACTGCCGGAACAGGGTGCGCCGGGGTGACCCGGTGTGGTACTTGGTGCCCGACGGGGTCGTCCAGTACATCTCCAAGCACCGTCTGTATCGGAGTCTCGAATGACGTCGTGGCAGGATCCGCCACTGACGCGCCGCGAAGCTCGTGAGCGCGAGCGCCTGCTGGCACAGCAGGCCGCGTCGTCGACCCCGGATGCCCCCGCCGCAGCGCCCGAGCAGGCTGCGCCGGACCCCGTGCCGCCGCAGGCCGCCGCCCCCGCGCCGCCGGTGCAGCCGGCTCCGCAGCCGAGCTTCCCGCAGCCCGTGCAGGCGACTCCCGCCGCGCCCGCATGGTCGTCGCAGGCGACTCCGCCGCCGGCGCCCCCGGTGCGCCCGGCGGCCGAGTCCACCCCGCAGCCGCCCGTTCCCGCAGCCCGCGAGTCCGCTCCCGAGCGCACGCTGACCCGACGCGAGCTGCGCGCGCTCCTCGAGAGCCAGGGCGAGAGCACCCAGGACGAACTCGACGCACCATCGCTGCCGCCGGCGCCGCCGGCCCGGCAGGCACCCGCGGCCGAGCGCTCCGCGACCCCGGTCGCGATGACCTCGCACCACGCCGCCAACCAGGCCCCGGCGCCCTCGTTCGAGCCCGTCTCGGTCGACACCCCGACTCCGGCGGGAACCTCCACCCCGACGGGGCACTGGAGCCTCCAGATGGCGGAGGACGAGCCGGAGGCTCCCACCCCGTTCGACCAGCTGCTCGCACGCGGTGGTTCGGGCCGCGGCGGCTCCACGACCACGAACGCGCTCATCCTGCCGAGCCTGCCGAACCCCGGGGCGATGACGCACCCGGCGACGGGCGAGGTGATGGTCACCGGGTCGATCGACCTGCCGCGCAGCTACGGCTCGACCGGCGCCCACCCGAGCCACATCGACTCGCCCGACCTCGACAGCATGTTCGACCAGATGGAGGACACGGGCGGCGGCGTCGCCCCCATCTCGGCCGCCCGTGCGGTGAGCACGCAGACCTCGCAGCGCGGGGTCATCACGCCGCCCAAGAAGGAGGGCGTGAACGTGCCGCTCGTGCTCGCGGTGACCGCCGGCGTCCTCGCGCTCGGCGTCGTCGGCACGCTCGTGGCCGGCTACGTCCTGAACCTGTTCTGAGAGGGGCATCCCGCACGATGACCGCAACCGACGACGCCCGCCACCTGCTGGGCATCGCCGCGGCCGCCGCAGACGAGAAGGGCGGCACCGATCTCGTCGCCCTCGACGTCTCGGAGCCGCTGCCGCTGGCCGACATCTTCCTGCTCGTCTCAGGCCGCTCGGAGCGCAACGTCGTCGCGATCGCCGACGGCGTCGAGGACGCGCTGCGCGAGCACGGCGTGCACACGGTGCGTCGGGAGGGGCGTGCCGAGGGCCGCTGGGTGCTGCTCGACTTCGGCGACCTGGTCGTGCACGTGTTCCACGAGGAGGAGCGCATGTACTACGGCCTGGAGCGCCTCTGGCGCGACTGCCCGGTGATCGACGTCGCGTCGCTGCTGCCGAACGGCGCCTGAGGCCCCTCGATTTCTCCGCGCTCGGGAAGATGTTGTAAGCTTGTCGAGTTGCCTCCGATGAGGCGAACGGGTCTGTGGCGCAGCTGGTAGCGCACCTGCATGGCATGCAGGGGGTCAGGGGTTCGAGTCCCCTCAGATCCACCCAGCGAGCCCCTGGGAGTCGACCGACACCCGGGGGCTTCGTCGTGCCAGCCCGACTCGACGATCTGGCTGCGCGACGTCGCACGCGAGTGGAGTGAGCCGCGTCAGGAGTGGGTCCGGCGCGCGGGAGCTGCCACGTGGATCGGGATGGGCTCGGCGCGCGACCGGACGCGGTGATCAGCGCGTCGCGTCGTCGTCGGTGGCGATCAGTCGCATGAAGGTCTCGAGCAGCGGCAGCGTGTCGCGCGTCGGATCGAGCAGTGCCTGGATGCGGAGGCCGTCGATCATGGCCAGGAGCATGGTGGTCTTGTCGTCGGCGGTGAGTTCTTCGCCGTCGTGGGCGGTCGTGAGGCGGCCGCTCGAGAAGTTCGTCCGCATGCGATCGCGACGTGCGATGAAGAACTCGTGAGCCGGATGCTCCGGGTTCGTCGCCGCGACGGTGATCGCGAGCCAGTTCCGCTGGCGCTCGGGGTGCGCGAAGTCGTCGGCGAGCACCGTGGAGAGCACGCGTTCGGCCGAGACCTTCGACTGCATGATGCGACGCGCGAGTTCCTCGTCGTCGGCGTCCCGCTGGGCGAGCGCCGCGAGGAGCAGGTCGTCCTTACTCGCGAAGTGCCGGAGGAGGGCCGCGTGCGTCAGGTTCGCGCGAGCGGCGATGTCGCGCAGCGATGCGCGCTCGTACCCGTGCTCCGCGAAGCTCGCGAGGGCTGCGCGAACGATCTCGGCTCGTCGTGCCGCGGTGTTCGCATAGGGGCCGCGTCGGTTCGGGCGTGCCGTCCCGACCGTCGTCGTCGAACCGTCCATGTCGCCTCCCGGGTCGTCCATCCGCCGAGTCTGGCAGACCCGGTCCGCGTCCGGACTTGTCAATAGTAACCGAAGTGGTTACAGTTACCGCAGATGTAACCAGAGTGGTTACTTTTTGGGCATCCCCAGTCCGCGCCGCGGTCGAACCGCGGGCCGGATCCACCGAAGAAGGAGTCAATGGTGACGAGGAACGAGCCGGCCGCAGCAGACGCCGCGGGCATCGCCGTGGCCGACGCGCAGCAGTCCACCGCGGCCGACGGCGTCGCCGAGCCCCAGCAGCCGATGAGCCGGAGCTACATCTTCTGGCTGATGCTCGCGAGCTTCGGCGTCTCGATGGCGATGATGGTGCCGCTGGCCTACGGCATCGCCGTCCGGATCAGCGAACTCGCGCCGGGCCGCGAGGAGGTGCTCGGCTACATCACCGGCACCGCACAGGCGGTGTACCTGATCATCAGCCCGATGATCGGCATCTGGAGCGACCGCACGCGGTCGAGGTTCGGGCGACGCACGCCCTTCATCTACCTCGGCATCGTGATCGGCCTCCTCGGCCTGGTCGTGATCTCGTTCGCGCCGAACCTGCTGATCGTCGGCGCGGGCTGGGTGCTCGGCATGTCCGGCTGGTCGATCGCCGGTGCGCCCCTCCAGCTGCTCATGGCCGACAAGCTCCCCGAGTCCCAGCGCGGCAAGGTGTCGGCCCTCACCGGGCTGATGACCCAGATCGCGCCGGTGCTGGGCATCGGCGTCGCCTACGCCGTGTCGTCCAACACCACGCTCGTGTTCCTCGTTCCCGGCATCATCGGTGCGCTGATGCTCGCGATCTTCCCGCTCATCAAGCCCGAGGAAGCTCGAAGCACCTCCCGCGGAACGACGTTGTGACCCTCAAGTCGGTCGTGACGAGCTACGGCTTCGACGTGCGGAAGTACCCCGACTTCGCCTGGAACTGGCTCGGCCGCTTCGTGTTCTTCATCGGCCTCTACTTCAACACGACGTTCGGCACGTTCTTCTACGCCCAGCGGCTCGACCTGCCCGTCCGGGAGGTCGCGGGCATCGTCGCCACCGTCGGGATGATCGGCGTGCTCGCCGCGGCCGCGGGCGCGCTGGTCGGCGGGTTCCTGTCCGACAAGCTGCAGCGCAGGCGACTGTTCGTCATGATCGCCTCACTGCTCTTCGTGGTCGGGGCGGTCGTCGAGGCGACCGCGTGGAACCTGCCGCAGATCATCGTCGGCGCCGTGCTCATGCAGCTCGCGATCGCGGTCTTCGCCACGGTCGACCAGGCGATCGTGTTCGCGATCATCCCCGAACGCGACCAGGTCGGCCGGTACATGGCGGTCGTCCAGTTCGCACAGAAGATCCCGAGCGCGATCGCGCCGCTCATCGCGGGCGTCGTGATCACGATCGGCGCCGTGGGCGACGTGAAGAACTACACGCTGCTGTACCTGAGCGGCGCGGTGTTCGCGCTCATCGGCGGCCTCATCATCCTGCTCAAGGTCAAGTCGGTGCGCTGAGCGAGCCGGACCACCGACACCTGGACCACGAAGGACCCACCATGCAGCCGAACGCACCCCACGACCTGACCGTCGACAGCGGCGGGGACGAGTTCATCGTCACCGGACCTGCTCCGCGGCTGTCCTGGAAGGACCCGCTCGAGCGAGCCGTCGGAACGGCGTACGAGCTCGAGGCGGACGTGGACGGCGTGACATCGACCGCAACCCTCGCGTCCCGACGCTTCGCTGCCTGGCCGTTCGGCGCACTCGCCAGCGGCGCCCGGGTGCGGTGGCGGGTCCGCGCCGCCGTGGCGGAGTCGTCCTGGTCGGAATGGTCCTCGTTCGAGGTCGGGCTGCTCGACCAGGACTGGACGGCCGACTGGATCTCCCCGGTCGAGGCCGACGATCCCGGCTACGGCGAGCGCCCCGCGCACCGGCTCGCGGGCGCGTTCGACCTGCCGGACGGCGTAGTGCACGCGCGGCTCTACGCGACCGCACTCGGCGTGTACACGGCCACGGTGAACGGATGCCGCGCCGGCGGCGCGGAACTCGCACCTGGCTCGACGTCGTACGACCGCACGCTGTACGCGCAGGCGTACGACGTGACCGAAGCGCTGCGCCGGGGGCGCAATCGCATCGAGGTCGAGCTCTCCGACGGGTGGTACCGCGGCCAGGTCGGCGCGTTCCGGCTCCCGGCCGGCTGGGGCACGACGACCGCGGCGCGCGTCGAACTGCACGTCGCACTCGCCGACGGCAGCACGCGCGTCATCCGGAGCGACGGCGACTGGCGCAGCATCCGATCGTGCATCACCCGCGCCGACCTGATGGCCGGGCAGACGGTCGACCACTCGCAGCCCGTCGGCGAGGAGGCGCCGGTGCGCGTGGGCGTCGTGCGGGATGCGCCGCCGGTGACGTGGTCGCCGGCGCCACCGGTGCGCGTGGTCGAGACGCGACCGGTGGTGTCGGCCCGTGAGGTGTCCGACGGCGTCTGGGTGCTCGACTTCGGGCAGAACGCGTCGGGCTGGCTGCGGATGACGGACCTGGGCGCGGCCGGGACGCGCACGGTCGTCGACTACGGCGAGTTCGTCGGCGCCGACGGCGACCTGTCCACGTCACACCTGGACTCCGAGCGTCCCGGTGAGGCGCCGCTGCCGTTCGTGCAGCGCGACGAGGTGGTCGCCGGCGATGGGGACGACGTGTTCGAGCCGCGGCACACGGTGCACGGGTTCCAGTACGTGCGGGTGACTCGCACGGGTGCGCCGTTCGACCCGGCGAGCGTCGAGATGCGGGTGGTGCAGACCGACCTGCGTCGGGTCGGGGAGTTCGCGTCGAGCGATGACGACCTGAACCGTCTCCACGAGATCGCCGACTGGAGCTTCCGCGGCAACGCCGTCGACGTGCCGACCGATTGCCCGACGCGCGAGCGGCTGGCCTGGACCGGCGACTACCAGGTCTTCGCGCCGACCGCGACGCGGCTGTACGACGTGCTGGGTTTCAGCCGGAAGTGGCTGCAGTCGGTGCGCGACGATCAGCTCGACGACGGGCGCATCGCGAACTTCTCGCCCGACGGGCGGCGCATCAAGCACCACCTCGACGATCAGTTCGCGATGATGACCGGCTCCTCCGGGTGGGGCGACGCGATCGTCGCGGTGCCGTGGGAGCTGTACCGCACCTCGGGCGACCGCGACGTGCTCGCCGAGAACTGGGACGCCATGGTGCGCTGGGTCGAGTGGGCGCTCGAGCAGGCGCGGTCGGCCCGTCACCACGCACGCGTGCAGGCCTCGCCCGAGCCCGAGCCGTTCGAGCAGTACCTCTGGGACGGCACGTTCCACTGGGGCGAGTGGACCGAACCGCGCGAGCGCGACGCCGACGGCAACCGGATCGACCCGATCAAGCACGACCCGATGGCCTGGTTCATGGCCGACAAGGGCGAGGTCGGCACGGCCTACCTGCACCGCTCGACGGCGACCCTGGCAGCGATCGCCGGCGTCCTCGGCCGCGACGACGAGCAGCGCTCCTACGCGCAGGTCGCCGAGCGCATCGCCGACGCGTGGCGGCAGGCGTACCTCCGACCCGACGGCACGACCGCGGGCGACACGCAGGCCGCGTACGTGCGTGCGCTCTCGTTCGGGCTGATCCCCGACGAGCACCGCACCGCGGCCGTGGACCGGCTGGTCACGCTGATCCGCGACGCCGGCACCCACCTCGGCACCGGCTTCCTCGCCACCGGCGACCTGCTGCCCGTGCTCGCGGACGCCGGCCGCTCCGACCTCGCCTACGAACTGCTCGCACAGCGCAGCGCGCCGTCGTGGCTGTACATGGTCGACCGGGGCGCCACGACCATCTGGGAGGACTGGGAGGGCATCGACGAGCACGGCGACGCCCACGAGTCGCTGAACCACTACAGCAAGGGCGCGGTCATCCGCTTCCTGCACACCCACACGCTCGGCCTGCGCCAGCCCGACGAATCCGTGGCATGGGAACAGGTCGTCATCGCACCGGTGCCGGCACCCGGCATGACCTGGGCACGCGGCTCACACGACGGCCCCCAGGGCACGATCGCCGTCGCGTGGCGCATCGAAGGCGATCGGATGCACCTGGATGCCGAGATCCCATCGGGCACGACCGCGCTCGTGGTGCTGCCCGACGGCACCGAGCAGCGTGTCGGACCCGGACGCGTCGCGGCATCCGCCCCGCTGACGACCGAACCCGCGACGGCCGGCGCCTGAGACGAGCCGACCCCGACCCGAGTCGACGACGACCACAACGAGAGGAACATTCCCATGATCACCTTCCCCGACGGATTCCTGTGGGGTGCCGCGACCGCGGGCCACCAGATCGAGGGCAACAACGTCAACAGCGACTGGTGGGCGCGCGAGCAGATGATGCCGGGCATGGAGTCGTCCGGCGACGCGTGCGACAGCTACCACCGGTATGCGGAGGACATCGCTCTGCTGGCCGATGCCGGACTGGACTCCTACCGGTTCAGCCTGGAGTGGTCGCGCATCGAGCCGATCCGCGGGCAGTTCTCGCGCGCCGAACTCGCGCACTACCGGCGCATGATCGACGCGTGCCTGGCGCGCGGCGTGACGCCGGTGGTGACGTTGCAGCACTTCACGACACCGCAGTGGTTCGCCGGCGCGGACGGATGGGACGGCCCCGAGGCGCAGGAGCTGTTCTGCGCGTACGTGGAGCAGGCGTGCACGATCCTCGACGGCGTCGAGTGGGTCGTCACGATGAACGAGCCGAACATGCAGGCCGCGATCATGACCGCCATGCGTCACCTCGCGGCTTCCGGCGGCGACTGGACCAGCCCCACCGTCGAGGCCGACGGCGACGGCGACGGCGAGCAGCAGACGCACAGCGACTTCCTCACCTACGCCGACCCCGAGATCGGCCGCATGTTCACACGCGTGCACCACGCCGCTCGCGCGATCGTGCGGGAGCGCACGAGTGCGAAGGTCGGCTGGACGATCGCCGCGGGCGCGCTCACGGCCGCACCCGGCGGCGACGAGAAGCTGGCGCAGATCCGGTTCGGCAAGGAGGACGTCTACTGGGAGGGCAGCCGCGGCGACGACTTCGTCGGCGTGCAGGCGTACTCCAGCCAGCAGGTCGATGCGAACGGGCTCGTGCCGCACCCGCCGCACCCCGACAACACACTCGTCGGCACCGCATACCGCCCCGACTCGCTCGCCATGGCGGTGCGGCACGCGTGGGAGATCAGCGAGCACACGCCGATCCTGGTGACCGAGAACGGCATCGCGACGGCCGACGACGCGCAGCGCATCCGCTACACCGACCAGGCCCTCCGCGGCCTCGCCGCGACCATCGACGACGGCATCGACGTACGCGGCTACCTGCACTGGTCGCTGCTCGACAACTTCGAGTGGGGCCACTGGGAGCCGACGTTCGGCCTGGTCGCGGTCGACCGCGAGACGTTCGCCCGCACCCCGAAGCCCAGCCTGGCGTGGCTCGGCCGGGTCGCCGAACGCAACGCACTCGAGTCGACGGAGGCCGCAGCGTGAGCTTCCCGTTCGCCGACGTCTCGGCCCGCCCCCTCGCAGACCTGCTCTCGCTCGCCGGCCGTCGGGCCGTGGTCACCGGTGCCGCCCAGGGGCTGGGCAGGGCGATCGCGGCGCGCCTGGCCGAGGCCGGCGCAGACCTCCTGCTGATCGACCTCAACGCGGACGCCGCACGCGTGGCCGCCGGGGAGCTCGCCGACCGCTACGGCGTGCGCGTGGCGAGCACGCGCGCCGACGTCACCGATGCGGCCTCGGTCGCGGAGGCCGCAGACCTGGCGGTCGCGGAACTCGGGGGATCGACGTCTGGGTCAACAACGCCGGGATCTTCCCCAACGCGCCCGTGACGAACATGCCCGATGAGATGTGGGACGCGACGTTCGCGGTCAACGCGCGCGGCGTGTTCCTGGGCTCGCGCGAGGCGGCTCGCCGCATGTCCGCGGACGGATCGGGCGGCGTGATCGTCAACATCATCTCGACCGCGGGCGTGCAGGTGGCGTTCCCCGGAATGGCCGCCTACGTGGGCTCGAAGCATGCCGCGCTCGGCATGACGAAGTCGATCGCCGTCGACCTGGCCCCGCTCGGGATCCGCGTGCTCGGCGTGGCACCGAGCTTCGTGCCCACGGAGGGCAACATCGCCGCCGCGAAGGCGGGCGCCGAGGCGGCCGCCGCGGCCGGCATCGAGACGCCGCCGCTCGACGTGATGCAGTCCAGCATGATCGGCCGCATGGGCACGCCGGACGACATCGCGCGCGTCGTGCTCTTCGCCGCGAGCGACCTGTCGATGATCATGACGGGCAGCACGCTCCTGGCGGACGCGGGGGAGACGCTCTGATGGGTTCCGCGACGATGCCCACGATCAGCGTCCAGCTGTACTCGGTACGCCACGACCTCGCGGACCTCGACGCGACGCTCGGACGCCTCGCTGCCCTGGGCGCGCAGGCCATCGAGCCCTTCTCGGTGTACGACCGCCCGGCGGAGCTCGCGGCCGCGGCTGCGGCGAACGGGCTCTCGATCCCGACCGCGCACGCTCCGCTGCTGTCGGACACCGTGCGGATCGGCGGTCGGGACCTCGCCGTCCCGCCGCCCGCCGCCGCATTCGCCGCAGCGAGCGCGCTCGGCGCCGAGATCGTGATCGACCCGATGGTCGACGCGGAGCGGTGGCGCACGGCCGACGACGTCGCCCGCACCGCGGACCGGATGAACGCGCTCGTGGAGTCGGCTGCCGCCGAGGGCCTCGTGCTGGCCCACCACAACCACTCCTTCGAGTTCCACCACCGCGTCGGCGACGTGACCGTCTACGAGCACTTCGTCTCGCTCCTCGACGAGCGCGTCGCGCTGGAGGTCGATGTCTACTGGGCGACTGCGGCGGGGCAGGACGTGCCCGCACTCATCGAGCGTCTCGGCACGCGCGTGCGCGCGCTGCACCTGAAGGACGGGCAGGAGGCCGTGGACGTCTTCGTCGGCGGCGAAGGGTACGACCCTGCAGTGCTCACGCAGTGCGCGCTGGGGTCCGGACGCCTGGAGAATGGCGCCGCGCTCGCGGCCGCCCCCGGAACCTGCATCCCGGTCATCGAGTTCGACCACGTCGACGGCGACGCGTTCGCGGCGATCGCGGCCTCGATCGCGCACCTGCGGGCGGGCGCGGAGCACCGGGCGGATGCGACGGAGGTGCACGCATGACCTCGCGCATCGTCTGCAACCCGCTCGACCTCGCGTACCGCTACCAGGACATCCGCACCCCGTTCGTGGGTCGCAGCGTGCACCGCGAGGCGGCCGACCCGACGGTGGTCTTCTACCGCGACCGCTACTACATGTTCGCCTCGATGACGCGCGGGTTCTGGCACTCCGAGGACCTCGTCGAGTGGACGCTGCAGCCGAGCGAGACGATTCCCGCGATCGACTACGCGCCCGATGTCCGCGAGGTCGACGGCGCGCTGCTGTTCACGGCCTCGCGGAAGACCAAGGGACGCTTCTTCCGCAGCGTCGACCCGCTCACTGACGACTTCGAGGAGGTCGCGCCGAGCGACATCGCCTTCTGGGACCCGGACACGTTCCAGGACGACGACGGCCGACTCTACCTCTACTGGGGCTGCTCCCACAACCGTCCCGTGAGCGGCGTCGAGCTCGACCGGACCACGCTGCAGAGTCGTGGCGAGCCGGTGCCGCTGATCTCGGCGGACACGGCGACCAGGGGATGGGAGCGCACGGGCGACGACTACGTGCCCGAGGTGCGGAGCGGCCTGAGCGGCAAGATCATGGACGCCTACATCGGCGACGCGCCGTTCATCGAGGGCGCGTACATGAACCGCGTCGGCGATCGCTACTACCTGCAGTACGCCGGCCCGGGCACGCAGTTCAACACCTACGCCGACGGATGCTACGTCGGCGACGGCCCGCTCGGCCCCTTCGAGTACGATCCGCACAGCCCGTTCTCCTCGAAGCCCGGTGGCTTCATCACGGGGGCCGGCCACGGCAGCACCTTCCAGGACGGACACGGGAACTGGTGGCACGTCGCGACCATGCGCGTCTCGGTGAACGCCGACTTCGAGCGGCGGATCGGGCTGTTCCCGGCAGGGTTCGACGAGGACGGCGTGCTGTTCTGCAACCAGAACTTCGCGGACTTCCCGATGCGGGTGCCCGACGGTCCGTTCGACCCGTGGAACGAGGCGTCGCCCGGCTGGATGCTGCTGTCGCACCGCGCGGCCGCGATCGCGTCGTCCTCGGCGACCGGGCACGAGCCGGCGCTCGCGACCGACGAGTCGGTGCGCACCTGGTGGGTGGCCGGGTCGGACCGGCCGGGGAGTGGCTGCAACTCGACCTCGGCGCGGAGGCCACCGTCAACGCGCTCCAGGTCAACCTCGCCGATCACGAGCTGGCACAGCGGGCGCCGAAGCGCCGGGACCTCGCGAAGGCGACGTTCGGCAGGCGCGCGGTCTTCCCGGACTCGCAGCCGACCGAGTTCCGCGTGGAACTCTCGCTCGACGGCGATGACTGGGCGGTCGTCCACGACACCATCGGCACTCGAGAGGATGCCCCGCACGCATTCATCGTGCTGCCCGAGGCGCAGCGTGCCCGGCACGTGCGGGTCACCGCCGCTGCGATGCCGTTCGGCGGCGCCTTCGCGGTGAGCGGCCTGCGCGTGTTCGGCCATGGTGACGGGGCGCCTGCGGGCACCGTCGAGGCCGCCGGCGAGCGGGTCGACCCGCGCACCGCGTCGCTGCGCTGGGACGCGGCGGACGGCGCCGTCGGCTACAACGTGCGCTACGGCATCTCACCCGAGAAGCTCTACCACTCGTGGCTGGTGTACGACCGCACCGACCTCGAGATCGGATCACTGAACGCAGGGCATCCGTACTGGTTCGCCGTCGACAGCTTCAACGGAGCGGGCGTCACGCCCGGTGCCGCGATCCGGATCGACTGACGACTCGCACCGCGCGAGCGGGCGGCACAGCGCGTATCCCTGCCGAATCCTTGCTGCATTCGCCCGGTTCGTTCTATCAGGCACGTGAGGCAACCTCGTAGCGTTGCCGTCACCTCACGTGGCAGCGGGCGGTCACCCCACCGCCCGGCCACGGGCGGATTTCCCGAAGGAGTGAAGACGCAATGGCGCGCAACCCGAAGCAGACGGCCAGCCAGGCGGACGGTGTCGAGTACCGTCGCGCCCGAACGTGGGAGATCGCCTTCTCCCAGATGAACAACGGCTCGGCGATGATCTTCTACGTCCTCGTCGGACTCATGAGCTACCTGCAGAACGCCGGCTACGGCATCGCCGTCGCGGCGGCGGGGCTCATCCTCACGTTCACCCGCGTCTTCGACGGCCTGGTCGACCCGCTGCTCGCGCTGATCATCGAGAAGGTGGACTTCCGGTTCGGCAAGCTGCGCTTCTTCATGCTGGGCGGATGGCTCATCCGATCGCTCGCGATCCTGATGCTCTTCGTCTGGGCCTCCGACACCGGTCTCGGCGCCGTGTTCTTCATCGCGATGTTCTGCGTGTACATCATCGGCTCGTCGATGAACGACATCGCCGGACAGATGACCGGGCCCGTGCTCACCAACGACCCCAGGCAGCGCCCCGCCGTGCAGGTGTGGTCCACGGTCTATGCGTACTTCGTGCCCGCGATCTTCTCGATCCTCTCGACGGTCGTGTTCCTGCCCCGGCACGGCAACCAGTTCACGTTGGAGATGCTCAGCGAGACCGCGATCACGTACGTCGCGTGCTCCTTCGTGCTCCAGATCCTCGCCTGCGTCGGCGTCGCCAGGATCGACAAGCCCGAGAACTTCGCGCACCTCTCGGTCGACCGGACGAAGGCTGCGGTCTCGATGCGCGACATGTGGAACCTGCTCACCCGGAACGGGCCCTTCCAGCGCTACCTGATCAGCGGCGCCTCCGACAAACTCGCCCAGGTGGTGCGATCGCAGGCCGTGATCGCCACGCTCATGTGGGGCATCCTGCTCGGCAACATGCAGCTCGGCTCCGTGCTCGGCCTCATCGCGATCCTCCCGGGCATCGTGTTCGCGATCTTCGGCGCCCGCTACACCGGTAAGCACGGCGCGAAGGCGGCGACCGTGACCTGGACGTGGATCTGCCTCATCCTGGCCGGCGTGCTGATCGCGTTCTGCCTGGTGGTCGACATGGGCTCGATCCTCGGCAGCCTGACCCTCACGATCGTGTTCTTCCTCGTGTACCTGCTGATGAACGGCGCCTCGATGGTCGTCACCGTCGCGAACGGGGCCATGCGGGCCGACGTCGTCGACTACGAGCTCGACCGCTCCGGCAAGTTCCTGCCGGCGACGGTGTCCGCCACCTACAACATCGTCGACCAGGTCATCTCGTCGCTCGGTGCGACGCTCGCCCTCGGCGCCGTGGCGCTGATCGGGTTCACGACGGTCATGCCGCAGCCCACGGACAGTCCGACCACGGCGATCCTGCTGATGAGCCTGCTGCTCTTCTTCGGCCTGCCGATCCTCGGCTGGGCGTGCACGCTCATCGCCATGCGCGGCTACAAGCTCGACCGCCACGAGATGATCGCCGTGCAGAAGCGCGTGGCGGCACGGAAGGAAGCGCTCCAGGCCGAGTCCGCGGACGCGCTCGCCTGACGGCGCGGAGCAGCCGCCGACCCGATGGCCCCGGCTCCGCCGGGAGCGGAGGCCATCGGGGTCAGGCCGTGTGTGCCTCGCGGTACGCCGTCGGCGTCATGCCGTGCTCGGCGCGGAACACCTTCACGAAGTAATTCGCGTCGTCGTAGCCGACGAACAGCGCGATGTCGCGCACGCTCTGGTTGGTCGTCGCGAGCAGTCGAGCGGCCCGTTCGACGCGCTGCCTGGCGGCGTAGGCGGCAATCGTCACCCCGGTCGCGGCCTTGAATCGCCGGGCGAGCGTCGAGGCGGAGACGCCGAGCCGATCGGCGAGCTCTGTCGTGGAGACCGGGTCGCTGAGATGGAGCTCGATGTCGTCGGCGACCTGCCGGACGAGTCGCGGGTAGTCGCGCTGGCGGTGCCGTCGCACCTGCCGGCAGAACTCGCCGACCATCTGCGCGATGAACGCGACGCCGTGCTGCGGGTCGGAGCTGTGGCCGATCCGGTGCAGCCGCTGCGCGTACTCCTGGGAGACGGCGTCGATGGCGACGGGCGGCAGGCCACCGCGCTGGGCTGCGACCCGAGCCATGATCCGCAGGATCGTCATGCCGAGGAAGGGCGTGTCGAGGTAGCTGATCGTGCGAGGCATCCGCCCCATTCGCTGCAGCACCGCGAGCGCACGCTCCGACGAACCGTCGCTGATCGCATCCATGAACTCCTGCTCGAGGCGGTACCGCTCCTCGACCACCGCGAGCGCCGCGGAGTGCGGCGCGTCGCCGTCGCCCGGTGCGATGGTTCCGCCGGCCGCGCGCACCTCCCGGAGGCTGCCGAGGCGGTCTTCACCGCCCGCTGCACGCATGAGCGCGACGGCACCGCGGTAGGCGTATCCGGCGTCCACGATCGGGTACCTCGTGCGGTACAGCGTGTACGCCGACAGGCGGGCGCTCGGCACGCCCAGCCGGCTGAGTGCCTCCTCCGCCGCCCCCGCGTGCAATGGCTCGTGCGTGTAGGGGCCGATGACGAGCAGGTACTCGCCCCATCGCGTGACCGCGATCGCCATGCCCAGCGGCTCCGTGATCTCGTGCACCACCTGCGGTGTCATCTCGCGCACGAAGCCGCCCAGCACGGTGGCGCTGAACGCCGGCTGGAATCGCGCGTCGAAGCAGTGCGCCGCCTCGAAGGCGTCGAGCGCGGCGCGGGTGTCGGTCGTGAGCTCCACCGGGCAGCTCAGCACGTCGGCGAGTGCGGTCACCAGCTGGGCGTATTCGCCTGCGCTGTGCGCGGGCTGCGTCTCCGTCGACATGAGCGGCATTCCATCTGGCAGCGCACGTGCTGCCGGATCGGTTCTGGTCGTGCGCTTCCAGTTCTATCACCCTGTTGCTGCTCCTCCGTAGCGTGGGGCGGCGCACGCACTCGCGCCCGCGCCGCACGTCGAAGGAGACACCCATGACGCAGACCGACTCATCCATCCCGCGCCGGGTGGTGTCACTCCGTGACGGCTGGGCGTTCGCGCCGTTCGAGCTCCCGACGACGGCGAGCTGGCAGGACGTCGCGTCGGCGGGGAGCAGGTCGTGCTGCCGCACACCTGGAATGCCGTCGACGGGCAGGCGGGCGGCGAGTACCACCGCGGCCGAACCACGTACGCGCACAGGATCGAGGCAGAGGTCGCCGACGGCGAGACCTGGGTCGAGTTCGCGGGCGTGAACTCCTCAGCGGAGGTCTACCTGGATGGGCGTCTGCTCGCACGGCACGACGGCGGCTACTCGACGTTCCGCGCGGACCTGACCGACGGCCTGGTCGCGGGCGCAGGCGCGGGCACGCTGCTCGTGATCGTCGACAACGCCGCGAACGAGCGGGTCTACCCGCAGCAGGCGGACTTCACCTTCTACGGCGGCATCTACCGTGAGGTGCGTCTCATCAGCGTCGGACGCGACCACTTCGCACTCGACGATCACGGTGGTCCGGGCCTGTCGGCCACGCCGACGCTCCACGGCACCCGGGCCGACGTGGCGCTCCACGCGGGTGTGGCGGGCGTAACGCCGGCCACTGCGGTGCGGTTCACCATCGACGGCGAGGGCGGGGCGACCGTCGCCGTGCGCGACGGGCGGGCGCAGGCCTCCGTGCGCATCGAGGACGTGCGTCGGTGGCACGGCCTGCGCGACCCGCACCTCTACACCGCGCGCGCCGAACTGCTCGACGGGGACACGGTGCTCGACGCGGTGGAGCTGCGCTTCGGCTGCCGCGAGTTCGCCGTCGACCCGGAACGGGGATTCCTGCTGAACGGTGAGGCGTACCCCTTCGCGGCGTCTCCCGACACCAGGACTTCGCCGGCGTCGGCAACGCCATCACCGAGGAGATGCGGCGGCAGGACCTCGCGCTGCTGCGCGAGATCGGGGCGACCACCGTGCGCCTCGCGCACTACCAACACGACCAACTGTTCTACGACCTGTGCGATGAGGCGGGTCTCGTCGTGTGGGCCGAGATCCCGCAGATCACCGTGTTCCTCCCCGGCGCGACCGACAACGCACGCGACCAGCTGACCGAGCTGATCGTGCAGAACCGGCACCACGCGAGCATCGTGTGCTGGGGACTCTCGAACGAGATCACGCTCGCCGGCTCCGGCGATGAGGTCGTGGCCGCGCACCGTGAGTTGAACGGCCTCGCCCACCGGCTGGACCCCACCCGCCTCACGGCGATGGCGAACCTGTTCCTGCTCGAGACCGACCATCCGCTGATCGGCCTGCCCGACGTCATGTCGTACAACCTCTACTTCGGCTGGTACGTGGGCGACGTCGAGGACAACGACACCTGGCTCGACGACTTCCACGCGGCCAACCCCGGGATCGCGATCGGACTCGCCGAGTACGGCGCGGACGCGAACCCGCGGTACCAGTCGCCCGATCCCGAGAAGGGCGACTACACGGAGGGCTACCAGGCGCGGTACCACGAACACATGCTCGAGATGATCGAGGCACGTCCATGGCTGTGGGCCACCCACGTCTGGAACCTCGCCGACTTCGGTTCCGCCGGTCGCGACGAGGGCGGCGTCGCCGGTCGCAACCAGAAGGGACTGGTGTCCTTCGACCGCACGCTCAGGAAGGACGCGTTCTACGTGTACAAGGCGGCCTGGTCGACCGAACCGTTCGTGCACGTGGCCGGACGCCGCCGTGCGGAGCGTGCCGAGGACGTGACCGAGGTCATCGTCTACTCCAACCAGGACCGCGTCACGCTGGTCGTCGACGGCGTCGAGGTCGGCACCGTCACGGGCACGCGTGTCTTCCGCTTCCGCGTTCCCCTCACCGGGGCCCACGAGGTGACCGCCCGGTCGGGCGAGCTCAGCGACACGATCACCCTGCGCAAGGTCGAGGAGGTGCACGCCGCGAGTGTCGCACCGACCACGACCATCGCGAACTGGTTCGACGACGCCGAGCTGCCGAGCCCCGCCGGGTTCTACTCCATCCGCGACTCGCTCGGCGACATCAAGCGGTCGGAGGACGGCGCCCGTGTGATCGCCTCCGTGCTGGAGGCGGTGGCGACCAGCCGCGGCGAGGTGGGGAAGGGTGTCGAGATCCCGCCCGCGATGCAGGCGATCGTGGACCGGATGACAGTCGAGAAGCTCATCCGGGAAGCGGGCGGCGTACCCGCCGAGCAGGTGGCGGCGCTGAACGCCCGGCTCAACCTGATCGCCAAGTGAGCACGTGCAGGGCGGGCGACCGGAAGGCTTCCACACAGCCCGGCGGCGTCCATTCCGCACGCGGCACGTCTCGTGAGCATTCGAGCGCGTCGCCTTGACCCCCGGACGGGGGAGAACCAGACTTGTCGAGTACGTCTGTCGTGACGTCGAGGGGAGTCAGACATGTCAGCAGAGTTTTCCCGTCCGACCATCGCCGGTCGCACCGCGCCCGAGCCCGAGGTACGGGAGGACGACGCGGACGCGTACCAGGCCGAGCAGGACGACGTGTCCGCGGCAGCACCCAAGAAGCGCTCGGCGCCGGAGTGGCCCACGAACCTGCGGTTCATGGTGATCGTCCTCGCCGGCGTGGTGGCGCTCTTCCTCGCGTTCGCACTCCTCATCGCCTTCAACGTGAGCGGCGAGGCGATCAGCGCCCTCGCCGTGATCTCCGTGCCGATCGCGACGATGGTCGCGGCGTACTACGCCGTGTCGCTCTCCATGCAGCAGGTCGACGCCGCACGTGCCGCGGCCGAGGTCGCGGAGGAGCGGGCACGGGCCGCCGAGGCGACGGCGCGCGAGTCGGACGCGTGGTCGGCCCAGATGGAGTCGGGCCTGCGCGTCGCGGTGGCGAAGCTCCGCAGTGCGGGCGCCGACACGAAGGACGTGGAGCGGGCCGCGGGCACGCCCGACGAGTTCTTCTAGGCCGGGCGCTACGCCAGGGGCATCCGACCCCTACTGCCAGATGTCGAGCGACTGCGCGGGGGCCGCCCGTCGCTCTCGTAGAGCACGAGGTGCGACCGGGTCGACACGACCCCCGGCAGGTCGTGGATGTCGCGCAGGATCGCCTGGCTGAGCTGCTCGTGGTCGGGCGCGCTCACGGTGAGCATGATGTCGATGTCGCCCGAGACGGCCTGCACCTTCTCGACGAACGGCAGTTGCGCGAGCTGTTCCGCGATGCGCTCCCACGGCGCGTCCTGGATGCGCACCACGACGAGTGCGGTGACGTTGAGCCCGATCGCCTTGCGGTCGACCTGCGCGCCGAACCCGGTGATGACGCCGCGGCGCACGAGCGACTGCACACGGTTGTGGGCGGAGGTGCGCGAGATGTGCACGCGCTCGGCCAGGGTGCGGACCGACAGGCGGCCGTCCCGGCTCAACTCCGCGACGATGCGCCGGTCGATGGCATCGATCGGTGTGCGGTCCGAGCCGTTCGACTGCTGCGTCATCGCCCCCTCCCCAAGCGGCCTGCTCTCAGCGTAGCGTCGCAGACGCTCGGACGACCGGTCGCATTCGCTCGACGGTCGCGTGCGGCGGCTAGACTCGGCGGCCATGAGCCCGCTCCGCATCGTCGCGCCGGCGATCCTCGCGATCGTCGCATTGAGCGGATGCTCCGGGGCGCAGTCCGCACCCGAGGCCTCGCCGACGCCGACCCCCGAGCCGCGTCCGGTGCCCGCGGAGGCGAGCACGCCCGAGCCCTTCGATCCGGTCGCGGTGTACGTGCAGGCGGCGATGGCGGGCATGAGCGTCGAGGAGAAGGCCGCGTCGCTGCTGATGCTGCATCGCCCGGGGCTGGACCCGGCGCCGATCCGCGCCGACATCGAGCAGTACGGCCTGGGCGGCGTCATCCTCATGGGCGACAACGTGCCCGCCGACCCGGCGTCGCTGCGCGCGCTGACCGACGGGCTCGAGGTCGACCCCGACCTGCCGCCCCTCGTCGCGATCGACGAGGAGGGCGGCATCGTGCGGCGCCTGCCGTGGGACGTCGCGGCCGGCCCCGACATCCTGAAGGGGCAGCCCGTCGAGGCGACGACCGAGGCGTTCGACGTGCGCGCCGGCCTGCTCGACGACGCCGGCGTGAGCGTGAACTTCGGCATCGTCGCCGACGTGACGGCCGACTCCGGCTCGTTCATCTACCCGCGCGTGCTCGGCACCGACCCGGCCGCGGCCGGCGAGCGCGTCGCGGCGGCCGTGGGCGCCGAGCAGGGGCGCGTGTACAGCACCCTGAAGCACTTCCCGGGCCACGGGGCGGCGCCCGGCGACTCGCACACCTCCATCCCGCAGACCGATCTGGCATTCGCCGACTGGGAGGCGCGTGACGCCGTGCCGTTCCGGGAGGGCATCGACGCGGGCGCGGAACTCGTGATGTTCGGCCACCTGCGATTCACCGCCGTGGATGACGCGCCCGCGACCATGTCGGCCGAATGGATCGACGTGCTCCGCGACGACCTGGGCTTCGACGGGGTCGCGATCACCGACGACATGCTCATGCTCCAGCGCTCGGGCGACGCGGAGTTCGCCGACCCGGTCGAGAACGCCGTGCGCGCCCTCGAGGCCGGGCAGGACCTGCTGCTCTACGTGCTGCCCGCCGACCCGTCCACCGTCGGCGTGGACGTCGATGCGCTGATCGCCGGCATCGCCGCCGCGGTCGAGTCGGGACGCATCGACCAGGACTCGCTCGACGAGTCGGTCGCGCGCGTGCTCACGCTGCGGCGGTCACTCGCCGTCGACGCCGGCTGAGTCCCGCAGCTCGGCGTCGATACCGGTGAAGCGCCCCCAACGGCGCACGGATGCCGCGAGGCCGGTGCGCTCCCGCCCCGACAGCGTACGGAAGGCGTCGATGTCGACGTCCGCGCGCCCGCGCGTGCGGGCCGCGCGCCACGTGCCCGACACCCGACCGGACGCGACGACCACCGGGCGGAACACGCCGTTGCCGCCGGGCACGATGCGCTCGAACGTGCCGGGCGCGGCGATCGCGTCGCGGTCGGCGTAGCCCAGGTAGTACTCGTCGAACGCGGGGAGCGCGGCGTGGGGGAGCGGCCCGGGCGCCGCGGCGGGCGCATCGGCGAGCGCGAGGCGGTCGTCGGCGTCCCGCTCGATCGCGTCGCCCAGCTCCGCGATGCCGCGACGCACCGCTCCGACCGGCAGCCCGGCCCACCATGCGAGGTCGCGTTCGCCCGCCGGCCCGTGGCCGCGCAGGTAGCGACGCACGAGCTCGGCGAGCGCCTCGTCGCCCTCGTAGGAACGCTGCTGCGGCGCCCACTCGTCGAGCAGCACGAACCGCTGCGCGCGGCCGTCGGCCGGACCCTGCACGAGCAGCCCGTCGATCGCGAGCAGGGAGATGAGGTGGTAGCCCCGCTGGCCGGACGTATCGATTCCGGCGCGGTTCCAGGCCTCCAACAGCCCGGCGCGGTCGAGCGAGCGCCCGCCGCCGAGCGCTGCTGCAGCGGCGTCGGCAGCACGACCCGCGTCGCCGTCGGTCAGCCCGAGTTCCTCCCGCCGCCGCGCGGAGGCGCGTCGCATGCGCTCGGCGGTGAGGCCGAGCAGCCAGCGCACGTCCTCCGGGAGCACGAGGTGCAGCGTGCCGCGCATGGTCCAGGTGCGCACAACGGCGCCGTCGTCGAGGGCGCGGTCGACGTCGGCCTCGAGGCATCCGCTCGCCCTCGCCCCGATCGCCCACTTCGCCGCCGGCAGGTCCTGGGCCTGCACGCAGCAGAGCCGCTCGACCACCTCGCGGGGCGTCGCCAGGGGTACCGCGAGGCCGTGCGCGCGCGCACGCGCCGCCACGAGGGCACGCTCGGCACGTGAGGAGGCCATGCCCCGATTCTTCCGCGACCCGCCGACGCGGCGGGCACCCCGCGCGGCGACCCCGCCGCGACCGCGTAGACTGGGCCGCTGCGCCGTCGCCGCTCGCATCCCCGCCTCACACCACCTCACGAAGGGTTCCAACGTGCTCGCCGTCCACGATCTCGAGATCCGCGTCGGTGCGCGCGTGCTCATGGAGCACGTGAACTTCCGCGTGGCCGACGGCGACAAGATCGGCCTCGTCGGGCGCAACGGCGCCGGCAAGACCACCCTGACCAAGGTGCTCGCGGGGAGACCCTGCCGACCGACGGACGCGTCGACCGTTCCGGCGAGATCGGTTACCTGCCCCAGGACCCCCGCTCGGGCGACCCCGAGCAGCTCGCGCGCACGCGCATCCTCGACGCGCGCGGACTCGGTTCGCTCGTGATCGACCTGCACCGGGCGTCCGAGGCCATGGGCAGCGAGGACCCGGCCGTGGCAGAGAAGGCCATGCGCCGGTACGCGAATCTCACCGACCGCTTCACCGCGCTCGGCGGGTACGCGGCCGAGGCCGAGGCGGCGTCGATCGCGTCGAACCTGAACCTGCCCGACCGCATCCTCGACCAGCCGCTGAAGACGCTCTCGGGCGGCCAGCGCCGCCGCATCGAGCTCGCGCGCATCCTGTTCTCCGACGCCCAGACGATGATCCTCGACGAACCGACGAACCACCTCGACGCCGACTCGGTGATCTGGCTGCGCGAGTTCCTGAAGTCGTACCGCGGCGGCGTCATCGTGATCAGCCACGACGTCGAGCTCGTCGGCGAGACGGTCAACCGCGTCTTCTACCTCGACGCCAACCGCTCGGTCATCGACATCTACAACATGGGCTGGAAGCACTACCAGCGCCAGCGCGTGGCCGACGAGGAGCGCCGCAAGAAGGAGCGCGTCAACGCCGAGAAGAAGGCCGACGCGCTGCGCCAGCAGGCCGCGAAGTTCGGGGCGAAGGCCACCAAAGCGGCCGCCGCCCACCAGATGGTCGCGCGCGCCGAGAAGCTCCTCTCCGGGCTCGAGGAGGTACGCCAGGCCGACCGCGTGGCGAAGCTCCGCTTCCCGACCCCCGCCGCGTGCGGGCGCACGCCGCTGTCCGCGAGCGACCTGTCGAAGAGCTACGGCTCGCTCGAGATCTTCACCGCCGTCGACCTCGCGATCGACCGCGGCTCGAAGGTCGTCGTGATCGGCCTGAACGGCGCAGGCAAGACGACGCTGCTGCGCATCCTGGGCGGCGTCGACGCGCCCGACACGGGCGGCATCGAGCCGGGGCACGGGCTGCGCATCGGCTACTACGCGCAGGAGCACGAGACCATCGACGTGGCCCGCACGGTGCTGCAGAACATGGTGTCGTCATCGCCGAACCTCACCGAGACCGAGGCGCGCAAGGTGCTCGGCTCGTTCCTGTTCACGGGCGACGACGTGCACAAGCCCGCCGGGGTGCTGTCGGGCGGCGAGAAGACGCGCCTCGCGCTGGCGATGATCGTCGTGTCGGGCGCGAACGTGCTGCTGCTCGACGAGCCGACGAACAACCTCGACCCGGCCAGCCGCGCCGAGATCCTCGACGCGCTCGCGCACTACGAGGGCGCGGTCGTGCTCGTGAGCCACGACCCGGGCGCGGTCGAGGCCCTGAACCCCGAGCGCGTGCTCGTCATGCCCGACGGCGTGGAGGACCACTGGAGCGCCGAGTACCAGGAGCTCATCGAGCTGGCATAGGCGAGGCCGGGCGGATGCCCCGGGGCGACGCTCCGCCCGTCAGCGCGTGCCGTCGAGGATGCCGTCCTCGACCTCGTCGTCGCTGGGCGCGCGGCGCCGCGGACGGGGCTGGGGTTCGGGCGTCTCGGCCTCGTCGTCGTCGAGGGTGAGCGCGCGCCGCTCCTGGCGCGCCGCCCAGCCGAGGCCGATGAACGCCATGAGCGCGAACACGAACCACTGGAACGCGTACGACAGGTGCGGGCCTTCGTCGCGCACCGGGCGGGTCGCGGGCAGCGGCGGTTCGTTCGCCTCTGCGCCCGACTGCACGAGCAGTCCGTACGCGCCCGTGTACGCGGGCGCGTCGACGCGATCGGCGAGCTCGTCGAGGTCGATGGTCGCGAGCAGCTCGTCGGTCGAGCTGCGCCCGGCGATGACGTCCTCGCCGGCCTTCAGCCGAGCGGCGACCTCGACCCGGCCGTCGGGAACGGGGGCACGTCGACCGCGGTGCCGTCGACCGGCGCGCTCACCCAGCCGCGGTCGATCATGAACACGGTGCCGTCGTCGAGACGGAACGGCGTGATCACCTCGTACCCGGTCGCGCCGGAGTAGGGCCGGTTGCGCACGAGCACCTCCTCCTCGGGCATCCACTCGCCGCTCACCGCCACGGGCAGCCACTTGAGGTCCTCGTCGAACTCGCCCGGCTCGGGCAGCGCCTCGTCGATCGCGACGGGCTCGGCGTCGTAGTTCGCGTCGATCCGCGAGACCTCGGTCAGCGCCTCGGCGCGTCGCGCGAGCTGCCACGCGCCCAGGCAGCAGCAGACGATCGCGAACACGACCGTCAGTGCCAGGTACCCCGCCCAGCGCCTGCTGAGCAGGAACCCCCAGTCGCTCACCGCGTCTCCGCCGTCGTGTCGTCGTCGGGCAGCGGAGCGTCGTCAGGCACGCGAGCGTCCTCGAGCGGGGAGACCTCGAGCGGGAAGTCGCGCGCGGCGAGGAAGTCGCGCAGGAAACCGACGTGCTCGTCGCAGGCGAGCCACGTCTTCCGCCGATCCTCGGCGTGGATGCGCGGATTGCGCCAGTCGATGCGGTGCGTCGCGTGCTCGCGGCATCCGGCCCTCGAGCAGGTCTGCACGTCCGCGGGGGCGTCCAGTCCGATCACGGCGTCTCGTCCGTCCGCTCGCGCGGCGCCGTCGGCAGGATCGCGCCGGGCCGCTCCACGGCACCCGGCCGCGACATGTTCACGTTCGCGAGCACGACCGCGACGTAGGGCAGGAAGATCGCGCCGGCGGCGCAGACCGCGAGCCACCAGCCCTCGGCCCAGATCATGCACACGACGCAGACGACGCGGATCGACATGGCGATCGTGTACTTGCGCATGCGCGATCGCCGCTCGTCGTCGGGAGACTGGGGGAGCGCGGTGACCGATTGCGGATGCTTCATCATGATGTGCGGGGCGAGAGCCCCTCCCTCAAGGGTACGTCCGTCGGAGCGCATGGGTGACGCCCTATGCTGAGACGCGGCCCGCACCCGAGGAACGGAGAACCATGACCGACAGCCGCACCGTACTCGTGACCGGAGGCAACCGGGGCATCGGCTACGCCATCGCCCAGCGCTTCGTCGAGCTGGGGCACCGCGTCGCCGTGACCGCCCGCTCGGGCGAGGGCCCCGAGGGCACGCTCACCGTGCGCGCCGACGTCACCGACCAGGCCTCCGTCGACGCCGCCTTCACCGAGGTCGAGCAGCAGCTCGGGCCGGTCGAGGTGCTCGTCGCGAACGCGGGCGTCACGCGCGACATGCTGCTCATGCGCATGAGCGAGGACGACTTCACGAGCGTCGTCGACACCAACCTCACCGGCACCTTCCGCGTCGTCAAGCGCGCGTCGAAGGGCATGCTCAAGGGCCGCTACGGCCGCATCGTGCTCATCTCGAGCGTCGTCGGCCTGTACGGTTCGGCCGGCCAGGTGAACTACGCCTCGTCGAAGTCGGCGCTCGTCGGCTTCGCCCGCTCGGTCACGCGCGAGCTCGGCGGCCGCGGCATCACCGCCAACGTCGTCGCGCCCGGGTTCATCGAGACCGACATGACCGCCGCGCTCCCCGAGGAGCAGCAGGCGCAGTACAAGGCGAACATCCCCGCGGGCCGGTTCGCGACGCCCGACGAGGTCGCGCGCGTGGTCTCCTGGGTCGCGAGCGACGACGCCGGCTACGTGTCCGGCGCGGTCATCCCGGTCGACGGCGGCCTCGGCATGGGGCACTGACCCCGGCGCGACCCATGCGGTGAGGGCGAGCGGATGCCCCTGAGGCCACGCGCGCCCACCGGCATCCGCTCGGGTTCAGCCGCGCAGGCCGAGCAGCGCGAGCACCGTCGAGAGGTCCGCCTCGTCGATCGCGACGTCGGCCCGCGCGCGCACGACCGGCTTCGCGCGGAACGCGACGCCGAGCGCCGCGGCGCCGAGCATCTGCAGGTCGTTCGCGCCGTCGCCGACCGCGATCGCGCGCGACGCGTCGAGGCCGGCCGCAGCCGTCCACTCGTGCAGCGCCCGCTCCTTCGCGGCCGCGTCGACGATGTCGCCCGTCACGCGGCCCGTGAGCACGCCGTCCTGCACCTCGAGCCGGTTCGCCCGGCAGTGGTCGAGCCCGAGCCGCTCGGCGATCGGGTCGAGCAGCTCGTGGAACCCGCCCGAGACCACGCCGACGCGTCCGCCGCGCTCGTGCACGCGGTCGACGAGCTCCTGCGCGCCCCGGGTGACCTCGACCCGCGTGCGCACCTCGTCGAGCGCTGCGACGGGCAGGCCGGCGAGCGTCGCGACCCGTTCGCGCAGGCTCGCCGCGAAGTCGAGCTCGCCGCGCATGGCCCGCTCGGTCACGTCGGCGACGTGCGCGCGCGTGCCCGCGGCATCCGCGATCAGCTCGATCGCCTCGTCGACGAGCAGCGTCGAGTCGGCGTCGAGCACGACGACGAACGCGGCGCCCGCGCGCCGCTCGGTGCCGTCGGTCACGTCAGCCCGCTCGCCTGACGCGCGAGCCCTTGCCGACGACGGTGATGCCGCTCGGGGTCACGATGAACCCGCGTGAGCGGTCGAGCTCGGGCTCGACGCCCACCTGCGCGCCGGCCTCGACGACCACGTCCTTGTCGAGGATGGCGCGACGCACGGTCGCACCGGCCTCGATGCTCGCACGGTCGAACACGATCGAGTCGGCCACGTGGGCGCCCGAGCCGACGGTCGCCCACGGCCCGAGCACGCTGCGCTCGACGTGCGCGCCCGAGATGACCGAGCCGAGCGAGACGATCGAGTCGATCATCGTGCCGAGCGTGCCGCGCGCGTCGCGGGTGAACTTCGCCGGCGGCGAGTTGAGCTGCTGGCTGAAGATCGGCCACTCGCGGTTGTACAGGTTGAACACCGGCAGCACCGAGATGAGGTCCTGGTGCGCCTCGAAGAACGAGTCGATCGTCCCGACGTCGCGCCAGTAGTAGCGGTCGCGGTCGGTCGAGCCGGGCACCGAGTTGCCGCGCAGGTCGTAGACGCCGGCGCGACCCTGCGAGACGAACGCCGGCACGATGTCGCCGCCCATGTCGTGGTTCGAGTCGGTGAGCTCGCCGTCGCGCAGCACCGCGTCGATGAGGGCGTCGGCGTTGAAGACGTAGTTGCCCATCGAGGCGAGCACCTCGTGCGGGGCGTCGGGCAGGCCCTGCGGGTCCTTCGGCTTCTCGAGGAACCGGTTGATGCGCCCGGGGTGCGCGTCGTCGACCTCGATGACGCCGAACTGGTCGGCGAGCGAGATCGGCTGGCGGATGGCCGCGACCGTCGCGTCGAGCCCCGACTCGATGTGCGCGTCGATCATCTGGCGGAAGTCCATGCGGTAGACGTGGTCGGCGCCGACCACGACGATGATGTCGGGGTTCTCGTCGTGGATGAGGTTGAGGCTCTGCAGGATCGCATCCGCCGAGCCGGAGAACCACCGCTTGCCGAGCCGCTGCTGCGCGGGCACGGACGCCACGTACGAGTTGAGGAGACCGCTCAGGCGCCAGGTCTGGGAGACGTGGCGGTCGAGGCTGTGCGACTTGTACTGGGTCAGCACGACGATCTGGGTGAGACCCGAGTTGATGAGGTTCGACAGCGCGAAGTCGATGAGCCGGTACTGGCCGCCGAACGGCACCGCGGGCTTGGCCCGATCCTCCGTGAGCGGCATGAGCCGCTTCCTCGCCGCCTGCGAGAACGATGCCGAAGATCTTGCGCGGGGTCATGGCCCCAGCGTAGTCAGGTCGTCGCCCGAACCGTAGGGGTTTGACGACGGATGTCGCAATGCGACTGCGCTAGGTTGGCGACATGCGCGTGGACCTGATGACTCGTGAGTATCCGCCGGAGGTCTACGGGGGCGCCGGCGTGCACGTCGCCGAGCTCGTGCGAGCCCTGCGGCGCGACATCGACGTGACCGTGCGGTGCTTCGGCGCACCCCGCGACGAACCCGACACCGTGGCGTACGCGGTACCGGGCGGGCTCGAGCGGGCCAACCCGGCGATCAGCACGCTCGGCGTCGACCTGGCGATGGCGCAGGATGCCGGTGAGGCCGACGTCGTGCACTCCCACACCTGGTACGCGAACTCCGCCGGGCACCTCGCGAAGCTGCTGCACGGTGCCCCGCACGTCGTCACCGCGCACAGCCTCGAGCCGCTCCGGCCCTGGAAGGCCGAGCAGCTGGGCGGCGGCTACCGCGTCTCGAGCTGGGCGGAGCGCACGGCCTTCGAGTCCGCCGACGCGGTGATCGCGGTGAGCGAGGGGATGCGGCGCGACATCCTGCGCAGCTACCCGGCGCTCGACCCCGCCGACGTGCGCGTCGTCTACAACGGCATCGACCTCGAGCGCTGGACGCCGCGCGACGATCCCGACGCCGTGCGTGCGCTCGGCATCGACCCCGACCGCCGCTCGGTCGTGTTCGTCGGGCGCATCACGCGGCAGAAGGGCCTGCCGTACCTGCTCCGCGCGGCGCGGGCGCTGCCCGCCGACGTGCAGCTCGTGCTCTGCGCCGGCGCGCCCGACACGCCCGAGATCATGGCGGAGGTCACCGGGCTCGTCGAGGAGCTCCGCGCCGAGCGCGACGGCGTGGTCTGGATCGAGCGGCTGCTGCCGCAGCCCGAACTCTCCGCGGTGCTGAGCGCGGGCACGACGTTCGTGTGCCCATCGGTGTACGAGCCGCTCGGCATCGTGAACCTCGAGGCCATGGCCTGCGGCATCGCGGTCGTCGGCACGGCCACCGGGGGCATCCCCGAGGTCGTCGACGACGGGGTCACCGGTCGGCTCGTGCCGATCGAGCAGGTGCAGGACGGCACGGGCACCCCGGTCGACCCCGACCGGTTCGTCGCCGACCTCGCCGCGACGCTGACCGAGGTGGTCGACGACCCGGCCCGCGCCGCGGAGTACGGTCGCGCCGGGCGAGAGCGTGCCGAGCGCCAGTTCGACTGGGCCGCCATCGCGGATCGCACCCGCGAGATCTACGCCGAGGTGCTGGCCGCATCCGGCTGACCCGGGCATCCACCGACCCCTCCCGGCGGCACGGACCACCCGCGCGGGATGGATAGCATTGAGGCATGGCGACCACCGTGCTCCAGCTCACCGACGTCTCGGTCGTCCGAGACGGCAACACCATCCTCGACGGCGTGGACTGGACGGTGGAGTCGGACCAGCGGTGGGTCGTCCTCGGCCCGAACGGCGCCGGGAAGACCACGCTGCTGCAGATCGCCGCAGCCGCCATGCACCCCTCGTCGGGCACCGCGGAGATCCTCCAGGAGCAGCTCGGCAAGGTCGACGTGTTCGAGCTGCGCCCCATGATCGGCTTCGCCTCCACGGCGATGGCCCGCAAGGTGCCCAAGAACGAGACGGTGCTCGACGTCGTGCTCACCGCGGCGTACTCGGTCACCGGCCGCTGGAACGAGGAGTACGAGGACATCGACACCCGCCGCGCGCAGCGCGTGCTGTCGGAGTGGAAGCTCGACGAGCTCGCCGACCGCCGCTTCGGCAGCCTGAGCGACGGCGAGCAGAAGCGCGTGCAGATCGCCCGCTCGGTCATGACCGATCCCGAACTGCTGCTGCTCGACGAGCCCGCCGCGAGCCTCGACCTGGGTGCCCGCGAGGAGCTCGTGCACCTGCTCGGCGGGTACGCGAGCTCGACGGCCGCCCCGGCGATCGTCATGGTCACCCACCACGTCGAGGAGATCCCGAACGGGTTCACCCACGCCATGCTCCTCGCCGACGGCGGCGTCGTGCAGGCCGGGCCGCTCGAGGAGACCCTCACGGGGGAGCACCTCTCGCGCGCGTTCGGCATGGACATCACGCTCGAGGAGCGCGACGGGCGCTACTTCGCGCGCGCCGAGTGACGGGCATCCGGCCCGAATCTGCTAAGATCGATAGCTGGCCCCGACGGGCCCACACGCTTCTGCGCCGTTCCGGCGGCAGATCCCCGCAATCCACCAGCAAGGAACACTGATGAAGACTGACATCCACCCCGACTACGCTCCGGTGGTCTTCCGCGACCTCTCGTCGGGTGCGACGTTCCTCACCCGTTCGACCGTCTCGAGCGACAAGACGATCGAGTGGGAGGACGGCAACACCTACCCGGTCATCGACGTCGAGATCTCCTCGGCCTCGCACCCGTTCTACACGGGCAAGCAGCGCATCCTCGACTCGGCCGGCCGCGTCGAGAAGTTCAACCAGCGCTTCAAGAACTTCGGCAAGTAGTCACGCCGCGAAGGGCCGGGCGGTCTCGACCGCCCGGCCCTTCGGCATGCCCGGAAACGGGCGACCGGCGCGCTTGGCGGTCCGGTGGCGGCTCAGCGGAGCGGCCAGGCGCCCGACGTCGTGAACTCGGGGCTGCCGTTCGCGCGACGCCACGCCTGGTAGCTGGCGGCCTGGTCGCGCGCCCACCCGACCTGACGCGCGTGCAGCTCGGGCAGCTCGACGGCGAGCAGCTCGGGGAACGCCCCGGCGAGCGCGAGGGCGACGCGGCCCGCGGCGATGGCGTCGGCGGATGCCTCGTGCGCGGCGTCGAGGTCGACGCCGTAGTGCGCCGCGGTGACCGAGAGCGTGCGCTTGCCGCGACGGTAGCGGTCGAGCGCCTTGTCGATGACGTACGGGTCGATCACGGGGGCCGGAGCGTCGAGCGGCGGCACCGCGTACCGGCGGGCCTCGCGGTCGAGCACGGTGAGGTCGTAGGCGGCGTTGTACGCCACGAGCGGCACGCCGGTCGAGAGCAGGTGGGCGATCGCGTCGACGAGCTGCGCGACGCCCTCGTGCGCGCGCATGCCCTCGGCCCGCGCACGCGCCGTCGTGACGCCGTGGATCGCGGACGCCTCAGCGGGGATCTCCACGCCGGGATCGAGCAGCCAGTCGTGCGCGCCGATCACGTGCCCCTCGCCGTCGAGCACCCCGAGGTGCGCCGTGACGATGCGGCACGTGTCGGGATCGACGCCCGTCGTCTCCAGGTCGAACACGGCGAGTCGGTCGGTCCAGGTGCGTCGCAGGGTCTCCACGTTCGTCACCCTACGAGCGGGCGCCCACATCGACCGGTACCCACAGCGGAGTGGCGCCCGTCCGGACCCCCGCCCGCGCCCGCCTACACTGGGTGCGATGATCGTCGACTCGCCGTACGCCGCCGGGCTCCGGCGTATCCCGGTCCGGCGCCGCACCGCCACCATCGGCGGGTCCCGGATGCGCTGGTGGGACTACGGCGACCCGCACGCCGACCGCACGCTGGTGCTCGTGCACGGCTTCCGCGGCGACCACCACGGACTCGAGCCGGTCGTGGCGCAGCTCGACGGCGTGCGCATCCTCGCCCCCGACCTGCCGGGGTTCGGCGCGTCGGGTCCGCTGCCGGTGCGGCACGACATCGACGGCTACTCCCAGTGGTTGCGCGCGTTCGTCGCCCACCTCGACCTGGCCGAGCCGCCGGTGGTGCTCGGGCACTCGTTCGGCTCGATCGTGGTTTCCGCCGCGGTCGCGGGGGCCTCGAGGCATCCGCCGTCGTGCTCGTGAACCCCATCGCCGCTCCCGCCCTCGAGGGGCCCCGCGCCATGCTGACCAAGGGCGCGATCGCCTACTACCGGCTCGCCGCGCTGCTGCCCCGCGGCATGGGCTACGCGCTGCTGCGCAACCGCGCGATCGTGCGCGTGATGAGCGTCAGCATGGCGAAGACGCGCGACCGCGGGCTGCGCCGGTTCATCCACGGCCAGCACGACCGCTACTTCTCGGTGTTCCACGACCGCGACATGCTGCTCGAGGCGTTCCGCGCGAGCGTCGAGCACGACGTCTCCGACTTCGCCGACGGCATCGAGGTGCCCGTGCTGCTCGTCGCCGCCGAGCGCGACGACATCACCCCGGTCGAGGCGCAGCACCGGCTCGCCGCGCAGCTGGCCGACTCGCGCCTGCGCGTGATCGACGGCGTCGGCCACCTCATCCACTACGAGACCCCCGGCGCGGCGGCCGGCTACATCCGCGCCTTCCTCGCCGGGCTCGACGCGCGCACGGCCCGCGGGGACGCCGCGTGAGGGTCGTCGTCGACTGCCGGTACACCCGCATCGGCCGGCACGACGGCATCAGCCGGTACACGGCGGGCATCGTCACCGAGCTCGCGAAGCTGCACCCGGTGACCATGCTGATCAGCGACCGCCGGCAGCTCGACCTGCTGCCCGACCTGCCGTGGGTCGTCGTCGGCTCGCCGACGAGCGTGCTCGAGCCCTTCATCGCCCGCACGATCAACCGCATGCAGCCCGACGTCGTGTTCTCGCCCATGCAGACCATGGGCTCCTGGGGGCGCCGCTACCGCCTGCTGCTCACGCTGCACGACCTCATCTACTACGAGCACCCCACCCCGCCGCGCGACCTGCCGGCGTTCGTGCGCGTCCTCTGGCGCCTGTACCACCTCGCCTGGTGGCCGCAGCGGATGCTCCTGAATCGCGCCGATGCCGTCGTGACCGTGTCCGACACGACCGCCTCGCTGATCGCCGAGCACGACCTGACCGAGCGGCCCGTCGCGGTCGTGCCGAACGCCGCCGATGCGCTCGTCCAGGTCGAGCAGCCCAGGCGCGCGCCCACCCGGGGACGGCTCGTCTACATGGGGTCGTTCATGCCGTACAAGGGCGTGGACACGCTCGTGCGCGCCGCCGCGCGGCTGCCCGACCACGAGCTGCACCTGCTCAGCCGCGTCACGGACGCCGAGCGCCGCCGCCTCACCGCGCTCGCGCCCCAGGCGCGACTGGTCTTCCACGACGGCGTGGGCGACGCCGAGTACGGCGAGCTCCTCGCCGGAGCGACGGCGCTCGTGCACGCCTCCAACGCCGAGGGCTTCGGCATCCCGCTGGTCGAGGCGATGCGGCTCGGAACTCCCGTCGTGGTCAGCGACATCCCGATCTTCCGCGAGATCGGCGGCGACGCCGCCCGCTTCTTCGCACCCGACGACCCCGACGGGCTCGCGGCGCAGGTGCTCGCGCTCGACGCGCCGGGGGAGTGGGAGCGCCGGTCCGCCGCCGCCCTCGCGCGTGCCGAGGCGTACGGGTGGGACCGGTCGGCCGCACGACTGCTCGACCTCATGGGGGAGGTCGTCGGCGGAGGCCGTCGCCGGCGCGCGCGCTCGGCGCCGACCACGGGGTCGCTCGCTGCGATCGGGCTCGGCGGCGGCCGCTCGGCCGGGCGGCGCTCCTCGGGCAGGCGCGTCGCGGGCCGCTGAGGGCGGCCGCGCTCAGTCGCCGAGCAGGTGCCGGGCGATGCCGGTCAGCGTCTCGGTCGTGCCCGCGTCGAGCTTCACGGTCGCGCGGCTGTCGCCCTTCGTGATGCCGCGGTTGATCACGATGATCGGCATGCGCGCGCGACGCGCCTGCTCGAGCAGGCGCATGCCCGAGTTCACGACGAGCGAGGAGCCCGCCACGAGCAGCACGTCCGAGCTGCGCACGATCGATGCGGCGGCTTGGAACACGTCGGTCGGCACGAACTCGCCGAAGAACACCACGTCGGGCTTGAGGGTGCCGCCGCAGACCTCGCACTCGGGGATGACGATCGCCTCGACGTCCTCGACCTCGACGTCCCCGTCGGGCGCCAGGCGCACCGCACCGGGTCTGGCGAAGGCCGGGTTCAGCTCGTCGAGGCGGTCGGCGATGGCGAAGCGCGAGTACTGCTGGCCGCAGTCGAGGCAGACGACGCGGTCCATGCTGCCGTGCAGGTCGACCACGTGGCGACTTCCCGCACGGTGGTGCAGCCCGTCGACGTTCTGGGTGATGACGCCGGTCACGTGCCCGGCGAGCTCGAGGTCGACGAGCGCCCCGTGCCCGGCGTTCGGGGTCGCGGTGCCGAAGCTGCGCCAGCCGAGGTGGCTGCCGGCCCAGTAGCGCTTGCGCGCGAGCTCCGACGACTGGAACGCGCTGAAGGTCATCGGGTTGCGCACCGGCGCGCCCTCGCCCCGGTAGTCGGGGATGCCCGAGTCGGTGCTCACGCCCGCCCCGGTGAGCACGCCGATGCGGGCATCGCGCAGCAGCGCGAGGGCCTCGTCGAGCCCCGCGTCGCGCACGCCGTGCGTCCCCACCGCGGCACTCATGCTCGCTCGCACTCCATGCTCGCAGTCTAGACAGAACGAGTTTTCGGGAATGTTTCCGCGACTGGCAGGCTGGAGTCGACGAAAGGGGTGCGGCATGCGCGTGCAGGAGGTCGCCGACCCGGGGCATCCGCTGCTCGCCGACTACACCGACCTCACCGACGTGGCGCTGCGGTCGGTGCGCGAACCGGCCGAAGGGCTCTACATCGCCGAGTCGGCCAAGGTCATCCGCCGTGCGATCGCCGCGGGCCACCGGCCCCGTTCGGTGCTGCTCGAGCCGAAGTGGCTGCCCGACCTCGAACCCGTGCTCGCACCGCTCGACGTCGACGTGCTCGTCGCCACGCCCGCACTGGTCGAGCAGGTCACCGGCTACCGCGTGCACCGCGGCGCCCTGGCGGCCATGCACCGCCCGGCCCTCGCCGACCCCGCCGAACTGCTGGCGGATGCCCGCACCGTCGTCGTGCTCGAGGACATCGTCGACCACACCAACGTCGGCGCGGTGTTCCGCAGCGTGGCGGGCCTCGGCGCCGACGCCGTGCTCGTGACCCCGCGGTGCGCCGACCCGCTGTACCGGCGCAGCGTGCGCGTGAGCATGGGCACCGTGTTCCAGGTGCCCTGGACCCGGGTCGGGGAGTGGGATGCGACGCGCGAGGTGCTGCACGCCGCCGGATTCGACATCGCCGCCCTCGCCCTCGCCGACGACGCGACCGGGCTGCGCGAGTACGCGGGCGACCGCCCCGAGCGGGTCGCGATCCTGCTCGGCGCCGAGGGCGACGGGCTCAGCCGGCACGCGGTGCACGCGGCCGACCGGGTCGTGACGATCCCCATGGCGCACGGCGTGGACTCCTCAACGTCGCCGCCGCGGGCGCGGTGGCGCTCTACGCGCTCTCCACCGCTGCGCCGGACGCCGGGGCGACCCGGCTAGGCTGACGCGGTGCCGCAGTCCCCACGTCCGTCCCGACGCGTCTACCGTCGCAGGCGCATCGTCGTGTTCGGCGTGCTCGCCCTGTTCGTCGCCGCGGTCACCGCCGGGGGCGTCTACACCGCCGACGCGCTGAACGCCGAGGTGCCGGAGGTCGCCGCGACCGTGTCGGTGCCCGAGGTCGCCGCCGCGCCCGCGGTCGAGCTCGACGCCCCCGAGGTCGCCGCCTACGCGATCGGCGAGCTCGACGACGACGAACTGCTCGCGGCATCCGACGCCGACGAGTCCGTGCCGATCGCGAGCATCACGAAGGTGGTCACCGCGCTCGTCGTGCTCGACGCCAGGCCGCTCGGCGCCGACGAACAGGGGCCCGCCATCTCGTACACCGCGGCCGACGTGCAGATCTACTGGCAGACCATCGCCGAGAACGGGTCGAACGCCCCGGTCTACGAGGGGTCGACGCTCAGCCAGCGGCAGAGCCTCGAGGCGGTCATGCTGCCGTCGGCGAACAACTACGCCAAGTCGCTCGCCATCTGGGCGTACGGCTCCGAGCAGGCGTACCTCGACGCGGCACGCGACTGGCTCGACGCGAACGGCCTGCACGACACGGTGGTGGTCGACACGAGCGGGCTCTCGCCCGACTCCCGCAGCACCCCGCGCGACCTCGTCGAGCTGGGCCGCCTGGCCCTGCAGAGTCCGGCGCTCGCGCAGATCGTGGCGCAGGAGCAGTCCGAACTGCCCGCCGTCGGCCTCATCGAGAACACGAACGAACTGCTCGGCACGCACGGCGTCGACGGCATCAAGACCGGCACGACCGTCGAGGCCGGCGCCTGCCTGCTGTTCTCGGGCGATTACGAGGTCGGCTCGCGCACGGTCACGCTCGTGGGCGTCGCGCTCGGCGCCGACACGCACCCCGAGCTGAACGAGGAGATCGCCGGGCTGCTCGACACGACCGCCGCGGGCTTCCACGAGGTCGACGTGATCGACGCGGGCGACGAGTTCGCGTCCTACGCCACGGCGTGGGGCGACCGGGCCGTGGCGCGCGCCGACGGCGAGGCATCCGTGCTGGTCTGGAGCGACACCCCGATCACCGTCGAGGTCGACGCGCGGCCGCTCGCCCTCGCCGCCGACGGCGCGGACGCGGGCAGCATCACCGTGGTCGCCGGCGACGAGGTCGTCGAGGTGCCCCTCACGCTCGACGGCGACCTCGAGGACCCGGGCACCTGGTGGCGCCTGTCGAACCCCGGTGGGCTCGACCCTCAGTCGTCGGCGCGCGTCCTCGAACCGGCGGGGTCGGCGGAGTAGGGACCGGCCTCGGGACGCTTCGCCCTGACCAGGTCGCCCGACGACTGGTGGCGGATGCGGCGGACCACCCACGGCACGAGGTACTCGCGCGCCCACTGGAGGTCCTCGACGCGCGCCTGCCGCCAGCGCCGCAGTTCGAGCGGCTCGGGCTGCATGGGCTCCAGGTCGTTCTCGACGTTCAGCGCCTCGAGCACCATGCGCGCGACCGTGTGGTGGCCGAGCTCGTTCAGGTGCAGGCGGTCGGGCGCCCACATGCGCTGGTCCTGGATCTCGTGCAGCGCCCACTGGTCGGCCACGATGCAGTCGTGGGCGGCCGCGATCGAGCGCAGGTTCTCGTTGTAGATCGCGACCTTGCCGCGGATGCCCCGGAAGACCGGCGAGAAGCCCACATCGACGCCCGTGAACAGCACGATCGTCGCGCGATCGCGGCTGAGCCGCTGGATGGCGTACTCGAAGCGGCTCGAGATCTCGTCGGGGTCGGTGCCGGGGCGGATCACGTCGTTGCCGCCCGCCGAGATGGTGATCAGGTCGGGGCGGAGCGCGAGGGCCGGCTCGACCTGCTCGTCGATGATCTGCTGGATCAGCCGGCCCCGGATGGCGAGGTTCGCGTAGGCGAAGTCGTCGCTGCCGCGCGCGAGCACCTCCGCCACGCGGTCGGCCCAGCCGCGGTGCCCACCGGGCACGCCCGGCTCCGGATCGCCGATGCCCTCGGTGAAGGAATCGCCGATCGCCACGTACCGCGACCACGGATGCTGCTGGGTGACCATGCGTCCCATTCTGCCGTCCACACGAGCCCCCGGGCGCAGCGCGCTCGCATGCGCGCAGCGGATTCGGAGCGTGTCACCGGATGCCGGTAGATTCTCGTCGAGTGAGCACAGCGACCCCACCCGGACACCTGCCCGGCACGTCGGCCGCCGAGCACCTCTCACCCTCGTTCCCCGAGCGCGCCGCCTGGGGCACCGCGAGCAAGCTGCGCGCCTGGCAGGCCGAAGCGCTCGACCGCTACCTCGAGGCCATGCCGCGCGACTTCCTCGCCGCAGCGACGCCCGGCGCCGGCAAGACGACGTTCGCGCTGCGCCTGGCAGCCGAGCTGCGCGCGCGGCACGAGATCGACCGCATCACGGTCGTGGCGCCCACCGACCACCTCAAGCGCCAGTGGGCGGACGCGGCCGCCCGCGCGGGCATCCGACTCGACCCCGGGTTCCGCAACGCGCACGGCAGCCAGGCCCGGCACTTCCACGGGGTGGCCGTCACCTACGCGCAGGTCGCGATGCGGCCGGCCCTGCACCGCGAGCTCACGCTCTCGGGGCGCACGCTCGTGATCCTCGACGAGGTGCACCACGGCGGCGACACGCTCAGCTGGGGCGACGCGATCCGCGAGGCGTTCGAGCGCGCGACGAAGCGGCTGTCGCTGACGGGCACGCCGTTCCGCTCCGACACCGCGCCCATCCCGTTCGTCGATTACGCGCCCGACGCGCAGGGCGTGCGCGTCTCGCGCACCGACTACGACTACGGCTACGGCCGGGCCCTCGCCGACGGCGTCGTGCGCCCCGTCATCTTCATGGTCTACGCCGGCCACATGCGCTGGCGCACGAGCGCGGGCGACGAGATGGAGGCGCGCCTCGGCGAGGACAACACGAAGGACATCACGTCCGCCGCGTGGCGCACCGCGCTCGAGCCGTCCGGCGACTGGATCCCCGCGGTGCTCCAGGCCGCGAACCGTCGACTGACCGAGGTGCGGCACGCGATTCCGGATGCCGGTGGGCTGGTGATCGCCACCGACCAGTCGACCGCGCGGGCCTACGCGGCCATCCTCGAGCAGATCGCGGGGGAGCCGGTCACGGTCGTGCTCTCCGACGAGAGCGAGGCGAGCGCGCGGATCGAGCAGTTCTCGGCCGGCACGCAGCGTTGGATGGTCGCCGTGCGCATGGTGTCGGAGGGCGTCGACGTGCCGCGCCTCGCGGTGGGCGTCTACGCGACGTCCGCGTCGACGCCGCTCTTCTTCGCGCAGGCGATCGGCCGCTTCGTGCGCGCCCGGCGTCGCGGCGAGACCGCCTCGGTGTTCCTCCCGAACGTGCCCGGGCTCATGGGACTCGCGAGCGAGCTCGAGAAGCAGCGCGACCACGCGCTCGACCGCCGCACGGGCGATGACGACGATCCGGGGCTCGACGACGGGCTGCTCGACGCCGCGAACCGCGAGGACAAGGCCTCCGACGAGCTCGCGTCGGAGTGGACGTACGAGGCGCTCGGCTCGAGCGCCACCTTCGACCGCGCGCTGTACGACGGCACCGAGTTCGGCACGCTCGCCGAGCCGGGCAGCGACGAGGAGCTCGACTTCATCGGCATCCCCGGGCTGCTCGAACCGGAACAGGTCTCCGACCTGCTGCGACACCGCCAGGCCAGGCAGGAACGGCGGGCCCGGCACCGGCGACGCTCGGGCGAGGCATCCGCCCCCGCCACCGAGCCCGAGCAGCCGGTCGCGCTCTACCGCACGCTGAAGGAGCAGCGCACGCTGCTCAACAGCCTCGTCGGCATGTGGTCGAAGCTGTCGGGCGAGCCGCACAGGCTCATCCACGCCGAGCTGCGGCGCCGATGCGGCGGGCCGGAGGTCGCGAAGGCCAGCGTCACGCAGCTCCAGTCGCGCATCGACCTGCTGCGATCACGACTCTCGTCGCACTGACGCCCGCCGCGGCTAGGGTGAGCACGTGAGCCGATCCACCCGGGTGCTCGTCGTCGCGGTCATCGTGTCGTTCTGCGCGTTCCTCGACGGCGCGATCACGAACGTGGCCCTGCCCGCCATCTCCGAGGAGATGGGCGGGGGCCTCGTGCTGCAGCAGTGGGTGGTCGACGCGTACCTGCTCACCCTCGGGTCGCTCATCCTCATCGCCGGGTCGCTCTCGGACTCGTTCGGGCGGCTGCGCATCATCCGCATCGGGCTGTACGGGTTCGGGGTCACGTCGCTGCTCTGCGCCGTCGCACCCACGGGGGAGATCCTCGTCGTCGCGCGCGCACTGCAGGGGGCGGCCGGCGCCCTGCTCGTGCCGAGTTCGCTCGCGCTCATCGTCTCGACGTTCTCCGGCGCCGAGCAGGGGCGCGCCATCGGCCGCTGGACGGCGTGGACCACGTCGGCGTTCCTCGTCGGGCCGCTCCTCGGCGGGCTGCTCGTGGATGCGGTGTCGTGGCGGCTCATCTTCGCGATCAACATCCTGCCGATCGTGGCCGTGCTCGTGCTCATGCGTCCGCTGGGGCGCGACGAGCCGCTGCTCGACCGGCCCCGCGTCGACTGGCTCGGCGCCGTGCTCGGCGTGGTCGGGCTGGGCGGCACGGTGTTCGCGCTCATCGAGCAGGGCCGGTTCGGCTGGGGCTCGCCAGTGATCCTCGTGCCCTTCGTCGCCGGCGTCGTCGCGCTCGTGCTCTTCATCTGGTGGGAGGGGCGGGTCACGGCCCCCATGCTGCCGCTCGCGCTGTTCCGCGCGTGCAACTTCGCGGTCGGCAACCTGTCGACGTGGTTCGTCTATGCGGGGTTCGCGCTCGGGCCGTTCGCCATCACGATCTTCGTGCAGGAGATCGGCGGGTACACGGCGTTCCAGGCCGGCCTCGCGACGCTGCCGCCGACCATCATGCTCGTGCTGCTCGGGTCGTGGTTCGGCGGGCTCTCCGGACGGTTCGGCCCCCGCCTGTTCATGGCGGTCGGGCCCCTCGTCGCCGCCGTCGGCTTCCTGCTCACGCTCGCGGTCGACGCCGACGCGTTCTACTGGACCCAGTTCTTCCCGGGCGTGCTGCTGCTCGGGCTCGGCATGGCGATCACGGTCGCGCCGCTGACGTCGGCGATCCTGGGCGCGGTCGACCCGTCGCACGCGGGCATCGGCTCGGCCGTGAACAACGCGATCGCACGCATCGCGGGACTCGTGGCGGTCGCGCTCTCGGGCGTGATCGTCGGCAGTGCACTCGACGTCGTCGGCTACCACCGCGCGGCGATCGCCACCGCGATCATGCTCGCGATCGGCGGCGTCATCTCGGCGCTCGGCATCACGAACCGCCCGGAACCGGTGCGGGTCGAGGCGCTGGTGGCGGATGCCGCGGAGGGGCCCGCCACCGGACCGACGTCGCTTCCCCCGACGCCCGCTGCAGACCCGCCCGACGCCCCACGACCCTGATCCGCCCGACCCGACGGAGCTCCCATGGCGACCAACCCGCCCGAACTCGACCGCATCGACCGCGAGCTGCTGCGTGCGCTCTCGCGCAACGCCCGCGCGTCCGGCTCCGCCCTCGCCGCCGAGGTGGGCGTCGCGGAGTCGACCGTCTCGCTGCGCATTCGCAAGCTCCAGGCGGGCGGCTACATCCGCGGCTACCACGTCGACATCGACCTCGAGGCGCTCGGCGCGTCGCTCCAGGCGCTCATCGCGGTGCGCCTCGTGAAGCACGCGCGCAGCGAGATCGACGAGTTCCGCGCTGCGGCGACGCACTTCCCGGGGGTGCTCGGACTGTTCCACATGGCGGGTGCGGAGGACTACCTGCTGCACGTCGCCGCGCGCGACGCGAGCGAGCTGCGCGAGTTCGTGCTGAGTTACCTCACCGGGCACCCGGCTGTCGCGCACACCGAGACGAACCTCATCTTCGAGTACGCCGACGGCGACGGGTGGCAGGAGCTCGTGCGCTGAGCTGCCCCGCGTGCGCTGAGCCGCCCGCGGCGCGGTTCGGCGCTCCGAAATGCTGCCAATCCGGCCCTCCGGCACCGGATCGGCCGCGACCCGCGGCTAGCGTGGTCGGGGCCGCACGGGCCGACTGAGGGAGGCTCGATGCCGCAGGATGCACGATCCGACGCCGCCGCACGCGCCAGGTGGCGCCGCTACCTCGCCGACGAGCGGGCCGAGGGCGCCGTCTACCGCGAGCTCGCGCAGCGCCGCACGGGCGAGGAGCGCGAGATCCTGCTCGCCCTCGCCGACGCCGAGCGCCGGCACGAGGCGCACTGGGTGCGGCTGCTCGGCGATGACGACGGGCGGATGCCTCGGGCCGACCTGCGCACCCGCCTGCTCGCCGCGCTGGCTCGCCGGTTCGGGTCGATCTTCGTGCTCGCCCTCGCGCAGCAGGCCGAGGCCCGTTCGCCCTACGCCGACGACCCGGATGCCACGCGCGCGATGGCCGCCGACGAGAAGATCCACGGGGAGGTCGTGCGCGGCCTCGCTGCCCGCGGCCGCCGACGGCTCTCGGGCACGTTCCGCGCGGCCGTCTTCGGTGCGAACGACGGCCTCGTGTCGAACCTCGCGCTGGTGCTCGGCATGGCGGCGACCGGGGTCGATCGCAGCGTCGTGCTCTTCACCGGCATCGCCGGCCTCCTCGCGGGCGCGCTCTCGATGGGCGCGGGGGAGTACGTCTCGGTGCGTTCGCAGCGCGAGCTGCTCGAGGCATCCGCCCCCGACCCCGCGGCGAGGGCCGCGCTGCCCGACCTCGACGTCGACGCGAACGAGCTCGCGCTCGTCTACCGGGCGCGGGGCATGGATGCGGCGGAGGCGACCGAGCACGCCGGCCGCGTGATCGCGGGCGTGCGCGCACAGGGCGATGCGACGTCGACCGCCATCCCGACCGCACACGACGACGCGGAGGCCGTGGGCACGGGCATGTCGGCGGCGATCTCGAGCTTCTGCTTCTTCGCCTCCGGGGCATTGATCCCGGTGCTGCCGTACCTGTTCGGCGCCGATGGCGCGGTGGCGCTGGTGGTCGCGCTCGTGCTCGTGAGCGTCGCGCTGCTCGCGACCGGCGCGGTGGTCGGCATCCTGTCGGGCGCGTCGCCGCTGAAGCGCGCGCTGCGGCAGCTCGCGATCGGCCTCGGCGCGGCGGCGGTCACCTACGTGCTCGGCCTGCTCTTCGGCACGACGATCGGCTGACGCGCAACGGCGCGGTGCGGGCCGCGTTCAGGCGTCGTCGCCGGCGGTGACGAAGTCGATGAGTTCCTCCACGCGCCCGAGCAGAGCGGGCTCGAGGTCGTTCCAGTCGCGCACCGCGCCGAGGATGCGCTGCCACGCGCGCGCGATGTCGGCCTGGTCGTCGTGCGGCCAGCCGAAGGCGGCGCACACGCCGTGCTTCCACGACATGCCGCGCGGGATCACCGGCCACTCGCGCACGCCGAGGCGTGCGGGCTTCACCGCTTGCCAGACGTCGACGTACGGGTGCCCCACCACGAGCACGTGCGCGCCGTACGGTCCGCGGGCGACGCGGTCGGCGATCGCCTGCTCCTTCGAGCCCGCCACGAGATGGTCGACGAGTACGCCGATCCGCTTCCCGGCAGACGGCGCGGTGTCGCGCACGATCGCGTCGAGGTCGTCGACGCCCTCCAGGTACTCGACGACGACGCCCTCGGCGCGCAGGTCGGCACCCCAGACCTTCTCGACGAGTTCGGCGTCGTGCCGCCCCTCGACGAAGATGCGGCTCGCCCGCGCGGTGCGAGCACGCCGCTGCTCGGGCGCGAACGAGCCCGACGCGGTGCGAGCTCGCCCGGCCGGTGCCCGCATCGCGGGTGCGGTCAGCTTCACCGGTTCTCCCTCGACGAGGAATCCGGTGCCGAGCGGGAAGAGCCGGCGGGCGCCGTGTCGGTCCTCGAGCACGACGTTGCGGTGCTCGAATCCGACGACGGCGCCGCACCATCCGGTGTCGGCGCGCTCGACGACGAGGTCGCGCTCGGCCGGAACCTCGGGGATCGTGCGGCGCCCGCGGGCCCGCCAGTCTCCCGCGAGCACGTCGCTGCCGTACCGGTCGTGGGGGTCGCTGTCGAATGGCACCGCACGAGGCTAGCCGAGGCGTACACCCGACCCGCCCCGACACCCCGCGTCGATCACGCGGCGGGTGTGGAGCGCACGCGACGGGCGAGGCCGAGCGTCCAGGCAGCCCCGGCGAGCGCGACGAGCGCACCGACGGCGAATGCCCAGGGGATGCCCGAGGACGCGGCCACGAACCCCAGCAGGATCGGCCCGAGGCCGAGCCCGAGGTCGATCGCGGCGCTCGCGGTTCCCGACGCGAGGCCGCGCTCGGCCGGTGAGGCCGTCGCGAACACCGCGGAGAAGAACGCCGGCGTGCTGAACGCCACGCCCACGCCGAGGATGACCGCGCCCACGACGAGGCCGATCACGTCGATCCACAGGGCCGCCACGATGAGGCCCGCTGCGATCGCGAGGAGCGACGCCGCCCCGAGCGGGAGCGACGGCAGTCGATCGGGCACCCGCGCGAATGCGATGCGGCAGACCACGACCACCGTGCCGAAGGTCAGCAGCGCGACGCTGGCGTTGCCGACGCCGACCTGCACGGCGTGGATCGACGCGAACGCGAGGTAGCCGCCCATGGCGATGAGCACCGTGAGGAAGGCGAGCGAGATCGGCAGCGCAGGACGATGGAGGATCCGCAGCGGTGCATCCGGGGAGTGCGCTCGGTGCTCGTCTCGCCGACGACGAGCGCGAGCGCTGCGGCGACGAGCGTGAGCCCGGTCGCCCCGATCCACACGGCGGCGAAGTCACCCACGCCGATGAGCGCCTCAGCCAGTGGCGGACCGAACGCGAGCCCGAGGTAGAGCCCCAGCGAATTGATCGAGAGCGCCTCGCCCATGCGCTCGGGCGGGGCGATGTCGGCGAGCGCGGCGAAGCTCGAGACGAAGAACGCCGCCTCTGCGACGCCGGCGAGCAGGCGCAGCAGCACTACGACGACCAGGTCGTCGGCGACGAGCAGCAGACCCAGGGCGGATGCCGCGAGCAGCGCGCCGCCCAGCATGAGGGGCCGTCGTCCGATGCGATCGCTCAGTCGCCCGGCGAACGGGCGCAGCACCAGTGCGCTGGCGGCGAACGCGCCGATGGCGATGCCCGCGCCGGCCTCGTCGCCGCCGAGCGGACCGGTCACGAAGAGCGGGAGTGCGAACAGCGCCATGCCGACCGCGGTGAAGTAGAGCAGTTCGGTCGCGGTGAGCGCGATGAAGGCTCGGGTGTACAGCGGTGCCGGTGGTACCGAGGACATTGCCCCACCTCCCGGTCGGTGACGCCGCGGTCGGGCGCATCACGTCGCCCACGCTACTCCCGCACGGTATCCACAGAACCGCGTCGTGGTCGGGTCTCCGGTCGCGAGTCTGAGAGGGTCGATTCCGGCGTCCGTGCACCGGGCACGGCGCCGCACCTCGAAGGAGTCGTTCATGGAGATCGCCGGAGTCTTCGGCATCCTGGTCATCGTCGGCATCGCGGTCGTCGCCGCGGTGGTCATCGGGCTGATCGTGCTGCTGTTCGCCCGCAGCTGGATCAAGGTCGCACGAGCCGACGAGGCCCTCGTCATCTCGGGCCGCAAGCAGAAGGTGCAGGCCAGCGTCATCGGCGCGGACGGCACGACGCGTTCCGAGCTGTCGGAGTCGCCGGTCACCGTGATCGTCAACGGCAAGTCGCTCGTGAACCCGATCACGCAGCGCCACGAGATCATCTCGCTCCGCTCGCGCCAGGTCTCCCTGAACGCCGAGGCGCAGTCGCTCGACAACGTCACGCTCAACGTCGACGGCGTGGCGATCGTGAAGATCGGCTCCGACCCGCTGTTCGTCCGCCGCGCGGCGGAGCGCTTCGCGTCGCAGGACAAGGCGATCGAGCAGTTCACGACGGAGCAGCTCGAGGGCGCCCTCCGTGGCATCGTCGCCACGCTGTCGGTCGTCGAGCTGATGCGCGAGCGGAAGAAGTTCTCCGACCAGATCGCCGCCGACGTCTCGCACGAGCTCGCCGAGCAGGGGCTCATCCTCGACTCGTTCCAGATCAAGGGCATCACCGACGAGGTCGGCTACATCCAGTCGCTCGGCGCCCCCGAGATCCAGGCGAAGCGCCAGGCCGCCGAGATCGCGCAGACGAACGCCGACCGCGCGATCAACCAGAAGATCATCGCCAACCAGGAGGCGAACCTGATCGAGCAGACGGCGCTCGACACCAACACCGCCAACGCGGACGCCGGCGTCGGTCGCGCCCGCGCCGAGGCGGAGCAGGCCGAGCACCTCGCGCGCGCCCGCGCGGAGCAGGCCGTGCTGCAGCAGCAGGCCGAGAACACGCAGGCCCGGCTCGACGCCGAGGTCAAGCGCGTCGCCGACGCTTCGCGCTACGAGGCGGAGACCCGCGCGCAGGCCGACCTGTACACGCGCGAGCGCTCGGCCGAGGCTGCGGCGATCGAGCAGGTGAAGCAGGCCGAGGCGCGCACGCGCATCGCCGAGCAGCAGGCGGAGGCCGACAAGGCCCGCGCGACCGGTGAGGCCGCGGCGGCCGAGGCCAAGTCGGCCGGTGAGGCGAGCGCGCTGCGTGAGCTCGCGGACGCCGAGGCATCCGCCCGTCGTCTTCGCGCGCAGGCCGAGGCCGACGCGATCCGCGCCGAGGGCGAGGCCCGTGCCGCCGCCGTCGAGGCGGAGGCGCAGGCCATCGCGTCGAACCAGGAGGCATTCCTGTCGCAGCGCGTGCTCGAGGTGCTGCCGTCGATCATGGCCGAGTTCGCGAAGGGCTACTCGGCGATCGGCAGCGTCTCGATCATCGGCGGCAGCGACGACGGCGCGAGCGGCGTCGTCGGCGGCGACAGCGCGAAGGCGATGCGCTCGGTGTTCGACAGCGTCGAGGCGGCCACCGGCCTCGACATCGCCGCGATCATCCAGGGCCAGGCGGTCGGCCGCGGCATCGGCGCCGGCGTCTCCGAGGCCGCGCTCTCGAAGAACGGCTCGCACGACTCCTAGTCCGCACCCCGCTTCCGAGACCCGTCGGAAAGCTGCGCTCTGGGCCACCAGAGCGCAGTCTTTCGACGGGTCTCGGTCGTTGGGGGCGGATGCCCGAGGCGAGCCCGCGTCAGCGGAAGTCGCGCGAGCGGTTCGCGGCCGACACGGCGAGCGACTCGAAGCGGTCGGCGACGAGGTTGGTCACGCCCTCGGGTGAGCGCTCGAGCACGCCGCGCACGACCATGGCGGGTGCCTCGCGGGCGACCCGGCGGAACCGGGTCCAGACGCCCACCCCTGCGATGACGTTGAGCGTGCCCGACTCGTCCTCGAGATTCAGGAACGTGATGCCGCTCGCGGTCGCCGGCCGCTGCCGGTGCGTGACGACCCCGCCCACCTCGATGCGCCGACCGTTCTCGGCCGCCCCGAGCCGGTCGATGCGCAGCGCCCCGCGCGCGTCGAGGTACTCGCGCACGTGCCGAATGGGGTGGTCGTCGGTCGACACGCCCGTCGCCCACAGGTCGTAGACGACCTGCTCGGCGTCGGTCAGCATCGGCAGCAGCGGCGGCTGCACCACGACGACCGAGCCTGCGAGCGTGTCGGGGCGGTCCTGCGCGGCCTCGCCGGCGAGCCAGAGCGCCTGCCGCCGGTCGAGGTCGAACCCCGCGAACGCCCCGGCGGCCGCGAGCGCCTCGAGCTGCTCGGTGTCGAGCCCGACCCTGCGGGCGACGTCGGCCATGTCGCGGTAGAGCCCGCGGGCCTCGCGCTCGTCCACGATCCGCGCCGCCACCGCATCCCCGATCGAGTGGATCTCGGCGAGCCCGAGCCGCACCGCGAACGCCCCGTCGCGCCGGTGCGCCGCGGACTCGTCGGGCGCCGACCGCTCGAACGGCCCGACCGGCGGCTGCACGTCGTCGAGGCATCCGTCGCGCCCGGTGGCGGGCCGCCTCGCGGCATCCGACCCGCCCAGCCCCTCGCCCGCAAGCGGCTCGAGCACCGCCTCGGCGCCCGACCGCTGCACGTCGGGCCGCAGCACCTCGACGCCGTGCCGGCGGGCGTCGGCCGTGAGCGTCTGCGGCGAGTAGAACCCCATCGGCTGCGCGCGCAGCAGCGCGGCGAGGAACGCGGCAGGGTAGTGCAGCTTGAACCACGAGCTGGCATACACGAGCAGGCCGAAGCTGATCGCGTGGCTCTCGGCGAAGCCGAAGTTCGCGAACGCCTGGATCTTGCCGTAGATCGCGTCGGCCGTCTCCTGGTCGATGCCGTTGCGCGCCATGCCGGCGTAGAGCTTCTCGCGCAGCGAATCGATGCGCTCGATGCCGCGCTTGGAGCCCATCGCGCGGCGCAGCAGGTCGGCGTCCTCGGCGGTGCAGTCGCCGACGGCGACGGCCATCTGCATGAGCTGCTCCTGGAACAGCGGCACGCCCTTGGTGCGCGAGAGCACGGGTTCGAGCTTCGGATGCAGGTAGGTGACCTCCTCCTGCCCGGTCGCGCGGCGGATGTACGGGTGCACCGCGCCACCCTGCACGGGCCCCGGGCGGATGAGCGCGATCTCGACGACGAGGTCGTAGAACCGGCGGGGCTGCAGCCGGGGGAGCGTGCCCATCTGCGCGCGGGACTCGACCTGGAACACCCCGATCGAGTCGGCCCGGCAGAGCATGTCGTAGACCGCCTGCTCCTCCTTCGGCAGGGTGGCGAGCGACCACTCCTCGCCGGTCGCGGCGCGCACGAGGTCGATCGCGTACTGCAGCGCGGCGAGCATGCCGAGGCCGAGCAGGTCGAACTTCACGAGGCCCATCCAGGCGCAGTCGTCCTTGTCCCACTGCAGCACGGTGCGCTTCTCCATGCGCGCGTGCTCGATGGGGCACACCTCGCCCACGGGCCGGTCGGTGAGCACCATACCGCCCGAGTGGATGCCGAGGTGCCGCGGGAAGCCCAGCACCTGCTCGGCGAGCTCGACGACCGGCTGCGGGATGTCGTGGTCGTCGGTCGACACGACCGACCCCCAGCGCTCGACCTGCCGCGACCACGCGTCCTGCTGGCCGGTGGAGTAGCCGAGCGCCTTCGCCATGTCGCGCACCGCGACCTTCGGCCGGTAGCTGATCACGTTCGCGACCTGCGCGGCGTTCTGCCGGCCGTACTTCTCGTAGACGTACTGGATCACCTCCTCGCGCCGGTCGGAGTCGAAGTCGACGTCGATGTCGGGCTCCTCGTCGCGCATGCTCGACAGGAACCGCTCGAACGGCAGCTCGTAGAAGATCGAGTCGACCGCGGTGATGCCGAGCACGTAGCAGACGGCCGAGTTCGCGGCAGATCCGCGGCCCTGGCAGAGGATGCCCCGGGAGCGCGCCTCCCGCACGATGTCGTGCACGATGAGGAAGTAGCCGGGGAAGTCCTTCTGCTCGATCACGTCGAGCTCCTGCGCGATCCTCGCGCGCACGTGCGCGGGGTCGCCCGGGTAGCGTTCGGCGGCGCCCCGCCAGGCGAGCTCGCGCAGCCAGCTCATGGGCGAGTGCCCCTCGGGCACCTCCTGGCGCGGCAGGCGCGGCCTGGCGCTCCGCAGCCGGAACGACAGCTGCCCCGCGAGCTCGACCGTGCGCGAGACCGCGCCGGGGTAGCGCCGGAAGCGCTCGGCCATCTCCGCGCCGGAGCGCAGGTGCGCGGTGCCGGTCGCGGGCAGCCAGCCGTCGAGCTCGTCGAGGCTGCGGCGCGCGCGCACGGCGGCGACGGCGGAGGCGAGCCGGTGCTCGGGCGGCGTGGCGAAGTGCACCGCGTTGGTCGCGAGCACCGGCATGCCGTGACGGGCGGCGAGCCCGGCGAGCAGGTCATTGGCGTCCTGGTCGCCCGGATGCCCGTGGTCGAACAGCTCCACGAAGACGTTGCCACGCCCGAAGCGCTCGGCCAGGCGTTCGAGCTCGCGCCCCGCGGCATCCGCCCCGCCCGTCTCGAGCGCACGGCGCACGGTGCCCTTGCGGCATCCGCTCAGCACCGCCCAGTCGCCGCCCGCCCGCTCGCCGAGCTCGTCGAGGTCGTAGGTGGGGCGGCCCTTCTCGCCGCCCGCGAGCTGCCCGGCCGTGATCGCCGACGCGAGCCGGTGGTAGCCGGCCTCGCCGCGCGCGAGCACGAGCAGGTGGTCGCCCTCGGGGTCGGCCATGCCCATCTGCGGTGTGGTGAGGCCGAGCGAGAGCTCCGCGCCGTACGCGGTCGCGAGCTCGGGGAACGCCTCGGCGGCCTCGGCGAAGCGCACGATGCCGTAGAACCCGTCGTGGTCGGTCAGGGCGAGGCCTGCGAGACCGAGCCGGTGCGCCTCCTCGACGAGCCGCTCGGGCTGGCTGGCACCGTCGAGGAAGCTGAACGCGGAGTGCACGTGCAGTTCGGCGTACGGCACCGTCGCCTCGGGTGCCGCCGCCTCGTCGGCGGGCGGGCGGTACGGATGCCGCTTGCGGGAGAACGCCGGACCGTCGCCGCCGTCCGCGATCGGCCGGGGCGGCCCGGGGCGGCTCGCGTCCGACAGGGTGCGCTCGAGCTCCGACCACGGGATCGGCGGGTTGTTCCAGCCCATCAGTCGTACCTCGCCTCGGCGCGCCACTCGTCGGCGTCGCGCACGAGCAGCCAGGCCGCGCCGTCGTCGTCGACCACCTGGAACCTGTGCGCACGCCGGGCGGTCGCCTCGTCCCACCACCGTTCGACGACGGGCCACGGACCGGCCCACGCGCGCACCCGGCGCTGCCCGCCCGGCGCGAGCCCCGCGACCGTGAAGGCAGCGGGCGGCGCGCTGATCGACCCGCGCTCGTCGACGGTGACCACGGCCCCGTCGGCGTCGACGAGCCCGGCCGGCACCCGCTCGCGGAACACGGTGGCGGGCAGCGGCGACGGCAGCGACCCGGGCCAGGGGCGGTCGGATGCCCCCTCCGGCGGCCGGTCGCCCCACGGCACGAGCACCTCGCGGTCGGCCAGCATGCGCCCGCCCCCGATGGTCGCGGTGACGACCCCCTCGTGCCCGAGCATGCCCTGCACGCGGGTGAGGCCGTGGTGCACGCGCTCGTCGGGGCCGGTGCCCCAGAGCCCCTCCTCGTGGTTGCCGGTGGAGTCGAGGCGCTCGGGGTGCACGCGCACGCGCGCGATCGGCGAGCGCAGTCCGGCGTCGGCGCTGCCCGACCCCTGCAGCTGCCAGCGGATGCGGTCGACCACGTCGCCCGGCGTGAACCAGCGCGGGTGCAGCCAGTCGCGCGCCGAGACGCCGCCCTCGTCGTCGACGATCTCGACGTGCACGGCGGTGCAGACGAGCTTCGCGGCGGTGAGCCGCTCGATGAACGACTCGGCCCGGGTGCGGAACGCGAACGCGAGCTGGTCGATGCGGTCGAGCGGCGGCTCGAACTCGACCTGCTCGTCCCACTCGGGCGGTGGCGTGCGCGCGAGCACGCGAGCGCCGTCGCGGCCGGCTGCGCGATCGTGCGCGAGCGCCCCCGTCGGCCCGAACCGGCGCAGCACGTCGTCGGCGGGCAGCGCGGCGAACTCGCCGAGCCGGCGCACGCCGAGGCGGTGCAGCAGCGTCGCGGTGCGCGGGTCGACGAGCACGCCCACCGGCAGCGGCGCGATGAACGCGGCCGACCCGCCCGGCTCGACGCGCCGCACCGGCGAGGAATCTGAGGTCGCGCGCGCCGCCTGCTCGGCCGCGAACGGCCCGTCGGCGACGCCCACCCGCACCGGCAGCCCGAACCCGCCCACCGCGGCCCGCAGCGCCTCGGCGGCCTCGGCCTCGCCGCCGTAGTACCGCACGGGCCCACGCGCCCGCACTGCGAGCGCACCGGGGCGCAGCAGCTGCACACCGGGCGTGGTCTCCTCGACCTGCCGCACGACCGGCTCGAACGCGCGCGCGTCGAGCGCGGCGTCGTAGTCGAGCAGCTCGAGCGCGGGGAGCGGTACTGCGCCTCGCGCAGCTTCAGCCCACGCGCGACCCCGTCGCGCCGGGCCGCGGCGGAGCACGCGAACACGAGCCCCTTCTCGACCAGCGCGAGCGGCGACCCGAGCGAGAGTCCGGCCTCGCGCGCGGCCGCGATGACGGGCCAGTCGGGGCACCACACCACGATGGTGCGCCGGGGGTCGGATGCCTCGGGCACGGCGCTCATCCGGCGACCCTCCGCAGCGGCGGCGCCTGCTCCGCTTCGGCGTGCGCGTCGAACCCGTCGGCTGCGCCGGTCGCACCGCCCTCGTCGACCCGCTCGGCCGCCGCGCCCACCCCCGGCAGCAGCAGCCGCGCGGTGCTCGCCCGGCCGAACCCGCCCCGGCCCGACGCGGTGACGACCGCCTCGCGCGCGGCGAGCCGACCGTGCCCGTCGCCGAGCCCGGTCCACCGGCTCTCGGCGACCCGCAGCTGCACCTCGCTCTGCGGCCAGGTGCCGTCGACCACGAGCGCCGCACGGCGTTGGCGCAGCCGGGCTCCGAGCCGCGAGGCATCCGTCGCCCCCACCTGCTCGGGCGGGCGCACCGCCACGACGGGGATCACGTCGACGAGCGCGGCGACCACCGCGAGCCAGTGCCGCCCCGGCGCGGGCACGAGCACGAGCCGGTCGAGGTCGAGCCCCGCGAGCCGCGCGGCCTCGGCCCCGAACCCGGGTACGCCGACCACGGCGCACCACGACCCGGCGCCCGACGCGCCCGCGAGCATCGCCATGACGAGGCTCGTCGACCCCTCGACCCCGTACGCGCCGCCCTCGCGCAGCACCCCGCCCGGCAGCAGGTCGTGCAGCGCCGGCAGCGTGGGGATCGCCCGCCCCTCGAGCCGCGTGGACTGCATGTCGGCGATGCGCGCGCGCAGCGCGTCGGCGCGTTCGCGGGCCTCGCCCGCGGAGACGCGGGACGGCCGGAGGGGAGCGGTGAGTGCCACACCCCATGTTCGAACGTATGTTCGAATGAGTCAAGCGGCGGATGCCACTCGTCCCACCCCCGCCCGCATTCCGCGAGTCGTCATGAAGTGTCGCTTCGAGGCACCGAATAGCGACACTTCATGACGACTCGAGGGCTGGGCTCGAGGGTGGCACGCGGGTACGACAACCCCGGAAACGACGAACGGCCGGATCTTGTCGATCCGGCCGTTCTCACACCGTGCGCGAGGGGGGACTTGAACCCCCACGCCCTAATACGGGCACTAGCACCTCAAGCTAGCGCGTCTGCCAATTCCGCCACCCGCGCGTGTGTTGCGAACCCGCGATCTCCCGCAGGCCCGAGAGAAGACACTACCACGAATCGGATGCTCCGCCGAACCACGCCCCCGTCCACCGAGCCCCGGGCGCGCCGACGCATCCGGGGTAGCGTGAGTGGCATGTCCGACGCATCCGCCCACCCGGGCCAGGCAGCCATCGACGAGCTCGAACCGACCGCTCGGATCGCCCGCGACCTGATCCGGTTCGACACCACGAACCACGGCGAGGGGCGCTCGGAGGGGAGACCGAGGCGGCCGAGTACGTCGAGGCGCACCTGGCGGGCATGGGCCTCCAGCCGAGGCTCTACGACGCCGCTCCCGGGCGCACCAGCGTCGTCGCCCGCGTCCCCGGCGCGAACCCCGACAAGCCCGCCCTGGTCGTGCACGGGCACCTCGACGTCGTGCCCGCCGACCCGCACAACTGGACCGTCGACCCGTTCGCGGGCGAGGTGCGCGACGGGCTGCTCTGGGGCAGGGGAGCGGTCGACATGAAGGACATGGACGCGATGATCCTGACCGCGGTCGGCGACATCCTCGCCTCAGGGCGGCAGCCGGAGCGCGAACTGGTGCTGGCGTTCTTCGCCGACGAGGAGGCGGGCGGCATCTACGGCTCGCACTGGATGACCGACCACCACCCGGAGGTGTTCGCGGGCGCGACCGAGGCGATCAGCGAGGTCGGCGGCTACTCGGTGCACCTCGGCGGGCAGCGCGCCTACCTGCTCCAGACGGGGGAGAAGGCGCTGGTCTGGATCCGCCTCGTCGCCCGGGGCCCGGCCGCGCACGGCTCGCGCCTCGTGCGCGAGAACGCGATCGTCCGTCTCGCCGAGGCGGTCGCCGCGCTCGGACGCGAGGAGTGGCCGCTGCACCTGGTCGACACCACGCGCGCCCTGCTCGCCGAGATCGCCCGCGTGACCGGCGCCGATCCGCAGCAGGTGTCGCCCGACGAGCTCGTGCTCCGCACGTCCGCGGCCGGCTTCCTCAGCGCGACCCTGCGCACCACGACGAACCCGACGCTCCTGCAGGCGGGGTACAAGCACAACGTCATCCCCGACCGGGCCGAGGCGCTGATCGACATCCGCACGCTCCCCGGCGAGGAGGACGCCGTGCTCGCCCGCGTGCGCGAGATCGTCGGCGACGACATCGAGATCGAGACCGTGGTGCGCGACGTCGGCCTCGAGACGCCGTTCAGCGGCCCGCTCGTCGACACGGTCAAGGCGACCCTCGAGCGCCACGACCCGGGCGTACCCGTCTTCCCGTACCTGCTCTCGGGCGGCACCGACAACAAGGCGCTCAGCCGCCTCGGCATCGCCGGCTACGGCTTCGCGCCGCTCCGCCTGCCCGCCGACCTCGACTTCCCGGCCATGTTCCACGGGGTGGACGAGCGGGTGCCGCTGGACGCGCTAGTCTTCGGAAGCCGGGTCCTGAAGGACCTGCTGCTCGAGTACTGAGCGACCCACCGCACTGAACGCGGCCCCGCCGCGCGGGGCGGAAGGTGAGCCCCGGCATGATCGAAGCGCTGATCCTCGGACTCGTGCAGGGACTCACCGAGTTCCTGCCGATCTCCTCCAGCGCGCACCTGCGCATCCTCGGCGAGTTCCTCCCGAACGCCGCCGACCCGGGCGCGGCGTTCACCGCGATCGTGCAGATCGGCACCGAGGCGGCGGTGGTCGTCTTCTTCTGGCGCGACATCGTGCGCATCGTCTCGCGCTGGTGGCTCGCGCTCTGGGGCCGCGTGCCCCGCAACGACCCCGACGCGCGCATGGGCTGGCTGATCATCCTCGGCTCGATCCCGATCGTGGTGCTCGGCCTCATCTTCCAGGAGCAGATCGAGACCACGCTGCGTTCGCTCTGGATCGTCGCGACGACCCTCATCGTCTTCGGCATCCTGCTCGGCATGGCCGACTGGATCGGCGCCAAGCGCCGCAAGCTCGACGACCTCACCTACCCCCACGGCGTCATCTACGGGTTCGCGCAGGCGCTCGCGCTCATCCCGGGCGTGTCGCGCTCGGGCGGCACGATCACCGCAGGCCTCCTGATGGGCTACGAGCGCGCCGCCGCCGCCCGCTACGCGTTCCTGCTGGCGATCCCCGCGGTGTTCGGCTCGGGCTTCTACCAGTTGTTCAAGAGCTGGGGCGAGCCCGGCGTCTACGGCCCGGTCGAGACGGCCGCAGCGACGCTGGTCGCGTTCGTGGTCGCGCTGCTCGTGATCGCGTTCTTCATGAGCTACATCTCGAAGCGCAGCTTCCTGCCGTTCGTGATCTACCGCGTGCTGCTCGGCGGCACGATCATGGTGCTGCTCGCGACGGGCACGATCGACGCCTGACGGCGGGCGTCGCGAGAGGCGAGCGGATGCCCCAGGGCGACGCTCAGTCGCGCGGCCGCCAGGGCTCCTCGCCGCGGGTGTCGCTGCGCCCGTCGCCGCGACGCCTGAGGTACTTCTCGAACTCCTGCGCGATCGCCTCGCCGCTCGCCTCGGGGGAGTCGACGGTGTCGCGGGCCTGCTCGAGCTGGTCGATGTAGGCGGCCATGTCCTCGTCGTCGGCGGCGAGCGCGTCGACGCCCGCCTCCCACGCGGCGGCGTCCGACTCGAGCGAGCCGCGCGGCACGCTGAGGCCCGTGATGTCCTCGAGCTTCGACAGCAGCGCGAGCACCGCCTTCGGCGAGGGGGAGTTGTGCACGTAGTGCGGCACCGACGCCCAGAGCGACAGGGTCGGGATGCCGGCGCGCTCCGCCGCATCCGACAGCACGCTCAGGATGCCGACCGGCCCCTCGTAGCTCGGACGGTCGATGCCCAGCTCGTCGCGCACCTCGCCGTTGTCGCTCGACACGAACACCGAGAGCGGACGCGTGTGCGGGGCATCCGCCAGCATCGCGCCCAGGAAGATCACGACCTCGACGCCCGCAGCGAGGGCCCCGTCGATGATCTCCGAGGCGAACCCCTTCCAGGTGCGGGCCGGCTCGGCGCCGATGAGCACGTGCACCTGGTCGGCGCCCGGTCCGGTGACGCCGTCGTCGCCCGTGCCGAGGCCCGACGGGCCGAGGCCCGACGGGCCGAGCAGCCGGGCACCCGGCCAGGTGAGCCGGCGCACGCCGTCGTCGCCCATCGCCACGGTCGGCCGGGTGAACTGGTAGTCGTAGTAGAGCTCGGGGTCCACTGCGCCGATCTCCACCAGGTCGAGGTGGTCGATCAGGGCCTGCGCCGCTCCCGACGCAGCCTCGCCGGCGTCGTTCCAGCCCTCGAATGCCACGACGAGGATCCTGCCGCCGTTGATGCCGTGTTCGTCCGCCACTACGCCTGTGCGTTCCCCTCCGGGCGGCTCGCGCCGCCCTCAGGTCCACAATAGGCGCTGCACGTAGACTTGACGGCCGTGAACCAAGCGCTTCCCGCCGCCATCCTCTGGGACATGGACGGCACCCTCGTCGACAGCGAACCGTACTGGATCCGGGCCGAGACCGAGCTCGTCGAGTCGTTCGGCGGCAGCTGGACGCACGAGGACGCGCTCCAGCTCGTCGGCAGCGGCCTTTGGGCGTCCGCCGAGATTCTCCAGGGGTACGGCGTCGACCTGCCCGCCGACCGCATCGTGCACGGGCTGACCGAGGAGGTGCGCGGCCTGCTCGCGCGCGAAGGGGTGCCGTGGCAGCCCGGCGCACGCGAGCTGCTCGAGTCCGTGCGGGCACGGGGCATCCGCACCGCCCTCGTGACCATGTCGATCCGCTCCATGGCCGAGGACGTCGTCGCCGCGATGGGGTTCGACGCCTTCGACGCGGTGGTCACGGGCGACGAGGTCGCCCACGCGAAGCCGCACCCCGAGCCCTATGCACGCGGCGCCGAGCTGCTCGGCGTGCCGATCGCCGACTGCCTCGCGATCGAGGACTCGCCGACCGGACTCGCCTCGGCGATGGCCGCGGGCGCGGTGACGCTCGGCGTGCCGCACATCCTGCCGCTCGACGACGAGCCGGCGCACGAGCGCTGGGCGAGCCTCGACGGTCGCACGGTCGACGACCTGGCCGCGGTGTTCGCCGCGGCGCGAGCGGGGAGCACGCATGACCGCGGCATCCGCCCCGCAGCCCAGCGGGCCGTTCACCGTCGGCGACCGGGTGCAGCTGACCGGCCCCAAGGGGCGCCTGCACACCATCACGCTCGAGCCCGGCAAGGTGTTCCACTCGCACAAGGGCGGCATCGCGCACGACGACCTCATCGGGCTGCCCGACGGCTCGGTCGTCGTGAACCAGGCCGGCATCGAGTACCTCGCGCTGCGCCCGCTGCTGGCCGACTTCGTGATGTCGATGCCGCGCGGGGCGGCGATCGTCTACCCGAAGGACGCCGCGCAGATCCTCGCCCAGGCCGACATCTTCCCCGGGGCGACCGTGGTCGAGGCCGGCGTCGGGTCGGGCGCGCTCTCACTCTGGCTGCTCCGCGCGATCGGCAGCGACGGGCGGCTCATGTCGTTCGAGCGCCGGGAGGAGTTCGCCGACGTGGCCCGCGGCAACGTGCAGACCTACTTCGGGCACGTGCCCGAGAACTGGAGCGTCACGGCCGGCGACCTCGCGCACACCCTGCCGGAGGTCGCTGGCGAGGCATCCGTCGACCGTGTCGTGCTCGACATGCTCGCGCCGTGGGAGACCCTGGATGCCGTGTCCACCGCGCTGAAGCCCGGCGGCGTGCTGCTCTGCTACGTGGCCACCGCGACGCAGCTGTCGCGCGTCGCCGAGGCGATCCGAGCGACCGGCGGTTACACCAACCCCGCGTCGAGCGAGACCATGGTGCGCGGCTGGCACGTCGAGGGCCTCGCGGTGCGCCCCGACCACCGCATGGTCGCGCACACCGGGTTCCTCATCACCGCACGGCGGCTCGCGCCCGGCGTGGTGCTGCCCGACCTCAAGCGCCGCGCATCGAAGTCCGACTTCAGCGACGAGGACGTCGAGGCCTGGACGCCCGGTGCGCTGGGCGAGCGGGTCGTCAGCGACAAGGCGCTCCGCAAGCGCGTGCGCGAGGCGGGCACGGCTGCGGAACTGGCGCAGAGGCGCGGTTCCGACGACGGGTAGGATGCTTCCGGCCGCACTCGCCGACCGCCACCCGAACGAGACCACGAAACGAGGACCCGTGCGAAGGACTCTCGCGCTCATCGCGACCGGAGGCGCCCTGGCGCTCGCCCTGACCGGATGCGCCGGGCTGACCACCGACGAGGCAGCTACGGGCCCCGGGCCGGCGACCGACCTCGTCGAGGTGACCGGGTCGTTCGGCACCACGCCGCGCGTGAGCTTCCCGACGCCGGTCATCGCCGAGGAGACCGAGTGCGACGTGCTCATCGAGGGCACCGGCGACACGCTCGAGCCCGGCCAGAAGGCGCTCGTGAAGCTGTCGGTCTACAACGCCTCGACCGGCGCGACGATCCAGGAGGCCGACCGCAGCGCCGACCCGATCCCCGCCGTGCTCGACGAGGGCGCACTGCTGCCGGGCCTCTTCGCCGGCCTGCAGTGCGCGTCTGAGGGGTCGCGAGTCGTGATCGCGGTGCCGCCCGCCGACGGCTTCGGCGACGCCGGCAGCGTGCAGCTCGGCATCGCGCCCGACGACACCCTCTTCTTCGTGGTCGACGTCGACCGCGCCTACCTCCCGCGTGCGAACGGCACCGACCGGCCCGGCACCCGCGGGTTCCCGGCCGTGGTGCTCGGCCCCGACGGCCGCCCCGGCATCACCGTGCCGAGCGCGGACGCCCCCGCCGAGACCGAGGTCGCGGTGCTCAAGCAGGGCCGTGGCGAGACCGTCGAATCGGGCGACTCGGTGACCGTGCACTACACGGGCGTGCTCTGGGACGACAACGAGGTGTTCGACTCGAGCTGGGAGTCGGGCAGCCCCGCGTCCTTCACGGTGGGCGAGGGCGCCGACGTCATCCCCGGGTTCTCGGAGGCGATCGTCGGCCAGCAGGTCGGCAGCCAGGTCATCGTCACCATCGCACCCGAGGACGGGTACGGCGAGCAGGGCTCCGGCGCGGTGCCGCCGAACGCGACACTCGTGTTCGTGATCGACATCCTGGGCATCGACTGACCCGCTGCCTGCCGTCGGTATGATCGCTGCTGTGCCGTCGTCAGCCTCCGCGAACCAGGACCGCGTGTCGGTCGAGGAGCGCCTCTTCAGCCTCGTGCTGGCGCTGCTCGCGACCGAGGCGGGGCTGACCAAGTCCGAGATCCTCTCGACCGTGCAGGGCTACCGCCAGCGGTACGACCGCGGCGGCAAGAACCAGGCGCTCGAGCGTCAGTTCGAGCGCGACAAGGACGACGTGCGCGAGCTCGGCATCCCGATCGAGACCGCCGAATCGCCCGACCGCCCGGGTGACAACCAGGCGCTGCGGTACCGCATCCCGAAGGGGCTGTACGACCTGCCCGACGACGTCACCTTCACGCCCGAGGAGTCGGCGCTCCTGGCGCTCGCGGCGACCGTGTGGCGCGAGGGCAGCCTGTCGGGCGAGTCGCGTCGGGCGCTCACGAAGCTGCGTTCGCTCGGCGTCGAGCCGCGCGAGCCGGTCATCGGCTACGCGCCGCGGCTGCGGGTGCGGGATGCCGCGTTCGAACCGCTCAGCCACGCGCTCGACCGCCGGCAGGTCGTGCGCTTTGACTACCTGCGGCCCGGCCGTTCCGCCCCGCGCCGCCGCACGGTCGCACCGTGGGCCGTGGTGCTGCACGAGGGCCGCTGGCACCTGTACGCGTGGGACCGCGAGGTCGGCGCGACGCGCACGTTCCTCCTGTCCCGCATCGTCGGCGACGTGACGGTCGTGCCGGGCAGCACGTTCGACGCGCCCGAGCCGGGCATGGCCGAGCAGGCGCTGGCCGAGCTCGATGCCCTGTGGCAGGAGCAGGTCGCCGAACTGGAGGTCGAGCAGGGCAGCGACGCGGCGGTGCGTCTCGCGCGGCGGCGCGGCGCGACCGCCGACGGCAGCGGGTACCGGCTGCACTACACCGACGCCGAGATCGTCGCCGACGAGCTGGCCGCGTTCGGCCCCGAGGTGCGGGTCGTCTCGCCCGAGGCCCTGGCCGAGGGCGTGCGCACGCGCCTCGAGCGCGTGGCATCCGCCCATGCCGAGGGAGGGGCCTGATGGCCAAGCCGCAGCCCCTGAAGGCGCAGGACAAGCTCGCGTTCCTGCTGTCGCTCGTGCCGTACCTGCTCGACCACGGGCGCGTGAGCGTCGCCGAGGCGGCCGAGCACTTCGCGGTCGACGAGGAGTCGATCCGGCAGGCGGTGCGCCTCATCGCCGTGTCGGGCGTGCCCGGCGACACGCATGCGTACCAGCACGGCGACCTGTTCGACATCTCCTGGGACGAGTTCCTCGACCACGACCGCATCGTGATCGTGCAGCAGGTCGCCATCGACGACTCGCCGCGCTTCTCCGCCCGCGAGGCGGCCGCGCTGATCGCGGGGCTGCAGTACCTCTCGGCCGTGCCCGAGAACCTCGACCGCGAGCGCATCGGCTCCCTCATGGCCAAGCTCGCGCGCGGGGCGTCGTCGACGCCGAGCTCGGTCGCGGTGGCCGGCGGCGACACGGATGCCGCGCTCACGCTGGTGCGCGACGCGGTGGCTTCCGAGCGGCAGATCGAGTTCGACTACCTGAATGCGCGCGGCGACCGCGAGCGACGCCGCGTCGATCCGCTCCGCATCGAGTCCTCCGACGTCGACTGGTACGTGCGGGGCTGGTGCCACCTGCGCGAGGCGGTGCGCACGTTCCGCATCGACCGCATGAGCGACCTCGTCGTCACCGACGAGCCCATCGCGTTCCGCGCGAGCGACGTCGCCCTGCCCGACCAGCTCTTCCAGGGCAGCGACGACGACCTCGTCATCACGGTCGACGTCGCAGTGAGCGCACTGCCGCTGCTCGGCGACTACCTGGTCGACGTCGATCGAGTCGCGTCCGGTGCCGAGCGCGTGCGGGCGTCGATCCGCGTCGCCCACTTCCACGGCCTCAAGCGGCTCGTGGCCGGACTGCCGGGCCTGATCTCGGTGCTCGCGCCCGAGGACGCCCGTCGAGCCGTGCGCGAGTGGGCCACGGCGGGACTCGCCCGTTACGACGATGGGAACGATTCGGATACGGACTGAGTCCGGCGCCTGCACCGGCGCCCTCGGCCCGCGCCGCTCAGGCTAGACTGACGGCACACTTCCCGCCGAAAGACGAGAGCTCATGTTCGCAAACCTCACCGGATGGCACTTCCTGATCATCCTGGTCGTCATCCTCCTTCTGTTCGGCGCGCCGCGCCTCCCCGCACTGGCACGGAGCCTGGGGCAGTCGATGAAGATCCTGAAGAGCGAGGTCCGCCAGGACGGCGACGACGCCGACAAGGACGCGAAGAAGGACGACGCCGGCACCGCCGAGTCGACGGCGACGACGCAGGACGACTCCACGACCAAGCGCACCGACTCCGGCACGAGTTCCTGACGCGGTGGCCGCGAGACGAACTCGCGGATCCAACCGCGAGAAGCGCATGTCGCTCGGTGAGCACCTCATCGAGCTCCGCAACCGGCTGTTCATCTCGGCCATCGCGATCGTGCTCGCCGCCGTCGTGGGCTGGATCCTCTCCGAGTGGGTCTGGGACGCGCTGCGCGAGCCGGTCCAGCAGATCGTGGAGTCGCAGTCGCGCGACGCCGAGATCACGTACCCCACGATCACGGGCGCATTCGACCTGCGCCTGCAGATCGCGTTCACGCTCGGCATCGTGATCGCGAGCCCCGTGTGGCTCTACCAGGTCTTCGCGTTCCTGGTGCCCGGGCTCAACAAGAAGGAGCGTCGGTACACCTTCGCGTTCTTCTTCACTGCCGTGCCGCTGTTCTTCATCGGCTGCGCGGCGGGCTGGTACGTGCTGCCGAACATCGTGGCGCTCATGACGAGCTTCGTGCCGAGCGACGACGTGAGCTACCTCGACGCGAAGATCTACTTCGACTTCGTGCTGAAGCTCGTGCTGGCGATCGGCATCGGCTTCGTCGTGCCCGTGTTCCTCGTGCTGCTGAACTTCGTCGGCATCCTGAGCGCGGAGACGCTCATCAAGTCCTGGCGCATCGCGATCCTCGTGATCGTGCTGTTCACGGCGCTTGCGACGCCCGCGGCCGACGTCATCTCGATGTTCCTGCTGGCGATCCCGATGATCGTGCTCTACTTCGTCGCCTGGTTCATCTCGTACCTGCACGACAAGCGCGTGGCGAAACGCCTGCGTGAGCTCGAGGAGGGTCTGGCTGCCTAGGCTGGAGGCGTGATGACCCTGAGCCCCGCGGAGCGGTACGAGCGGTCCCGGCAGCAGCGGGCGGGCTCGCGCGTCGCCGAGTTCGCCGGCCGACTCGGCTTCGACCTCGATCCGTTCCAGCGCGCCGCCTGCGCGACCCTCGACGAGGGGCGCAGCGTGCTCGTCGCCGCGCCGACCGGCGCCGGCAAGACGATCGTCGCCGAGTTCGCGGTGCACCTCGCCATGCAGGACGCGAGGGCCAAGGTGTTCTACACGGCGCCGATGAAGGCGCTCAGCAACCAGAAGTTCCAGGAGCTCCAGTCGGTCTACGGGCCGTCCGAGGTCGGCCTGCTCACGGGCGACACGAACGTCAACTCGAGCGCGCGCATCGTCGTGATGACGACCGAGGTGCTGCGGAACATGCTCTACGCGGGCTCTCCGCTGCTGGAAGACCTGGCGTTCGTGGTCATGGACGAGGTGCACTACCTCGCCGACCGGTTCCGCGGCGCGGTGTGGGAGGAGGTCATCATCCACCTGCCCGAGGAGGTGCGGCTCGTCTCCCTCAGCGCGACCGTCTCGAACGCCGAGGAGTTCGGCGACTGGCTGCAGGCCGTGCGCGGCGACACCGACGTGATCGTCTCGGAGGAGCGCCCGGTGCCGCTCGAGCAGCACGTGCTCGTGCGCAGCAAGATGCTCGACCTGTTCGACTCCTCGGGTCGCGCGGCGACGCACCGCGTCAACCCCGAGCTCGTCCGGCTGGCGCAGGCGGGCGGACGGTCGCTGCAGGGCCGCTCCTCGCGCGGGCGTCGCGGCAGCGACCGGGGCAGGTGGCACGCCCGCCAGGCGCCGACCGGCCGCCTCGACCGCTCCGAGGTGATCCAGCAGCTGCACGACACGCACCTGCTGCCCGCGATCGTGTTCGTCTTCTCGCGCGCGGGCTGCGACCAGGCGGTGCGCCAGGTGCTGCGCTCGGGCCTGCGGCTCACGAACGCGTCGGAGCGCGAGGAGATCCGCGAGATCGTCGAGGAGCGCTGCCGCACGCTGCGCGACGAGGACCTCGCCGTGCTCGGCTACTACGAGTGGCTCGAGGGCCTCCAACGGGGCGTCGCGTCGCACCACGCCGGACTCCTACCGGCCTTCAAGGAGGTCGTCGAGGACCTCTTCCAGCAGAAGCTGCTGAAGGTCGTGTTCGCGACCGAGACGCTGGCGCTCGGCATCAACATGCCCGCGCGCACGGTCGTGCTCGAGAAGCTCGAGAAGTTCAACGGCGAGGCGCGCGTGCCGATCACGCCGGGGGAGTACACCCAGCTCACCGGTCGCGCCGGCCGACGGGGCATCGACGTCGAGGGGCACAGCGTCATCCAGTGGACCGACGGCCTCGACCCGCAGGCGGTCGCCTCGCTGGCATCCCGCCGCAGCTACCCGCTGAACTCCAGCTTCCGGCCCACGTACAACATGGCCGTGAACCTCATCGACCGGTTCGGCCGCGAGCGCACGCGCGAGATCCTCGAGTCGTCGTTCGCGCAGTTCCAGGCCGACCGCGCCGTGGTCGACCTCGCGCGCACCGTGCGCAAGCAGGAGGAGTCGCTCGCCGGCTACGCCGAGGCGATGGAGTGCCACCTGGGCGACTTCGCCGAGTACGCGCGCATCCGGCGCGACATCAGCGACCTCGAGCGCAAGAACTCGCGCGGCGGCTCGTCGCACGCCGAGCGCGAGCAGATCCAGCGCGAGCTGGGGAGCTGCGCAAGCAGATGCGCCGACACCCCTGCCACGGCTGCGCGGACCGCGAGGCGCACTCGCGCTGGGCGGAGCGCTGGTGGCGCCTGCACCGCGACAACCAGAAGCTCACCGGGCAGATCCGCACGCGCACCGGCGCGATCGGCAAGGTGTTCGACCGCGTCACCGACGTGCTGCTCGAGCTCGACTACGTGCGCGAGACGTCGGCCGGGGTCGCGCTGACCGCGGCGGGTCGGTCGCTGCGCCGCATCTACGGCGAACGCGACCTGCTCGTGAACGAGTCGCTGCGCCGCGGGCTGTGGACGCAGCTCGACGCCCCGTCGCTGGCCGCCATCGCCGCGGCGATCGTCTACGAGCCGCGTCGCGATCTCATCGACGCAGACGAGCGGATGCTGCCGCGCGGCGCCTTCCGCATCGCGCTCGACCGCACGCGCGACGCGTGGAGCGAGCTCGACGACATCGAGCGCGAGCACCGGCTCGCGGGCAGCGAGCCGCTCGCGACCGCACTCTGCACGGCCATGCACGCGTGGACGCGGGGCGACTCGCTCGGCGCGGTGCTCGAGATCGCCGACCTGGCCGCGGGCGACTTCGTGCGCTGGGCCAAGCAGGTGGTCGACCTGCTCGACCAGCTCGGCACGGCCGCCGACCCGGCGATCGGCGGAACCGCTCGTCGCGCCATCGACGGGATCCGTCGCGGCGTGGTCGCCGACGGGACGCTGGCATGAGCGCAGTCCGCGCCGAGGAGCGGTCGTCGGAAGCGGCATCCGTCGCCCGACCGCTGCTGCCGCTCTGGGCCGCCTTCGCCGTCGCGATCGCCGGCGGGCTCGTGTACGACCTCGGATTCCCCGACGTCGGCATCTGGCCGCTCGCGTTCGTCGGCATCGCCATGGCGCTGGTCTCGCTCATCGGGCGCGGCGCCTGGGGCGCTCTCGGCGTCGGCTACGCCTTCGGCGCGGCGTTCTGGCTCACCCACGTCGGCTGGACGTCGCTGTACCTCGGGCCCGTGCCGTGGCTGGCGCTCTCGCTGTTCGAGTCGCTGTTCGTCGCGGTCGGCGCGCTCGCGATCGCGCTCGCCTACCGCTGGGTGCCCGCGCTCGGCTCGTCGCGCTGGGTGCGGCTCGTGGTGCTGCCGCTCGTCGTCGCCGGGCTCTGGGTCGCCCGCGAGTTCGCGGCCGGCACGATGCCGTACGGCGGGTTCCCGTGGGCGCGTGCGGCGGCGAGCCAGTCGGAGAGCCCCTTCGCCCCGCTCGTCTCGTGGGTGGGGTTCACCGGGCTGTCGTTCGTCATGGTCTGGGTGGTCGCCGCGCTCATCGAGTTCGCGCGCCTGCGGGGGTGGCGCAGGCCGCGCCGCGCTCTGCCCGTCGCCGTCGTGCTCCTCGTCGCAGCGCTCGTTCCCGCCTGGCCGACCGTCGATGCGGGCTCGTTCCGTGTCGCCGGCGTGCAGGGCAACGGACCGTCGGGCTACTTCGACCAGCGCGAGCGCGGGGACGTGCTGCGCGCCCAGCTCGAGGCGACCGCGCCGGTCGTCGACGAACCCGGCATCGACGTCGTGCTCTGGCCCGAGGGCGGCTCCGACATCGACCCGACGCGGGATGCCACGACCGCGGCGATCTTCGACGACCTCGCCATCCGCGCCGACGCGCCGGTGCTGCTCAACACCGTCACGACCACCGGCGACGAGTTCTTCAACTCCTCGCTGCTGTGGGTCGCGGGGGAGGGGCGGTCGCCCAGTTCGACAAGCGCAACCCGGTGCCGTTCGGCGAGTACATCCCCGACCGCGACTTCTACTACGCGCTCGCGCCAGATCTCGTCGGCCTCGTGCAGCGGGGCTACAGCCCGGGCACGAACTCGCCGGTGTTCGACATCGACGGCGTGCTCGCGGGCCTCGCGATCTGCTTCGACGTGATCTACGACGACCTCATCTGGGAGGGTGCCCGCGACGGCGCGCAGGTCTACCTGCTGCAGACCAACAACGCCGACTTCCGCGGCACCGACGAGAACCTCCAGCAGCTCGCGTTCGCCCGGCTCCGCGCGATCGAGACCGGCCGTCCCGTGGTGAACCTCTCGACGACGGGAACGAGCCAGGTGATCGCGGCCGACGGCCGGACGGTCGACTCGCTCCCGGCCTACGAGGCGGGCGCGATGGTCACCGACGTGCAGCTGCGCGACGGGCTCACGCCGGCCGTCATGCTCGGCGGCTGGGTGCCGTGGACGCTGACCATGCTCGGCCTCGCCGGCCTCGCGTTCGGATGGCTCCGGACGCGACGAACCGGCCGCAACCCCTAGGGGCCGGGCCGGTTCGATGTGCGTGTCGGCGGCTCAGGCGCCGATCTTGTGCTCCTGTGCCTCGCCACGACGTGCGCGCAGGACCGCGAGTCGCTCCTCGAGGAGCTCCTCCAGCTCGGCGCGCGTACGGCGCTCGAGCAGCATGTCCCAGTGGGTGCGGCCGGTCTTCTCGGCCGATCGGTCCACCTCGACGGGCTTCGAGTCCACCAGCAGCGTGGCCTGGTGCGCGCAGTTGCGGCACTCCCACGTCTCGGGGATCTCGGCCTCGGTCGAGAAGACCATCACCGTCTCGCGGTTGCAGTCATCGCAGAGGTAGGTGTACTCCGCGCGTTCGGCGAATACGACGCCCTCTTCGCTCTGCAGGCTCTGTGCTCCGAGGCGCATTCCTCGCAGACTCCGGTCAGCCATGACGCACTCCTTCCCTCGATCGTCTCCGAACCGTTATAGACGACCAAGCTGGGCGTTCCCTTCCCGCGGCCTGCGTGATTGCCAGACGATTCTCAGCCGGGCGAGCGCTCCCGCAGCACGTCCATGGCGAGGTCGGCCCGATCGGTGACGATGCCGTCGACGCCCAGCGCGAGGAGGCGGCGCATGTCGGCCGGGTCGTTGATCGTCCAGACGTGCACCTCGGCGCCCGCCGCCTGCACCCGGCGCACGAACCGGGGGTCACGATCTTCACGCCGCGCACCGACTCGGGCACCTGCACCGCGACGGCGCCCCGCAGCATCCGACGGATCGACCGCTCGCTGCGCAGCCACGTCGCGATCAGCACCCGCAGCACCCCGAGCGAGCCCGGCGACGTGGCGACGCCCGGCAGCGCGCGCGCGGCGCGGACCCGGCGGCCCTCGTCGAACGACGTCAGCAGGACGCGATCGGATGCCCCGGCCGCACCGACCGCGGCGACGGCGGGCGCCACCACCTCCTCGACCTTCAGGTCGATGTTGAAGCGCGCGTCGGGGAACTCGGCCAGCGCCTCGGCGAGCATCGGCACGCCGTGGCCGCCGCCGAGGTCCACGGCCGCGAGCTCGTCGGCCGTGAGGTCGGCGACGCTGCGATCGATACCCGCGACACGGCGCAGGTCGGCGTCGTGCGCGATCATCGCGATGCCGTCGGCCGAGACGTGCACGTCGGTCTCGATGATGCGGATGCCCGTCGTGAGCGCCGCACGGAAGGCTGCGAGCGTGTTCTCGGGCGCATCGAGCGCCAGCCCCCGGTGCGCGAGCACCCGAGGGGGCGGTCCCTCCAGCAGCATCCGCTCGGTCAGTCGCGCGGCGCGGCGTGGCCGCCGGACGGGGAGTGCCCCGGCCCGCGCCGAATGCGGAGCTGACGCCCTTGAGCGCCTCGGTCAGTTCGCTCGGCACGATCCAGAGCTTGTTCGCGTCGCCGCGGGCGACCTCCGGGAGCATCTGGAGGTACTGGTACGCGAGCAGCTTCGGGTCGGGGTCGCCGCGGTGGATCGCGTCGAACACCGTGGTGATCGCCTCCGCCTCGCCCTGCGCGCGGAGCACCGCCGCCTTCGCGTCACCCTCGGCCTTGAGGATCGACGCCTGCCGGCGGCCCTCGGCCTCGAGGATCGCGGACTGCTTGGTGCCCTCGGCGGTGAGGATCGCGGCGCGGCGGTCGCGCTCGGCGCGCATCTGCTTCTCCATCGAGTCCTGGATCGACACGGGCGGGTCGATCGCCTTGAGCTCGACCCGGGAGACGCGGATGCCCCACTTGCCGGTCGCCTCGTCGAGCACGATGCGCAGCTTCGAGTTGACCTCCTCGCGGCTGGTCAGCGCCTCCTCGAGGTTGAGGCCGCCGACCACGTTGCGGAGCGTGGTGGTGGTGAGCTGCTCGACCGCGCCGAGGTAGCTGGCGATCTCGTAGGTCGCCGCCCGTGCGTCGGTCACCTGGAAGTAGACGACGGTGTCGATCGACACGACGAGGTTGTCCTCGGTGATGACCGGCTGCGGCGGGAACGACACCACCTGCTCGCGCATGTCCACGAGCGGGCGTACGCGGTCGATGAACGGCACGAGGATGTTCAGGCCCGGCGTGAGGGTCTTGTGGTAACGGCCGAGGCGCTCGACGACGCCCGCGTAGGCCTGCGGGATGATCCGGATGGCGCGGACCAGCACGACGATCACGAAGACGCCGACCGCGACCAGCAGGACGATGAGGAAGATCTGACCGACGAAGTCGGTCACCGCACTGGACATGAGGGCTCCTGTCGGGTGCGCCGGTCGCTCAGGAGACGGCGCGTTCGGTGGGGATGATGACGACGGTGGCTCCGTCGACGAGGGTCACGAGCACGGTCTCGCCGGGAGTGACGGTGCGCTGCTCGGTGGCGGGGGAGAGGCGGGCGGTCCAGGTCTCGCCGTTGGCGAGCTTCACGAGGCCGGAGTTCGCCTCGACCGGGCTCAGCACGCGACCGGTCATGCCGAGCAGGGCGGCGACGTTGCTCGGCGTCGGATCCTCGCCCTTGCGCATGTACCGCAACAGCACGGGGCGGATGGTGAGGATCAGCAGCACCGACACCGCAGCCGCGATGAGGAACTGCACCCACCACGGGAACCCGAGGAGATCGGCGCCCAGCCCGGCGATGGAGCCGAAGGCGATCATGAGGAACGTGAACTCGAGCGTGAGCAGCTCGATGATGATGCAGACGACGATGAAGATCAGCCAGACGAGCCACAGATACTGGGTGAGATCGACCATGTACCCGCCCCTTCGACGCCTGTGTCGAAGCTATCACCGGCGGGGCGGCGAATGGGCGCGTTGGTAGGGTCTTCCTGTGAACAATCCCCTGGCTCCCGGTTCCCTCACCGGCATGACCGCACTCGTCACCGGATCCTCGCGCGGCATCGGCGCAGACACCGTCCGCTACCTGTCGGGCGCGGGCGCGAACGTCGTCGTGAACTACCGCAACAAGGAGGCGAGGGCGCGCAAGCTCGTCGACGAGCTCACCGCGGCCGGCGGGCGTGCCATCGCGATCGGCGCCGACCTGACCGACCCGGAGTCGGTCGCCCGCATGATGCAGGAGGCGAAGGATGCGTTCGGCGGCATCGACGTCCTCGTGCTCAATGCGTCCGGCGGCATGGAATCGGGCATGGCGGAGGACTACGCGATGGTGCTGAACCGCGATGCGCAGGTGAACGTGGTCGACAACGCGCTGCCCGTGCTCAACGACGGCGCGCGCATCGTGTTCGTGACGAGCCACCAGGCGCACTTCATCCGCACGACGCCGACCATGCCCGAGTACGAGCCGGTCGCGCGTTCGAAGCGTGCCGGCGAGGACGCCCTGCGCGAGCGCATCCCCGCGCTCACCGAGGCGGGCGTCGAGTTCGTCGTGGTCTCGGGCGACATGATCGAGGGCACCATCACCGCCACGCTGCTCGAGCGCGCGAACCCGGGCGCGATCGACGCCCGCAAGGAGCAGGCCGGTCGCCTCTACAACGTGTCGGAGTTCGCCGCCGAGGTGGCGTCGGCCGCGGTCGATCCCGTGCCGGAGCAGCACACCCGGTACGTGGGCGACGTCTCGGGGTTCGCAGCGGAGTAACGATCGGGCGCGCCGGCTCACCGGGCGCGGGGGAGCGGGAGGAGCGCCATGCTCGATGCGATCGGTCACGTGCTGCCGGTGGCGGTCGCCATGGCCTTCAGCTCGGTGCCGATCATGGCGACGATCCTCATCCTGCTGTCGCCGAACCGGAAGCGCTCGGCACTGCCGTTCCTCATCGGCTGGGTCGTGGGCCTCGCGGTCGTCGTCGCACTCGCGGCACTCGGCGCGCAGGCGCTGCCGAGTCCGAGGTTCGACCGGCAGCCCGACGTCGCCGTGGGCATCGCCGAGCTCGTGGTGGGTCTCGCGCTCGTGGTGTTCGGCATCGTGCGGCTCCGGCAGTCGTACCGCAGCACCACGTACGAGATGCCGCGCTGGCTCTCGGCGGTGTCGTCGCTCGGGCCGTGGTCGTCGCTCGGCGTCGCGCTCGTGCTCAACCTGCGCCCGAAGGCGATCCTGCTGGCGGTCGCCGCCGGCCTGGGTATCCGCGGCGACGACCTGGCCCTGGCCGACGCGGCGATCGTGATCGTGGTCTACACGGTGATCTCGGCCTCGACGGTCGCGGTGCCGATCGTGCTGACGCTCGCCGCGCCGGAGCGCATGACGCCGCGTCTGGTGCGGGTGCGCGAGTGGATGGCGCGCAACAGCGGTGCGGTCACCGCGGTGATCGTGCTGCTGATCGGCGTCGTGATCGCCGGCTACGGGCTCGAGTCGTTCTGAGCCCGTAGCCGGGCGTGACGGTCAGGCGGTGGCGCCGCGCCCGAAGGTGAACGCGCGGACGATCTGCACGATGCCGAGGATGATCAGGCTGATGCCGGCGATGAGGAACAGCAGCAGCGCGCCCCACAGCGGCGAGAACAGCAGCACGATGCCCGCGACGACGCTCAGGATGCCGAAGAAGATCGTCCAGCCCTTGGAGGACGTGTCACCGGCCTGTGCGAGCGCGACGATGCCCTCGATGATCCACACGATGCCGATGAGCACGCCCATGAAGATCGCGAGGAACTCGGCGGTCGCGGCGAGGTTGGCGAACGCGAGCACGGCGCCCACGACGAACAGCACGCCGAGGATGAGGTCGAGCGCCCTCGCCCCGCCCTTGAGGCCGCGCGAGAAGATGCCGATCCCCAGGTAGACCAGGCCCGCGATGAGCAGGTAGATCGCGAGCATCACCGTGATGCCGACCGCCGCGCCCTTCGGCCAGAAGGTGATCAGGATGCCCAGGATCAGCGCGACCACGCCGCTGATGCCGAGTGCGGCCCGCACGCCGTTCACGGCCTGCTTGGTGAGCGCGTCGGCGTCGAGCGTGAACGACGCGAACATCGGGGTCGGCTGGGGAGTGGACATGTGCGCCTCCTACGACGGTTTTCGACTGGGGTCGATGCGCTCACAGACTATTCCCAGATGATGACCGGAGTCACGAGCCGGGGGAGCCGTGTCGGGCACCAGAACTGGGGCGTTGCGCCGACGCGACACGTCGGAGCATCCTGTCGCCATGGCCGAGCGGGGCGGCGACACCTTCCGGAGCGTGTACTGGGTCAAGCGCGCCGTGTATCGCGGCGACCGGCCGGGGCCGATCGCGCGCGTGCTGAATCGCTTCTGGGCGAAGCAGTACGCCGGCGGGAGCAGCCTGGCACGCGATCGCGACGTCACCCTCGAGGTGCGGGGCCGCTCGAGCGGACGGACGATCGCGTCGCCGGTCGTGATGGCCGACCTCGACGGTTCCTGGTACCTCGTGTCGATGCTGGGGGACCACGCGAACTGGGTGCGGAACGTGCGCGCGGACGAGGGGAGGGCCACGATCCGGCACGGCGACGCGACCGAGGTCACGCTCGAGGAGGTGCCGACCGCCGATCGCCCGCGCATCCTCAAGCGGTACCTCGACGTGGCGCCCGGCGCGCGACCGCACGTGCCGCTCGACCGACGGGCTCCCGTCACCGACTTCGCCGGCATCGCCGCCGACTTCCCGGTGTTCCGGGTGGTCGGGCTCGACGCCTGAACAGGGCCGCTAGGCGGCCGTCGGCGCGTGCCGGTCGATCCAGTCGTCGATCTGCTGCCACTCGTCCATGAGCCAGTCGGCACGCTCGTCGTGATCGGTGGGGATCGCCGGCCGGTGCACCGTCCAGAACCGCATGACGATGCGCTTGTCGGTCGGCAGCTCGCGCCAGATGTCGCCGACGTTGCGGATGCGATCGAGTCCGGTGTGCGCCACGAAGTACACGTCGGCGTCGGGGGAACCGTCGAGCGCGGCGAACAGGCCGCCGGGACGCGGCGCCATCACGTGCATCATGCGCTCCGCCCGTTCGGCCGCCTTGTGCAGGCCCGCCGCGTGCAGCCGCTCGATCGCGCGTTCGCGGCGCTCGGGCGTGAAGTTGCCGCCCTCGGGGAAGATGACGAACGCGTCGCCGGTGCCCATGCCGCTCGCGAGCTCGCGGATGCGGTCGTGCAGCCCCTCATGGGCGCGCTCGCGTCGCCGGCCGGTGAACGGCGGCGGGGCGATGAATCGGTTCGGCAGGCGGTTGAGCACGACGTCGACCGCCGGGTCCCACTGCATCGTGTCCTTCAACACGATGCGGGGGAGCGGTCGAACCAGTTGAGCACCGCGTGGATGAGCACGAACGAGTCGGCCGGCCCGGCGTGCCGGCTCGCGATCACGCAGGGCTTGGCGTCGTCGTGGAACCCCGGCGGAACGCGCACGTCGATGTCGAGCCGCAGCACCCAGTGCGCGTTCCAGAACAGCGTCCGGAGCATCCAGGCGACGAAGCGGTAGTGCACGTGCTGCGTGCGGGCCCGGTGCATCCGCCGGCCGAACCCCGACGCGACCCACAGCGCGAACAGCCCCACCAGCGCGGTCGCCTCCCAGAGCAGGTAGACGGTGATCATCCAGAGCAGCCGGGGGAGCCGGAACCGCCACCCCATGAGCAGCGACGCGACGACGCCGATGAACAGCCACACCGGCAGGGTCACCGTCACTGCGAGTGCGAGCACCACCACGAGCGGGGCGACGACGACTCGCCGTACCCACACCGGTGGCAGACGCATCAGCCGCGCCGTCCCGGGAGCGTGCCGAGCTTCGCCTGCTCGTCGAGATAGGCGACGGATGCCTCGTAGCCGTTGTCGATGCGCCGTTGGAGCGCCGCGATGGAGAGGTGCTTCACCACGCGGTTGTCGCGCGACGAGGTGGTGCCGGTCGGCAGGACGTGCATGCGGACGCCCTTCGGGAGGGTTGCGGAGTCGCGGGCGAACCGGTGCCGGCGCGAGATCTCGAATGCGATCCGCGCCGTGCCGAGGTGCGACTGCGGGGCACTCAGGGGATGCTCGATGCGCCCCACCTGCAGCACCATGATGTCGGTCGCACCGTGGCTCACCGCCTCGCCGACCGGGATCGAGTTGACGAGCCCACCGTCGACGAAGTGCTCGTCGCCGATGCGTACCGGACGAAACACTCCGGGAAGCGACGCCGACGCGAGCACCGCGGGCACCAGGGGACCGCTGGAGAACCAGTGCTCGGCGGCGCGTTCGATGCTCGCGGCGCAGCACCGGAACTCGACGTCGAGGTCGCGGAAGCTCGTGGCGCCCCCAGACCGCCCTCGAGCAGACGTCGCACGGGCGCCATCGTCATCACGTGCGATCTGCCGAGGCGGATGCCCGTGCCGCTCGTCAGCCCACGGGCATCCTTCGACGACCAGGCGTGTTCGAGCCGCTCGAGGCTGGCGTCGACGTCGGCGGCGATGATGGCGCCGTTGACCGCGCCGATCGACGTGCCGACGATGAGGCTCGGCCGGATGTCGCGCTCGAGCAGTGCCCGCAGCATGCCGACCTGGCCCGCGCCGAGCACGCCGCCGCCTCCGAGGACGTACGCGACCTTGGAGCGCATGGCGCCATTCTGCCGCAGTGGCGGCGACTTCGCAGGGAAGCCCGGACACGGATTTCTTCCTAGATATATACCTTTCTTCCTAGTGGGGTAGAATGCGTGCATGGCCCTGAACATCAAGGATCCGGAGACCGACCGGATCGCCCGCGAACTCGCGGACGCGACGGGGGAGAGCATCACGGTCGCCGCCCGCATCGCCATGGAGGAGCGCCTGCGGCGCGTACGAGCGACCGACGCCCAACGCGCGGTCCGCGACGAGATCGCAGCGATCATCGCGCGAGGTCGAGCGCGAGCAGTCCTCGACGATCGCAGCGCGGAAGAGATCATCGGCTACGACGAGCACGGCCTTCCGAGCTGATGGCACTCGTCGTCGACACATCAGCGGTGGCGGCGATCGTCTTTGGCGAGCCCGATGCCCTGGCCTTCGGGGAGGCGCTCATCGCGCACGCCGGTGACGTCCACATCAGCGCGGCGACCGTTCTGGAAGCACGGATCGTGATCGAGAGTCGTCAAGGCTCGAGTGGAACCCAAGACCTGGCCCGTTTGCTCGACCAGGTCTCCGCAGCGATCGTTCCGTTCGACGCTCAGCAGACATCGCTTGCCACAGCGGCGTGGCAACGCTATGGCAAGGGACGGCACGCCGCCGGCCTGAACTTCGGCGACTGCTTCTCGTACGCGCTCGCACGACACCTCGGCATGCCCCTGCTGTACAAGGGTGATGACTTCACCCACACGGACGTCCATGCCGCCATCTAGACGTCGGTCGAGAACGGTCGTCCCGACGACCCACGTCTAGTCCGATAATGCACATTATGTCAGTTCACGACGGGAGAGGCGCACGGCGGGTGCGGTCCACCCCCTTCCCCTCGCTCGGGCCGATCGCCAGAATTGCCGGATGCACTCCGACGACGACGCCCTGCCCGACCAGTCGACCGCAGCTGCGTCGGAGGCCGCACCGATCGAATCGCCAGCGACGGCACGCGCACCGTTCCCGGCTTGGTCCTGGTTCGCAATCGGCGCGGCAGCAGCCGTCTTCGGGCTGCTGCCGTGGCTCGTGACAGGTGCACGACTCCCCCTGCAGAACCTCTGGGGCTCCGAAACGATGCCGGAGGACATGCCCCGCACGCTGCTGCCGTTCAGCCAGTACTTCCTCCAGTCGGTCGCCGCGCTGCTCGGCATCGGCGCGGTCGCGTCGGGAATCGCTTTCCGTGCGCTCCGGGCCCGGGCCGGACGACACGCGCGACTCGCGCTCGTGCTCGGAGTGGTCGTCGTCCAGGGCGTCGCGCTCGTGCAGACGACCGTCGTGGTCGCGAACGGGCTGCGTGGCGATGCGGACTCGGCGCTCTACCTCAGCGTGATCGGCGGCGCGGCGCTCGTCTCGTTCGTCGCGGGACTGGTGGTCCTTCCGTTCGTCGCCTGGGGTCCGCGGGCCGGCGCCCTCATCGGCCTCACTCTCGCGGCGCTGATGGTGTCGTCGTGGGTCGGCACGGCGCTCGATCCGGTGGCCCTCTCGGTCACGAACGCGTACACGTGGCTGAGCCCGATCCTCCGCTGGACTCCGCCGGTGCTGGTGGGCCTCGCCATCGCCTGGTGCGGCCTGGCGACCGCCGGTCGCATCGTTGCAGCCGTCTGCTCACTGCTCCTCCTCTGGGTGATCCCTGCGCTCGCCACGGGCGTCGCCTACGCCTTCGGCAGCAGGGTGCTCCTGTACGACCCCTCGTCGATCGGTGGCGCGCTCGTCGACGTCGCCCGCATGGCGCTCCTGCAACCCGCGCTCGTGCTGCCGCATCTGGTCGTCGCGATCGGCGTGGCGGCGCTCGGGCTCGCGCTCCGCCGGGCACGCTCCCGCTAGTGTTCGAGCGAGGTGTCGCCGGCAACGCGCACCTCGACGAAGGCGTCGTGGAACGCGCCTCCGCCGCCGGCGTCGCTGAGCCCGTCCGGGGTCAGCGCGTTGGCCGACGTGCCGCGGGCACCGCGCGCCCATCCCGACGGTAGCGCCACGACTCCCTGCCGCACGTCCCCCAGTCGCGCCGTCGCGGGCACCGTCGCGCGTTCGTTGACGACTTCGACCCGGTCCCCGTCCGCGATCGCACGAGCCGCGGCGTCCTCGGGATGCATCGCGACCGTGAGTTCCTCGGCGCGCACGTGCCACGGCACGTGCGCGTAGCTGGAGTTGAGGAACCGCAGCGACCCCTTCGCGCTGATCAGGTGCAGCGGCCACCGCTCGTCCCGGTCGAGGGCGACGGATGCCAGGGGCGCGACGAACGCGCACCTGCCGTCGTCGGTCGGAAAGCCTCCGTCGGCGAAGGGCGTCGGCCCGCGATCGTCGGCGAGCCGCGCCCACCCCTCTCCCTCGAGTCGCGAGCGGGTGATGTCCATCTCCCGGAACGCGTCGCTGTCCATCGCGATTTCGAGCATCTCGTCGTCACTGAGGTGCAGGTAGGCGTCGTCGAGGCCCATCGCCGTGGAGAGCCGGCGGAAGAACTCGGTGGTCGACACGGCCTCGCCGACGGGAGCGATCGCCGGCTGGTTGACCGCGATCACGTCGTGCCCCCACGCCCACATGAGGTCGAGGTGCTCGACCTGCGTCGTTGCGGGCAGCACGTAGTCGGCGAACTGCGCAGTGTCGGTCAGGAACTGCTCGTGCACGACGGTCAGCAGGTCGTCTCGCTGCAGGCCTTCGACCGTGAGCGTCTGGTTCGGCATGGTGACGACCGGGTTGGAGCCGTGCACGATCATCGCCGTGATCGGCGGGTCCACGGAGGCATCCGTGAGCGCCCGGCCGAGCTGCACCATGTTGACCGAGCGGATGCCGGGAGGAACCAGGTCCAGGCGCTCCAGCGGCGCCACGTGCATCGCGTCCCAGTGCATGGCGGCCGTCAGGAAGAGCAGCCCTCCCCGCGGTTGCGCCAGGCACCGGTCACGACGGGCAGGTATGCGATCGTGCGGAAGGTCTCGGCACCGGATTCGCGGTGCTCCATCCCCACGAGCAGTCGGATGCAGGAGGCCGACGAGGTCGCGTAGGCGTGCGCCAGTCGTTCGATCTCGTCCGCAGGCACGCCGCAGGTCGCCGCCACCCGCTCCGGGGTGAACTCCTCGAGGCGCGCCGCGAAGTCCTCGAATCCGTTCGCGTGCTGCTCGAGGTAGTCGTCGTCCTGCAGCCCGTCGCGGACGATCACGTGCATGAGGCCCATCGCCAGCGCCGTGTCGGTGCCGGGGAGCGGCTGCACGTGCCAGTCGGCGGAACGCGCGGTGCGCGTCGCCGCCGGGTCGATCACGACGACACGCGCCCCCGCCGACTGCGCCTCGCGGATGAACGGCCAGAGGTGCACGTTCGTGACGATGGTGTTCGTGCCCCAGAGGATGATGAAGCGCGAGTGCCGGATCTCTTCGGGCATGATGCCGACGTTCGTGCCGATCGCCTGCGATACGCCGGTCGACCCGGTCGAGGCGCACACCGCACGCACGAGTTGCGTCGCCCCGATGCGCCCGAAGAACCGGTCGCCCGCCCCGCTCCCCTGCAGCAGTCCCTGCGTTCCCATGTAACTGAACGGCAGCACCGTCTGGCTGCCGTGGCGCTCGATGCGCTCCGTGAGGCCGGCGGCGATCTCCTCGAGTGCAGTCGCCCACGACACCCGCTCGAACTCCCCCGAGCCCTTCGGCCCGACCCGCCGCAGGGGGTGCAGCACGCGCTCGTCGGCGTATACGCGATCGAGGAAGCGGTTGACCTTCGCGCACAGGGTGCCTCGGGAATACGGATGCTCCGGATCGCCGGCGAGTTTGGTCGCCCGGCCGTCCTCGACCGTGACCTGCCAGGCGCAGGTGTCCGGGCAGTCGTGCGGGCATGCGCCGCGCACACTGACTGGAATCGGGATCACCAACGGGACACCTCCGTGTGCCTGCGGCGCGCCGCTCGGTGCGCCAACGCTTCCCCGACCGTACCCCGGACGCGCTTCGGCCCGCTGCGGAGACTCCCAGCCCTGCCGAGGTCGGAGTAGCACCGCCCCGCCAACTCTGCCCAGGTTCTCGGGCGAGGTCGACGAGATACGCCCTATCGCGGTGGTGTCGGCACCGCTAGCCTGAACCTGTCGCCGCAGTCCGCTTCCGCTTCGCGGCGGCTCCGCTCGCCAGCCCAGCCGCCGAAGGAGCACGATGTCGCCGAGCACGCCCGACCGAAGCCAGACCGACCGTCACGACGAGCCCGCTCCGCTCTCGCGACGGGGCATCGTCGCCGGCGCGGCCTGGGCACTCCCGACGATCGCACTCGCTGCGACGGTTCCCGTCGCCGCCGCGAGCGAACCGGCGCCGGTCTGCGTGCTCTTCGAGGGCACCGGCGTCGACGTCTCGACCGACAACGACATGACGATCTACTTCGATTACGCCGGGCGGGCGTCCGCAGCGATCGCGGCGGGAATGGTCGTGAAGATCACGGCCATCGAGGGCCAGGCGTTCAACGGCATCGGTGGGGACACGAATCTCCCCCAGGTCTTTCCGGTGAATGCGACCACCCTCACCCCGGAGGGCTGGCTCGTGATCAGGCTGACCCGGGCCAACCAGCCGGGCAGTACCGGCGAAGTCAGGGTGACCGTGCAACAGCTCAGCGGCGAGGCGCTCTGCGGCGCTGCGGCCTACGTATTCAGGTGGGAACCCGGCAACTGAAGACGATTCGGCGCGTTCACGCGACGAGCGCGGCCGCCTCAGGGGCATCCGCTCGCTCTCGACCGATGGCACGGCCGAGCGCCGACATCAGCAGCACCAGGCCCGTGGTGAGCAGCATGTGGCCGAGACCGGCGATGCCGGCGATCATCGCCCCAGACTCCTCCCCCAGCACCGTCAGCGAGCCGTGCAAGATCAGCACTGCCGAGGTCAGCAGGACGCCGGCGTTGTAGGTCCAGAAGAACCAGCCGAACAGGCGACTGCGTGAGAGCGCGAAGAGGCGCTCGAGCACCAGCACGACCAGTAGGACGAGGAAGCCGAGCGTGAGCAGGTGCGTATGCGCGAGGCCGAGCTGCGTGGACTCCCCCTCGGGGAAGCCGTTGAGCTTCGTGAACTCGCGGTAGAAGAGGCCCGAGAGCACTCCGGCGATCAGGTAGGCGAACGAGGCGGTGAAGAGACGGCGCACGGTGATTCCTTTCGAGGTTGCCGTGACAGCCTCCCCGGCGCGCGTCCGTGCGGATCAACCGAACGGATGAGATCAGGCCGCGAGCGCGAGCTCGCCGGACCCCAGCGCGATGAGCAGCGAGAGCGCCGCGAGCACGATCGACACCGGCACCATGACCGCGCGCTCCGCCACGCTTCGCGAGACGGCGTTCGCGAGGATGCCCAGTGCGAAGTACCCGAACACGACCCACATCGCGATCTCCGCGAACGGATCGCCGAACACGTCGATGAGGCCCACCCGATCCCACGCGATCGCGGCGATGAACGCGTAGACCACGATCGACACCGCGCTCCCGACCCGGAGTCGCGCAGGCAGGACGCGGTGCTGCCCGCCCCAGGCGAAGCGGCCGAGCGGCGCTCCGAACACGAGTGCGAGTTGGAAGACGGCGAGCAGGACGAGCACGACGGTGAGCACCAGGGCGAAGGGCATGGCCGTCAACGTAGCGGACCTGCGGCTTCCTCGCGTGTCACAGCAGCCCGGTCTCGCGAGCCACGGCGCTCGCGCGCGTGCGCGAGTCGACGCCGAGCTTCTCGTACACGTGCACGAGGTGCGTCTTCACGGTCGCCTCGCTCACGAACAGGCGCTTCGCGATCTCGCGGTTCGACGCACCGGTATCGAGCGCACGCAGCACGTCGACTTCGCGCTGCGTGAGGGTGATGCGCGGCGCACGCTTCGCCGAAGCCACCCGAGCGCTCAGCGACTGCGAGAGCACGGTGCCGCCGGCCGCGGCCCGCCGCACGCCGGAGACGATCTGCTCGGGCGATGCGTCCTTGAGCAGGTAGCCGGATGCCCCCGCCTCGATCGCTCCCAGCACCTCGGCGTCGCGGTCGAAGGTCGTCAGGATCACCACGACGACCGCCGGGTCGGCTGCGCGCAGTGCCGCGGTGGTGCCGATGCCGTCCATCCCCTCCCCCAGGCGCAGGTCGCACAGCACGACGTCGGGTTTCCGCAGCCGGGTCAGCACGACCGCCTCCTCCCCCGTGGCGGCCACGCCCACCACGTCGATGCCGCCTGCCGTCGAGAGCACCGCGCGCAGGCCGGCCCGCACGACCGGATGGTCGTCGACGAGCAGCACGCGCACCGCGCTCACTCGCGCACCCCGGTCGCGACCCGCGGCAGCGACGCCGACAGCGCCGTGCCGTCCCCCGGTGCGCTCTCGACGTCGAGGTCGCCGCCCAGCTCGCGCATGCGTGCGCGCATCGCGACGAGCCCGTATCCCCCGCCCGCACCGGCCGTGCCGCGGGTCTTCCAGCGCTTCGCATCGAACCCGACCCCGTCGTCCACGACGTCGAGGCGCACGTCGTCCCCCGCATCCGACAGGCTCACGACCACCCGCTTCGCGCTCGAGTGGGTACGCACGTTCGCAAGTGCGGACTGCACCGTCCGCAGCACGGCGATCTCGGCCGCGGTCGACAGTGCGGGCAGGTCGGCATCAACCCGAAGGTCGGTGCGGATGCCCGCTTCGGCCTCCACTCTCCCGAGCAGGCGTCGCAGCGCGTCGCCCAGTCCCGAGCCGTCCAGCTCGCCCGGCGCGAGCGCGTGCACGATGCGGCGCGTGTCGGCGAGCCCCTCGCGCGCGAGCAGCTCGATCTGCGCGAGCTGCGCCTCGTGCTGCGAGCCACCGGCCTGTGCCGTGCGGGCGAGCATCGCGATCGAGGTGAGGCTCTGCGCGACCGTGTCGTGGATGTCGCGGGACAGCCGCGTGCGCTCCATGCCCGCACCGCTGTCGCGCTGGGCGCGTGCCAGCTCGTCCTGCAGCTCGGCGGTCTCCCGCTGCGCCGTGGTGAGCGACTCGATGAGGCGGCGACGGTCGCGAGCATCGCGCAGCAACTCGAGGTACCCGCGCGAGATGCCCACCGCGAACGCGCCCCCGACGAGCGGGCCGATCACCTCGGCGTACGAGGTGTCGCCCCCGTGGAGCACCGGCGCGACGATCACGATCGCGAGGATCACCGCGCTCAGCACGAGCGCACCAGGGAGCCACAGGATGAACCCCGCGAGCAGCCAGAGCGGGAACGCCATCCAGACGAACTCCGGCGAGACCACTACGCACACCACCCACGCGACGACGAGCACCCCGAGCCAGCGCGCGGCGACGCTCGACTCCTTCAGCCCATCGCCGAACAGGGGCCCCGCCGCCGCGCATCCCAGGAACAGCAGCGAGGCCGTGATGACGCCGAACGCGGCGGTGTCGTCCGCGAGGGCGCGGATCGCGGCGATCGCGAGCAGCAGGATCGTGATCGACGCGAGGCCGACGCGGATCGCCCGGCTCGTCCCGGCGCCGGCCACCCGCCCGATGAACGCGCGTTCGCCCGGGGGCCGCGAGGGGTTGTTCGGCATAGCTGCAATACTGCCGCGATCACGGAGGTCCGGACGCATCCGTCCCCAGCCCTCGTCAGTCGGCGAGGAAGATCTCCTCGATGGCGAGGTCGAACTCGCGCGCGAGCCGGAACGCGACCGGCAGGCTCGGGTCGAACTTCCCCGTCTCGATCGCGTTGATCGTCTGCCTGGACACCTCGATGCGCTGGGCGAGCGCGGCCTGGGTCAACCCGCGGTCGGCGCGCAGCGACGCGATGCGATTCCTCATCGGTAGCGCACCATCCCGATGCCGACGGCGAGGAGGTAGACGAGTCCGAGACCGGCCGTGAAGACGGCCACGTCGAGCCCGCCCCCGGGAAGCAACCCGGCATCGGCGGCGACGAAGCTCGCGAAGCCGACGATCCAGCCGATGCCGAGCGTGATGCCCAGCGCATCCTGCTGGATCTTCCGCTGCAGCTCGTCGATGGAGCGGAGATACCGGCGGAACGCGATGATCCAGCCGACGCCCACGGCGAGGTTCGCACCGACCGCGATCCAGCCCGCTATGGCGTTCTCGCCCCAGACCAGCTCCGGTCCGAATCGCGCGACCGCGAGGGAGACCAGCCACGCGAGCGTCCACGCGAACAGCCATCCCGTCGCGCTCCACTGCCTCGCCGCCCCGGACGACTGCTCCGATGCCATGCGCCTGCCTCCCGCGTTCGTGTCAAGTGTGTTTGACACGGTAGGTCAGCGCAGCCGAGCTAGTCAAGTTGACTTGACATGCCTCACGCGCGCGCCGCGAACACGCGCTGCAGCACGAGCCGCTGCCCCAGCGTCCAGGTGACCGTCGCGGCGAGGTAGATGCCGGCGGCGACGGGCACGAAGGGCACGATCGCCGCCGTCAGGAACTGCAGCAGGCCGGTGGAGCGGCGCGCCCACGCCGGCAGGGCCGGGTCGTCCGGGGCGAACGCCCGTCGCGAGAGCTCTCCCGCGAGCAGTGCGACCGCGACCAGCACGAGCGTGATCGCGATCAGCGTCGGCGACAGGGCGGATGCCGTGGCTGCCGCCGCGAACGAGTCGCCCAGCGGCACGCCGAACGCCGTCGCGCTCAGGATCACGTTCTGGTGTCCCGCGATCGTGGGCAGCACGAGCGTCGCGTAGGCGAACGAGAGCACGGGCGCCTGCGCGAGGGCGGGGAGGCAGCCCGCCGCGGGCGACACGCCCTCGGCCGCGTAGAGGAGCGCAGCTCGGCCTGCAGACGTTCGGGCTGGTCGCGGTACCGCTCGCGGATTCGGGCGACACGCGGGGCGAGCCGTCGCCGGTCCCGGTCGGCGCGCGCCTGGGCCACGCCGAGCGGCACCAGCGCGGTGCGGACGAGCGCGGTCGCCAGCACGATCGCGAGGGCGGCGCTCGCCGGTCCGGCGAACGGGTCGAGCAGGTCGGCCAGGCGCAGCAGCGCGGTCGCGGCGTGATCGACGATGGTGGCGAGCAGGGGCAGGTCGAAGGGGTTCATGGTGTCCTCGAGGTCGATGACGGATGGGGTCCGTATCGGCTGCGAGCCGTGCGTCAGCGGGCGGGCACTCGGCGCCCGAGTCCGCTGCGCGACGTCACGCGGCCGTCGACCGGCGGCCCGGAGCCCTCGGGCGAACGCTGCCCGCCGCATCCGGGTCGCACTGCGCGAGGAGGCGCGAGGGGTCGACGGTCTGCCCGCGGAAGACCAGCGCCCCCGCGTCGACCTCGACGTCGAGTCGCCGCAGCACGACGAGGACCGTCGCGACCGCGACGACCGAGACGACGGCGAGCAGCAGGGCGTGCGGAGCGGCGAACCCGACGCCCTCCGCGACGGCGGCCGGCACGTCGGCGACGAGCGCGACGAAGCGCACGAGCACCACCGACGCCTCAACCATGTGCGACACCCTACTCTGGGGCTGTCGGGCGCGACGCCCGGGACGGGAGCGCGATCGGATGCGACGACAGGTGCTCGTCGCCACGGCGCAGGCGTTCCTCGTCACCGTCCTCTGGTCGTCGTCGTGGGTGCTCATCCGCATCGGACTCGACGACGCGTTGCCGCCGCTCACGTTCGCCGGACTGCGCTACGGGCTCGCCGCCGTCATCCTCCTCGCCGTCGCCCTCGCGCGTCCGCGCGTCCGGGCCGACCTCCGCGCGCTCACCCCGCGCCAGTGGGGCGAGCTCGCGGTGCTCGGCCTCGTGATGTACGCGATCACCCAGGGCGCCCAGTTCGTCGGGCTCGCGCTCCTGCCGGCCGCCACCCTCAGCCTCTTCTACTCGCTGACACCGGTCGCCGTCGCGATCGGCGCGCTGCTCGCGCTCGGCGAGCGGGTCGGGCGCGGAGGACTCCTCGGCCTCGCCCTGACCGTCGTCGGGGGCGTCACGTACTTCGCCGCCGGGGGCGGCGCGGGCGCCACCGTCGCCGGCATCGCCGTCGCCGTCGTCGGCCTGCTCGCCAATGCGGCCGCATCGGTGCTCGGCCGAGCGGTGAACGCAGGTGCGCACGCCTCGGCGCTGGCGATCACCGCACCGTCGATGACCATCGGCGCGCTCGCGCTGCTGGGCACGGGACTCGCCGTCGAGGGACCTCCGGTCGTCTCCGCCCGGGCGTGGGCGATCATCGCGGTCCTCGCCGTCGTCAACACCGCGATCGCGTGGACCCTCTGGAACCACACCCTGCGCACCCTCCGCGCCGCGCCGTCCGCGGCCATCAACAACACGATGCTCATCCAGATCGCGATGCTCGCGGCGATCTTCCTCGCCGAGCAACTCGCCCCGCTGCAGTGGGCGGCGCTCGGCGTCGTGGCGGTCGGCACGTTCCTCGTGCAGTTCTCCGGCCCCGGCGTTCGGGCATATCGTGGGCGCATGGCCGACCCCGCAGCATCCGCCCCACGCCCCGTCACCCTCGTCACCGGCGGCGGACGCGGCATCGGCGCGGCGATCGCCCGCAGGCTCGCCGCCGACGGGCACGACCTCGCGCTCACCTACCGGGTGCGCGCCGACGAGGTACGCGAGGTCGCCGACGAGTGCCGCGCTGCGGGCAGCGAGGTGGCGGTGCTGCACGCAGACCTCGCGGACCTCGCGCAGGTGCGGGCCCTCGTGCCGTCGGTGCTCGACCACTTCGGGCGCATCACCGGACTCGTCAACAACGCCGGCATCACCGGCCGCATCGGCGAGTTCCTCGACGTCGACGACGACGAGGCGCAGCTCGTGCTCGACGTCAACGTGCTCGCGCCGCTCCTGCTCGCGAAGGACGCGATCGCGCACATGGCGACCGACCGCGGCGGCGAGGGCGGATGCATCGTGAACATCTCCTCCGGCGCCGCGACGAGCGGCGCGCCGCACACCTACGTGCCGTACGCCATGAGCAAGGCGGCGCTCAACGCGCTCACGACCGGGCTCGCCAAGGAGTTCGCCGCGGTCGGCGTGCGCGTGAACACGGTCTCGCCCGGTACGACGCACACCGAGATCCACGCGGATGCCGGTCGGCCGAACGCGCCCGACGAGCGCGCGCCGAACATCCCGATGCGCCGAGCGGGCGAGCCGCACGAGATCGCCGGAGCCGTGGCCTACCTGTTCAGCACGGACGCGTCGTACACGACCGGTGCCGACATCCGCGTCGCGGGCGGCAACTGACCCCGGTCACGCCTCGCCGAAGCCCGACTCGACGAGCTCCGCGAGCGCGTCGACCGCGGAGCGCGCCCGCGTGTCGTCGGACGAGATGGTGACGTCGTCGCCGCGCACCGCCCCCAGGGACATGATCGCCAACAGGCTCTTCGCGTCCTTCCCGTCGACGAACACGTGCGCGTCGAAGGTGCTCGCGAGGCGTACGAACTCGGCCGCGGGGCGGGCGTGCAGGCCCGCCTCGTTGCGGAGCGTGACGGTGCGTTCGTATCGCGGCCGGCCCGGGTCGGCGGGCGGCGATTCGCCCGCCGCCTCGCCGCGCGCCGCGCCGCTCGCGGCCGCGACCACCTCGTCCAGCGTGCCGCCCGTCTGCGCCGCCACCGCCGCGGCGACACCGCCCTCGACCAGCGGCGCATCCACCACACGCACGCGCGCCCGCTGGTCGTCCTCGACGAAGTCCAGCGCCGTCTCGGCGGTCAGCACCGCGCTGCCCAGGTCGAACAGGACCGCGGCGCCGCTGCCCGCGTCCGCACGCGCGATGCCCTCCGAGACCTTCGCGAAGCTCGTGCCGATGCCGCCGTCGTCGGTGCCGCCCGCGGCGACCAGCACCACGTCCTCCGCCATCTGACGGGCGAGCTCCACCAATCCGTCGGCAATGGCCGCCGAGTGGGAGACGAACACGAGCCCGACCCTGGGCGCGTTCGGGTCAGCTGCCACGGCGCTCCGCCGCATCCGCCGCCGCCTCGGCCGCTGCGCGCAGCAGCAGCGCGGTCGACTCGGCCCCCGGGTCGCGGTGCCCGGCCGACCGCTCGCCCAGGTAGCTCGCCCGCCCCTTCCGGGCGACGAGCGGCTCGGTGTCGGCCGCGCCCTGCTCGGCCGCACCCGCCGCGGCCTCCAGCACCGCTCGCACGTCCGACCCGGCCGCAGCGGCGGCGCTCGCCGCCTCGACCGCGGGAGTCCACGCATCGACCATCGTCTTGTCGCCCGGTTCGGCCTTGCCGCGCAGCACGATGCCGTCGCGTGCCGCGGTGAGGATCGCAACCACGTCCGACGGCCCGAGCTCGTCGAGCCCCTGGGCGGCGCCCGATGCCTTCAGGAACGCCGTCCCGTACAGCGGGCCGGCCGCACCGCCGACGTTGGAGATGAGCGTGGTCGCGACGAGCATGAGCGCATCGGCCGGCGTCGCGTCGTCGCCCAGCCCGTCGAGCGCCGCGAGCGCGGCCTGGTAGCCGCGGTCGAGGTTCTCGCCGTGGTCGCCGTCGCCGATCGCGCGGTCGAGCGCGGCGAGGTCGGCCTTGTGCGCGGCGACGGCGTCGGCGCTCCGTCGCACCCAGTCGGTCGCCCAGTTGCTGTCAACGTCCATGCCACTCCTCACTCTCGGCGCCGCCGCTAGCGCCGCCACCGCAACGACGCGGTCTGCACGGGAGCATCCCACAACTCGATGCGCTCGTCGTCGAGGCGCAGCACCGTCAGTGCACAACCCTGCATCTCGAGCGCCGTCACGTGGTCGCCGACGAGCGATCGCGCCACCTCGATGCCCTCCTCCGCCAGTCGCTCCGACGCGCGCCGGTGCGCGATGTACAGCTCGGCCAGCGGCGTGCCGCCCATGCCGTCGGTCATGAGGAGCACGCGGTCTCCCGAGGCGAAGGGCAGGTCGGGCAGGATCACGTCGAGGAGCCGGTCGACGATCCGGTCGGCAGCCTCCATCGGAAGCGTCTCGCGCCCCGGCTCGCCGTGGATGCCGATGCCGAACTCCATCTCGTCCTCGGCCAGGGTGAAGCTCGGCTCGCCCGAGTGGGGCACGGTGCAGGGCGTCAGCGCGACCCCCATCGACCGGGCGTCCGCGTTGACGCCCGCGGCGATGGACGCGACCGCGTCGAGGTCGTCGCCGCGTTCCGCCGCCGCGCCCGCGATGCGCTCCACGAGGACGGTGCCGCCCGTGCCCCGGCGCCCGGCCGTGTACAGCGAGTCCGTCACGGCGACGTCGTCGTCGGTGATCACCGTGCGGACGTCGATGCCCTGCGCGACCGCGAGCTCGGCCGCGGTCTCGAAGTTCAGCACGTCGCCGGTGTAGTTCTTCACGATGAGCAGCACGCCCGCGCCGGCGTCCACCGCCTGCATCGCCGCCAGGATGCGGTCGGGCGTGGGCGACGTGAACACCGCGCCGGGCACGGCGGCGTCCAGCATGCCGTGGCCCACGTATCCGGCGTGCAGCGGCTCGTGGCCGCTGCCCCCGCCGCTCACGAGCGCCACCTTCCCGGCCACCGGCGCGTCGCGCCGCACCACGTGCAGCGGGTCGGCCACCACGCGGACGATGTCGGCGTGCGCCGTGCCGAACCCCGCCAGCGACTCCGCGACCACGTCGACCGGGTCGTTGATCAGCTTCTTCATGGCCCTCCCCTCGTGCGCCGCGGGCGCTGCGCGGCGATGCGGCACCCGAGCCCAACCTACGCCGCCTGCGGGCGGGGCGTCAGCCCCGAAGCCGACGCTGTCGGGCGACGGGCCGCGTCGGTATCGTGGATGCCGCGCGTCGATGCGCGACCGGGAGGCACGCTGATGGGCGAGTACGTGATCGCGATCGACCAGGGCACCACGAGCACGCGTGCGATGGTGTTCGACCGCGACGGGAGCACGGTCTCGACCGGCCAGCTGGAGCACCGGCAGATCCTCCCCCGCGCCGGCTGGGTGGAGCACGATCCCATCGAGATCTGGCGCAACACCGGCGAGGTCATCGGCCAGGCCCTCGGCAAGGCGAGCATCACCCGTCACGACATCCGCGCGATCGGCATCACGAACCAGCGGGAGACGGCCGTGGTGTGGGACCGCACCACCGGGCTCCCGGTGTACAACGCGATCGTCTGGCAGGACACGCGCACGCAGCCGATCGTCGACCGGCTGGCCGCGGAGGGGGCCGCGACCGGTTCGCCGCGACGACCGGCCTGCCGCTCAACACGTACTTCGCCGGCACGAAGCTCGCGTGGATCCTCGAGCACGTCGACGGCGCCCGGGCGCGCGCCGAGGCGGGCGAGCTGCTGTTCGGCACGATCGACACCTGGCTGCTCTGGAACCTCACCGGCGGCCCCACGGGCGGGGTGCACGCCACGGATGTCACGAACGCCAGCCGCACCCTCTTCATGGACCTCGAGACGCTCCAGTGGAGCGACGAGATCCTCGAGGCGTTCGACGTGCCGCGGGCGATGCTGCCCGACATCCGCTCGTCGTCGGAGGTCTACGGCACCGCGGCACCGTCGAGCCTGCTGCGCGAGACGCCCATCGCCGGCATCCTCGGCGACCAGCAGGCGGCGACCTTCGGGCAGGCGGCGTTCGACGCGGGCGAGTCCAAGAACACCTACGGCACGGGCAACTTCCTGATCGTGAACACGGGCGAGGAGATCGTGCGCTCGGCCAACGGCCTGCTCACCACGGTCGGGTACCGCCTCGGCGATGCGCCGCCGCACTACGCGCTCGAGGGGTCGATCGCGGTCACCGGCTCGCTCGTGCAGTGGGTGCGCGACAACCTGGGCCTGATCTCGGATGCCGCTGAGATCGAGACCATCGCGAAGACCGTCGACGACAATGGCGGCGCGTACTTCGTGCCCGCCTTCTCCGGCCTCTACGCCCCGTACTGGCGCCCGGACGCCCGGGGCGCGCTCGTCGGCCTCACCCGCTTCGTCAACAAGGGGCACCTGGCCCGTGCGGTGCTCGAGTCGACCGCGTTCCAGTCGCGCGAGGTGCTCGACGCCGTGATCGCCGACACGGGCACCCCGCCCACGGAGTTGAAGGTCGACGGCGGCATGACCGCCAACGACACCCTGCTGCAGTTCCAGGCCGACATCCTCGGCATGCCCGTCGTGCGCCCTGTCGTGGCCGAGACCACCGCGCTCGGCGCCGCCTACGCCGCGGGGCTCGCGACCGGCGTCTGGAGCGACCTCGACGAGCTCCGCGCGAACTGGCGCGAGGACCGCCGCTGGGAGCCCGCCATCGACGACGAGGAGCGCGCACGCCTCATGCGCCAGTGGCGCAAGGCCGTGACGAAGACCTTCGACTGGGTCGACGAGGACGTCAGCTGACGGTCGCCCGCACCCACGCGTCGAGCTTGGCCGCGGCCGCACCGGAGTCGATCGCCTCCGCGGCGACCGCGAGTTGCTCGCGGAACCGGTCGAGGATGCTCCGCTGCAGCTGCGAGGGATCGCGGGCGAGCGCGTACGAGACGAGACCCGCCGCCGCGTTCAGCAGCACGATGTCGCGCACGGGCCCGGCGGCGCCGCCGAACACCTCGCGTACCACGCCGGCGTTGTGCGCCGCATCGCCGCCCAGCAGGTCGGCGATGTCGGCGCGGGCGATGCCCAGTTCGCGCGGGTCCAGGTCGTGCTCGCGCACCGTGCCGCCCGAGACCTCCCAGATGTGGCTGTGCCCGGTCGTCGTCAGCTCGTCGAGCCCGTCGTCGCCGCGGAACACGAGTGCGGTCGCGCCGCGGGTCTGGAAGACGCCGACGATGAGCGGCACCCGGTCGAGCTGCGCCACCCCGACCGCCGACGCCTCGGCGCGGGCCGGGTTGCAGAGCGGTCCGAGGATGTTGAAGACGGTCGGGATGCCGAGGTCGGCGCGCGTGGGGCCCGCGTGCCGGAAGCCGGGGTGGAACGCGGCCGCGTAGACGAACGTGATGCCCACCTCGTCGAGCACGGATGCCACGCGCGACGGGTCGATGCCCAGGTCGACGCCGAGCGCGGCGAGCACGTCGGACGACCCCGACGCCGAGCTGGCGGCGCGGTTGCCGTGCTTGACCACGGGGGCTCCGGATGCCGCCGCGACGATGGATGCCATGGTCGACACGTTCACCGTGCCGACGCGGTCGCCGCCCGTGCCCACGATGTCGAGCGCCATCGGGTCGACGTCGAGCGCGACCGCGTGGTCGAGGATCGCGTCGCGGAACCCGACGACCTCGTCGACGGTCTCCCCTTCGCACGCAGCGCCACGAGGAAGGCGGCGAGCTGGGCGGGTGTGGCGTCGCCCGTCATCACCTGTTCCATGCACCACGCCGCATCGGCGACGCTCAGGTCCTCGCGGTCGAGGAGGGCGGTCAGGACCGACGGCCAGGTGGGGGTCTCGGGCATGCCACGATCCTAGCCAGAGCCGATTCCCTGCGGATTCACGGGCCGTTCACGGCGGGATTCAGGGGTCGTTCCCATGCGTTTCGGAGACACGTCCGCCACCCTGCTCAAAACCGCCCTCGGAAATCGGCCATAATGGGGAGCGTGACGAGCTCTTCAATCGCCCCTGCGGCCACACCGCCCGTGATCAACAGGCCCAACACCGTCGCGGTGGGCACGATCGTCTGGCTCGGCAGCGAGGTGATGTTCTTCGCCGGCCTCTTCGCGATCTACTTCACGCTGCGGTCCACGTCACCCGAGCTCTGGAACTTCGAGGCCGACCGCCTGAACGTCCCGTTCGCCGCGATCAACACGGCGATCCTGGTCGCCTCCTCGTTCACGGCGCAGTTCGGCGTCTTCGCTGCGGAGCGCTTCCAGCCGCGCCGCACCGGTGGGCCGTTCAACCTGATGAAGTGGGGCCTCGTCGAGTGGTTCCTGCTGAGCTACGTGCTCGGCGCCATCTTCGTGTCGGGCCAGGTGCTCGAATACGCGCAGCTGGTCTCCGAGGGCATCGCGTTCGACTCGAACGCCTACGGCTCGGCCTTCTATCTCACCACCGGTTTCCACGCCCTGCACGTGACCGGCGGCCTCATCGCCATGCTGCTCGTGGTCGGCCGTGCCTACGCGGTCTCGCACTTCGGGCACAAGGAGGCGACGAGCGCGATCGTCGTGTCGTACTACTGGCACTTCGTCGACGTCGTCTGGATCGGCCTCTTCTTCGTCATCTACGTCCTCAAATGACGCTCGGGGAGCCCACGAACATCCGCATGCACCGCAACAGGAAGAGAACGATGACCAGCTCGAAGCGTCGGACGGGACGACGTTCCCCGCTCGCCACCGTGGCACTGCTCGCCCTGGGCCTCGTGTTCACGGGCGGCGCGTACGCCGCCTTCAGCACGGGTACCGCACAGGCCGAGGTCGAGGCGACGTCGCAGCAGACCATCGAGGAGGGCAAGAAGCTCTTCCAGGCGAACTGCGCCACGTGCCACGGCCTCGACGCCCAGGGCACGGAGGCCGGCCCGAGCCTCGTCGGCGTCGGCGCCGCCGCGGTCGACTTCCAGGTCGGCACCGGCCGCATGCCCATGCAGATGCAGGGCCCGCAGGCGGAGCAGAAGCCGGTCCAGTTCACCGATGAGCAGACCAAGCAGCTCGCCTACTACGTCGCATCCCTCGGCCCCGGCCCGGACATCCCCGCAGACAGCCTGGTCAACGGCGGCGGCGACGCCGCGAACGGCGCCGAGCTGTTCCGCATCAACTGCGCGATGTGCCACAACGTCGCCGGCGCCGGCGGCGCACTCACCGAGGGCAAGTACGCCCCCGCGCTGAACGACGTCTCGGGCGTGCACATCTACGAGGCCATGGTCACGGGCCCGCAGAACATGCCGGTGTTCAACGACCTGAACATCACGCCGGAAGACAAGCGCGACATCATCACCTACCTGCAGTACATCCAGGACAACCGCTCCCCGGGTGGATTCGAGCTCGGCTCGCTCGGCCCCGTGTCCGAGGGACTCTTCATCTGGATCTTCGGTCTCGGCACCATCGTGGCGATCACCGTGTGGATCACGGCGAAGTCGAACTAGGCGCACGGGCGACGAGGAAGCGTAAGAAGGAGAACCATGGCACAGGACGACAACGGCGGTACCGACATCGCCGCTGCCGGCTCGTCATCGCACGAGCAGGAGGTCGCCGCCTCCCCCGGGACCGCAGTGGTCGTCGCGGACGGATTCGAGAACCCCGGATTCCCTCCGCACCGCAAGCGGGTCACCGACGAGGACCCGAAGAAGGCGAAGTCGGCGGAGCGCTCCGTCTACACGATGTTCTACCTGTCGATCGTCGGCAGCGTGTGGGCGATCGCCGCGTACATGATCTTCCCGATGGAGTCGAACAACGTCTTCGACGTCCGTCTCAACAACCTGTTCTTCGGCCTCGGCGTCTCGCTCGCCCTGCTCGCGATCGGCTTCGGCGCGGTGCACTGGGCCAAGGCGCTCATGCACGACGTCGAACTCGTCGATGAGCGTCACCCGGTCCGCGGCTCCGAGGAGACCCGCGCGGGCGCGGTGAAGGTGTTCCAGGACGCCGACCAGGAGTCGGGCTTCAGCCGCCGCTCCGTCATCCGCAACAGCCTCATCGGTGCGCTCGTGGTCTTCCCGCTGCCCGCCGTCGTGCTCTTCCGCGGGCTCGCGCCGCAGGACCAGGACCCGGTGGAGCTGCTCAGCCACACCATGTGGGCACAGGGCACGCGCCTGACGCTCGACCCGTCGGGCGTGCCCATCAAGGCGTCCGACGTCACCATCGGCAGCGCCTTCCACGTCATCCCCGAGGGCCTGAACGAACTCGAGCACCACAAGCTCGAGGAGAAGGCCAAGGCGGCCGTGCTCCTCATGCGCCTCAACCCGGAGGAGCTCAACGAGGCCCCCGACCGCGCCGACTGGTCGTACCAGGGCATCGTGGCGTACTCCAAGATCTGCACGCACGTCGGATGCCCCGTGGCTCTGTACGAGCAGCACACGCACCACCTGCTCTGCCCCTGCCACCAGTCGCAGTTCGACGTCGCGAACCACTGCGAGGTCATCTTCGGCCCGGCGAAGCGGCCGCTCCCCCAGCTGCCCATCGCGGTCGACGACGAGGGCTACCTCGTCGCGCAGAGCGACTTCACCGAACCCGTCGGCCCGAGCTTCTGGGAGCGTCATTGAGCACCGCAGCACCGACCACCAGCGCCCCCGAGAAGCGCAAGGGCGGCTTCACGGCGGCCGCGTCGAACTACATCGACGAGCGCACGAGCATCTCGACCGTCGTCAAGGAGCTCGGCCGCAAGGCCTTCCCCGACCACTGGTCCTTCCTGCTCGGAGAGATCGCGCTCTTCAGCTTCGTCGTCGTGCTCATCTCGGGCACCTTCCTGACGTTCTTCTTCCAGGCGTCGATGGCCGAGGTGCACTACGAGGGCTCGTACGTGCCGCTCAAGGGCATCGAGATGTCGGTCGCCATGGCGTCGACGCTCGACATCTCCTTCGACCTGCGGGGCGGCCTCTTCGTGCGCCAGATGCACCACTGGGCGGCGCTGCTGTTCGTGGCGGCCATCGGCCTGCACATGCTCCGCATCTTCTTCACGGGTGCGTTCCGCAAGCCGCGTGAGCTGAACTGGGTCATCGGCTTCGTGCTCTTCGTCCTCGCAATGGGCGAGGGCTTCACGGGCTACTCGCTCCCCGACGACCTGCTCTCGGGCAACGGCCTCCGCATCATCGACGGCATGATCAAGGGCATGCCGGTGATCGGCACCTGGACCTCGTTCCTGCTGTTCGGCGGCGAGTTCCCCGGCACGGCGATCGTGGGCCGCCTGTACACGCTGCACATCCTGCTGCTGCCGGCCATCATCGTCGCGCTGATCGCGGTGCACCTGCTGTTCGTGGTCGTGCACAAGCACACCCAGTACGCCGCACCCGGCAAGACGCAGCAGAACGCGGTCGGCCCGCCCATCCTCCCGGTGTACGCCGCGAAGGCCGGTGGCTTCTTCTTCATCGTCTTCGGTGTCCTCGCGCTGATCGCGTCGCTGTTCACGATCAACCCGATCTGGAACTACGGCCCGTACGACCCGTCCCCCGTGTCGGCCGGTACCCAGCCCGACTGGTACATCGGCTTCGCCGACGGCGCCCTGCGGCTCATCCCGCCGGGGTGGGAGTTCGTCTGGCTCGAGCGCACGTGGTCGTTCAACATCCTCGTGCCGCTCGTGGGCCTGCTCGTGTTCCTCGGCCTCGTGTTCATCTACCCGTTCATCGAGGCGTGGATCACCGGCGACAAGCGCGAGCACCACATCGCCGACCGTCCGCGCAACGCGCCGACCCGCACCGCCATCGGTGCCGCGGGCGTCACGTTCTACGCCGGCCTCTGGGCGGCGGCGAGCTCGGACCTCATCGCGACGCACTTCAAGCTCACGATGGAGGGAGTCATCCACTCCCTCCAGGCCGTGGTCATCCTCGGGCCGTTCCTGGCGTACTTCATCACGAAGCGCGTGTGCCTCGCCCTGCAGAAGAAGGATCGCGAGGTCGTCCTCCACGGCTACGAGTCCGGCCGCATCGTGAAGCTGCCCGGCGGCGAGTTCATCGAGGTGCACCAGCCCCTCGACGAGTACGACCGCTGGCGCCTCGTGAGCTACGAGAGCTACGCGCCGCTCATGATCCGCCCGGATGCCCGCGGCAAGATCTCGGTCTGGCAGAAGATGCGCGCCGGATTCTCGCGCTGGTTCTTCGAGGACCGCATCGCGCCGGTCACGCGGGCCGAGCTCGAGGCGTCGCACTCCGACCACCACTAGTCGCACCACCCCGGATCGGGCACCGCATGACCGATCGACCCATCGTCGATCTGCTGCGGTGCCCGTTCTGCGTCTCCCCGCTCGGGGGCGACGTGCACGGCACCGTCCGCTGCGCCGACGGCCATGCATTCGACGCGAACCGACGGGGCTACCTCACGCTCTTCCCGCGCAAGCGCCCGAATGTGCGCGGCGACACCGCGGAGATGCTCGCTGCGCGCGAGCGCGTGCTCGACAGCGAACCGTACCGCCAGCTGCGAGGCGCGGTGGCGGACGCGGTCGCCGATGGCGCGCCGGAGGGCGCGGTGCTCGCCGACCTGGGCTGCGGCACCGGTCAGTACGCTTCCACGTCGCTGGCGGGCCTGCAGGCGCCCGCCACGGCACTCGTCGCAGACCTCTCCCCCGAGGCCGTCAGGGCGGCCGTACGGCGCGTGCGCGAGGCATCCGCTGCCCCCGCCCTCGGTGTCGTGCTCGACCTCTGGTCGCCGCTGCCGATCGCGACGGGGGTCGTCGACCGGGCCCTGAACGTGTTCGCGCCGCGCAACCTGCCCGAGTTCGCACGGGTGCTCGCGCCGGGCGGGCGCCTGATCACGGTGATCCCGTCACCGAGTCACCTGGCCGAGCTGCGCGGTGCCGGAGGCATGATCGACGTGCAGTCGGGCAAGCGCGAGCAGGTGCGGTCGGATGCCGCAGAAGCCGGCCTCCGCCTCCACGACGCGACCCGCGTGGCCGGCGAGCTGCCCGCGTCGACGCCCCTCGCCGACGACCTGGTGCAGATGGGTCCGTCCGCCCATCACGCCTCCACGGGCCGACCTGCGCGGTTCGCGGGGCCCGTCACGGTCGACGTCGAGCTCCTCGTCTTCACCCGCGCAGGCTGAGACGCGAAACGCGTGTCGCCCCGACCGATTCCGGTCGGGGCGACACGCGTACGACGTGCGCTCCCCGCTCAGCGGGCGAAGTTGCCGCGGTAGTACTCGTAGGTCCAGCCGACGAGGCTGAGGACGACCACGGGCAGCGCGATGAAGGTGATCCAGAACCCGACCGCGAGGCCGAGGAAGCCGAGCGCTGCGGCGGCCGCGAGCATGATGGGCCACCAGCTCCACGGGCTGAAGAAGCCGAGCTCGGCGTCACCGTCGTCGATGTTCGCGTCGACGCGGTCCTCGGGCAGCTCGCCGCCCTGGGCCTTGTGCACGCGGCCCAGGTAGAAGGCGATGAACGCCGCCAGTACCGCGCTCAGTGCGATCGCGACCAGGCCGACCCATTCCGGCTCGCCGGTCTCGAGGATCGACCACACGATGTACGCGACATCGGCGAGTGCGAAGAACGCACCGATCACCCAGAAGATGGCGACATTGGCCCGCATCTACTTGACCTTCCCTTCGGTGACCTCGTAGGTCGGAGCATCCGGTGCGTCCTTGGCCGGCCCGATGCCGATCGGAAGGGCGGCCTCGGGGTGGTTCAGGTCGAACGCCGGCGACTCCGAGCGGATGCGCGGGATCGACGTGAAGTTGTGCCGCGGCGGCGGGCAGCTGGTCGCCCACTCGAGCGAGCGGCCGTAGCCCCACGGGTCGTTCACGGTCACCTTGGGCGCACGACGGGCGGTGATGAAGACGTTCAGGAAGAACGGGATCATCGACACGGCCAGGATCATCGCGCCGATGGTCGACAGCTGGTTCATCCAGGTGATGTTGTCCTCGGGCAGGTACGAGTAATACCGGCGCGGCATGCCCACCACGCCCAGCCAGTGCTGGATGAGGAAGGTCGTGTGGAAGCCGATGAACAGCAGCCAGAAGTGCCAGGCGCCGAGGCGCTCGCTGAGCATCTTGCCCGTCCACTTCGGCCACCAGAAGTAGAAGCCCGCGAACATCGCGAACACGACCGTGCCGAACACGACGTAGTGGAAGTGCGCCACGACGAAGTAGCTGTCGGAGACGGCGAAGTCGAGCGGCGGCGAGGCGAGGATGACGCCGGTGAGGCCGCCGAACACGAACGTGATGAGGAAGCCGAGCGACCAGACGAGCGGCATCTCGAACGTGATCGACCCTCGCCACATCGTGCCGATCCAGTTGAAGATCTTCACGCCCGTCGGTACCGCGATCAGCATCGTCAACAGCGCGAAGAACGGCAGCAGCACCGAGCCGGTGACGTACATGTGGTGCGCCCACACCGTGACCGACAGCGCGGCGATGGCGATGGTCGCGTACACGAGCGTCTTGTACCCGAAGATCGGCTTCCGGCTGAACACCGGGAAGATCTCCGACACGATGCCGAAGAACGGCAGCGCGATGATGTAGACCTCCGGATGGCCGAAGAACCAGAACAGGTGTTGCCAGAGGATCACCCCGCCGTTGGCGGGATCGTAGATGTGCGCGCCGAAGATGCGGTCGGCCGAGGCGGCGAGGATCGCGGCGGCGAGCACCGGGAACGCGAGCAGCACCAGGATCGACGTCACGAGGGTGTTCCACGTGAAGATCGGCATGCGGAACATGGTCATGCCGGGCGCGCGCATCGTGATGATCGTGGTGATGAAGTTGACCGCACCCATGATCGTGCCGAAGCCCGAGAGGCCGAGCCCGAGCATCCAGAGGTTTCCTCCGATACCCGGTGAGAACGTCGTGGATGCGAGTGGTTGATACGCGAACCAGCCGAACGACGCCGCACCCTGCGGGGTGAGGAAGCCGGCCACGGCCATGAGCGAGCCGAAGTTGAAGAGCCAGTACGCCAGCGCGTTCAGTCGCGGGAAGGCGACGTCGGGCGCGCCGATCTGCAGCGGCATGAGCACGTTCGCGAAGCCGGCGAAGAGCGGGGTCGCGAACATCAGCAGCATGATCGTGCCGTGCATGGTGAACAGCTGGTTGTACTGCTCACGGGTCTGCAGGATCTCGAGGCCGGGCTCGAACAGCTGGGCGCGGATGATCAGCGCCATGACGCCGCCGATGCAGAAGTAGATGAACGACGTGATCAGGTACAGGTACCCGATGACCTTGTGGTCGGTCGAGGTGATCCACTTGACGAGGATGTTGCCCTTGCGCTCCGCGGAGGAGGGCCGAACGGCGACGGACTCGCGCTCGGCTTGGCCGGTGCGGCAGTGGTGCTCATGTCGCTCAGTTCTCCTCTTCGTGCTCGACGAGCTCGGGCGCGCCCGTGCCGGGCAGGTTCTGGTTGCGGTCGTACTCGCTCGACAGCTGGCCCTCCTGGCCGGCCGCGCGCAGCGAGTCGATGTAGGCGTCGTACTCGGCCTGCGAGACGACCTCGACGTTGAAGAGCATCAGCGAGTGGTACTCGCCGCAGAGCTCGGCGCACTTGCCGGCGTAGGTGCCCTCGCGCATCGGCTCGATCGACATGTAGTTGGTCTTGCCCGGGTACATGTCCTTCTTGTAGAGGAAGTCGACGACCCAGAAGGAGTGGATCACGTCGCGCGACTCCAGCTCGATCTCGATCTGCTGGTTGACCGGGAGCACGAGGGTCGGCACCTCCGACTCCACCAGCGAGCCGTCCTCCTCGGGCTGGCCCTGGATGCCGGGCGAGTACACGTTCTCGTCGACGTAGTTGAAGTCCCACGCCCACTGCTTGGCGATGACCTCGACCGTGACGTCCGGGTTCTCGAACCGCGCCTCGATCTCGTTCTGGTCGCGCACCGTGAAGGCGAAGAAGCCGAGCACCAGGATGAGCGGCACGACGGTGTAGAACACCTCGATCGGCATGTTGTAGCGCAGCTGCACCGGCAGGCCGGTCTGGCCGCGGCGGCGGCGGTACACCACGACCGCCCAGATCGTGAGGCCCCACGTGATGACGCCGACCACCAGCAGCACGATCCACGAGGTGACCCACAGGCCCGAGATGCGCTCGGTCTGGTTCGTCGTGGGCGCCTCACCCTCGATGAAGCCCGGGAGGAAACCGTTCAACTGCGCCTGCGTGCATCCGGCGAGGACGATTGTGAGTGTCGCTGCGATCGGAAGAGCAGCCCATCGGAGACGGCGGTTCTGGCGCACCGGTGACCTTTCGGGAGATTCGTAGGCACTTCTCAGTGAAGTGGTGATCGTCCCCTAGCCTACTCCGACGCGCCGCCTGCCGTGTGCACGGTAGGCTGCCGCGTCGCGACCGGCCGGGGCGCATGCGGGCATGACGAAGCGGGGGCGCCCTCGGGCCGCCCCCGCTTCGGTGGGTTCAGGTCAGTGGAACGAGTCGCCGCACGCGCAGCTGCCCTGCGCGTTGGGGTTGTCGATCGTGAAGCCCTGCTTCTGGATCGTGTCCTCGAAGTCGATCGCCGCGCCGTCGAGGTACGGCACCGACATGCGGTCGACGATCACCTCGACGCCGTCGAAGTCGACCGTGGCGTCGCCGTCGAGCAGCCGCTCGTCGAAGTAGAGCTGGTAGATCAGCCCGGAGCATCCGCCCGGCTGCACCGCCACCCGCAGGCGCAGGTCGTCGCGACCCTCCTGCTCGAGCAGGCTCTTCACCTTGGCTGCGGCGTTGTCGCTCAGGCTGACGCCATGGGCGGCCGTCTCGGCGGGGATGGTCTGCGTCATGGTGCTCCTCGATCGATCGCGGCTGACGTGGTGTCCGCTGCGATTCTACCCCGGGCGGATGCCGCGGGGTCCCGGTTCGCGCTCAGGCGCCGCGTGCGTCGAGGCGCGCCAGGAAGAGCGCCTCGGTGAGCACCGACCGCTTGAACGCACCGAGGTGGAGCGACTCGTTCGGGCTGTGCGCGCGCGAGTCGGGGTCCTCGACGCCCGTCACGAGGATCTGCGCCTCGGGGAACACGCGCGTGAGGTCGGCGATGAACGGGATCGAGCCGCCGATGCCGGTCTGCACGGGCGCCCTCCCCCAGGCATCCGCCATCGCCTCGAGCACCGCGTCGACCGCCCAGCCGTCGGTGTCCACGAGGAACGGGTCGCCCGTGACGACCTCGTCGATCTCGACGTGCGCGCCGAACGGCACGTGGGTGCGCAGGTGGCGTTCGAGCGCCTCGGCGGCCTCCGTCGCCGACTGGCCGGGCGCGACCCGGACGCTCAGCTTCATGGTCACCGACGGCGAGAGCGTGTTCGAGGCGTCGACGAGGCGCGGCGCCGAGGTGCCGGTGACCGTGATCGCCGGCTGCGCCCAGAGGCGCTGCGGGATCGTGCCGCGGCCGACGGGCGTCACGCCGTCGAGCAGTCCCGCCTCGGCCCGCAGCTGCGCCTCGTCGTACGGCGGGGTCTCCATGTCGATCGACCGCAGGCCCTCGACCGCGACCGCGCCGTCGTCGTCGTGCAAGGACGCGAGCAGGCGCACCATCGGCATCATCGCGTCGGGCACGGCGCCGCCGAACATGCCCGAGTGCGAGGCATGCGCGAGGGTCGACACCGTGACCCGGCAGGTGACGTTGCCGCGGAGGGCGACGGTGAGCGCCGGCGTCTCGGCGTCCCAGTTCGTGGAATCGGCCACGACGATCGCATCGGCGGCCAGCGCGTCGCGGTGCAGCTCGAGGAAGTTGGCGAACGAGCGCGAGCCGTCCTCCTCCTCCCCTCGATGAACAGCGCGATGCCGAGGTCGGGGTCGCCGCCCGCAGCCACCAGCGCGCGGATCGCGGCGACGTGCGCCATGATGCCGGCCTTGTCGTCGGCGGCACCGCGTCCGTACAGGCGGTCGCCGCGCGCGGTCGGCTCGAACGGCGGCGAGTCCCAGCCGGCGTCGTCGCCGGGCGGCTGCACGTCGTGGTGCGCGTAGAGCAGCACGGTCGGGCGGCCGTTGCGCGCCGCGCGGCGGGCGAGCACCGCGGGCTGGCCGAGCTCGGCGCTGCCCTCCATCGGCGCCCGCGCGATCTCGACGGTCTCGAACACGTCGACTCCGCGCAGCAGCTCGGCGACCGCCTCGGCGCTCGCGGCGACGTGCGCGTGATCGAACCCCGCCCACGCGACCGAGGGGATGCGCACGAGCCCCGACAGCTCGGCGACGGTCGTCGGGAAGCCGGCGTCCACCGCCTCCCGGATGCGCTCCTCGCGGTCGTCGGCGGACGGCTGGTCGCTCCCGTTCGGGGCAGGCTGGTGCATGCGGGTAATCTTAAGGCCACCAGCAATCCGAGGATCAGACGTGGCCAAGACCCCCAGCAACGAGACCGACCAGGCATCGACCGGCGACGACGCCGAGCAGGCGCCGGTGACCAAGGGCAAGGGCGTACCCACTCCCTCCCGCCGCGAGCAGGAGGCCGCGCGCAAGCGGCCGCTCGTGCCGAACGACCGCAAGGAGGCGGCCCGCATCCAGAAGGCGAAGGCCGCCGAGGCGCGCGAGCGGGCCCGCGTGGGCATGGCCGCCGGCGACGAGCGCTACCTGCCGCAGCGCGACCGCGGGCCGCAGAAGAAGTACATCCGCGACTACGTCGACGCGCGCTTCAGCCTGGGCGAGATCCTCATCCCCGTGATGTTCCTCGTCATCATCCTGACCTTCATCCCGAGCTACGAGACGCAGGTCATCGGCACCCTCGGCCTGTGGGTGTTCTTCATCGCCGCGGTGCTCGACGTGCTCTGGCTCGGCCGGTCGCTGCGCAAGAAGCTGGCCGCGAAGTTCGGCGAGACGCGCGTCGAGCGCGGCATCCGCTGGTACGCGGCCATGCGCGCACTCCAGCTGCGCCCCATGCGCCTGCCGAAGCCGCAGGTCAAGCGCGGCCAGTACCCGAGCTGAGTCGCCTCAGCGGGCGTACGCTCCCGCACGGATGAGCGGGACCCGCACCTCCTCATCGGTGGCCGAGCCGTGCTGGCCGACCATCGCACGAGGCCCCGGGTTCGGGTCGCGCCCGTCGTAGTACGCCACCAGCGACCGCGCGGCGACGACGAGGTCGCCGATGCGGGCCAGGGCGGCGGATGCCACGGGTCCGAACGCGCCCGACGCGATCGCCTCCTCGCGGGTGAGCACCCACGCGCGGTGCTCCTCCGCTGCGCGCCAGCGCGCGACGAGCGCCTCGCGCCCAGCCGCATCGAGGTCGGGCTCGAACGTCAGGTAGAGGCACCGCGGGTCGCCCGCCACGTGGCGCACGCCGTCGACGAGCGCCGGGTCCCGGTCGATGAGCACGTGCTTGTGCGCGGCGACGTCGACGACGCCATGGTCGGCGGTGACGAGCAGGCCCGTGCCCCGGGGCATCCCGCGCTCGAGGTCGCCGAACGCGGCGTCGACGCGCTCGAGCTCGGCCAGCCAGCGGTCGGACTCCCAGCCCACCGCGTGCGCGGCCATGTCGAGCTCGGGCACGTACACGTAGGCGACCGCCGGCCCGCCCTCCTCGGCGAGTTCGCGCGCGGCGGCGAAGCGGTCCTCGATCGACTCGGCGGCGCGGTACTCGGCGCCCCGCAGCGCGGCCCGCGTGAAGCCCGACGCGCGATAGCGGCCCGGGCCGACGGCCACGGCCCGCACGCCCTGCTCCACGGACCGATCGAACAGCGTCGCGTGCGGCTGCCAGGCGAGCGGGTCGGTGCGATCGGCCTCCCACCCGCTCAGCAGGTTCACCGTGCGATCGGCGGAGGCGTCGAAGACGCGGTACCCGATGATGCCGTGCTCCCCCGGCTCGAGTCCGGTCGTGAATGAGGTGATGCCCGCCGCGGTCGTCGACGGGAACACCGTGCGCACCACGTCGCGCTTGCCGAAGCTCGACGAGAGCCGGCGGGCATGGCCGGCGCGAGCACGCAGGTTGTGCGCGCCCAGCCCGTCGACGAGCACCACGATCGCCACCTCGGCGGGGCCGAGCGCCAGCCGGTTCGGCTCGCCGCGCACGCTCGCGATCGCACTCGCCAGCACGTCGGTGAGCCGCGGGGCATCGGGGGCGGCGACGGGTAGCATGGCTCGCATCGCGCCCAGTCTCGCACAGCCCGGCGCGACCCCCGCGAACGACCGTGCCGACCCGGCACGCCCGACCGAGAGCACGGATGTCCCGAACGCCTGACCTGCCCGCAGACGACCAGATCGCCGAACGCATCGAGGACGTCGACGTCTCCTCCGAGATGCAGGGCTCGTTCCTCGAGTACGCCTACTCCGTCATCTACTCGCGCGCGCTGCCCGACGCGCGCGACGGACTGAAGCCCGTGCAGCGCCGCATCCTGTTCCAGATGAGCGAGATGGGCCTGCGGCCCGACCGCGGGCACGTGAAGTCGGCGCGCGTCGTCGGCGAGGTCATGGGCCGCCTGCACCCGCACGGCGACGCCGCGATCTACGACGCGCTCGTGCGCATGGCCCAGGCGTTCAGCCTGCGCGTGCCGTTCGTCGACGGGCACGGCAACTTCGGCTCGCTCGACGACGGCCCCGCGGCGCCCCGCTACACCGAGGCGCGCCTCGCCCCGCCGGCGCTGGCCATGGTCGAGAGCCTCGACGAGGACGTCGTCGACTACGTGCCGAACTACGACAACTCGTTCCTGCAGCCCGAGGTGCTGCCCGCGGCCATCCCCGGGCTGCTCGTCAACGGCGCGAGCGGCATCGCGGTCGGCATGGCGACCAACATGGCCCCGCACAACCTCAACGAGGTCGCCGCGGCGGCGCAGCACCTCATCGCCAACCCGGAGGCGAGCCTCGACGAGCTGATGGAGTTCGTGCCCGGCCCCGACTTCCCCTCCGGGGGCACGATCGTCGGCCTGGGCGGCATCCGCGACGCCTATGCCACCGGCCGCGGCTCGTTCAAGACCCGTGCGAAGGTCAGCGTCGAGCAGCTCACCGCCCGCAAGTCGGGCCTCGTCGTCACCGAACTCCCCTACCTGGTCGGCCCCGAGCGCGTGATCGAGAAGATCAAGGACGGGGTCAACGCCAAGAAGATCACGGGCATCTCGGATGTCACCGACCTCACCGACCGCAAGCGCGGCATGCGCCTCGTGATCGGCGTGAAGACCGGGTTCAACCCGCAGGCCGTGCTCGAGCAGCTGTACCGGCTGACTCCCCTCGAGGACTCGTTCAACATCAACAACGTGACCCTCGTCGAGGGCCAGCCGCAGACGCTCGGCCTGCGCGAGCTGCTGCAGGTGTACATCGGGCACCGCGTCAGCGTCGTCACTCGTCGCTCGCAGTACCGCCTCACCAAGCGCAAGGACCGCCTGCACCTGGTCGAGGGCCTGTTGATCGCGATCCTCGACATCGACGAGGTCATCCAGGTGATCCGCACGTCGGATGACACGGAGCAGGCGCGCAGCCGACTGATCGACGTGTTCGACCTGAGCACCCTGCAGGCCGAGTACATCCTCGAGCTGCGCCTGCGCCGCCTCACGAAGTTCTCGCGCATCGAGCTCGAGGCCGAACGCGACACCCTCCTCGCCGAGATCGCCGAGCTCGAGGAACTGCTCGCGAGCGAACTCGCGATCCGCACGCTCGTCGCCGACGAGCTCGGCGACGTCGCCGAGAAGTACGGGTCGCCCAGGCGGACGCTGCTCACCGAGGCGAAGCAGCAGCCGGCTGGCGCGAAGCGGCGCAAGCAGGCTCCCGAGGACCTCGAGCACGCCGACGTGCCGTGCCGCGTGTTCCTCGGCGCGACGGACCGCATCGCGCGCGTCGACCTGCCCGTCGGCGAGGACGGCCCGCCCGTGATCACCGAGCCGAAGCGTCGCAGCAAGCACGACGCCGTGCGCTCGTCGCTCGACACCACGAGCCGTACCGAGATCGGCGCGATCACCTCGCGCGGCCGCCTGGTGCGCTTCTCGCCGCTCGAGCTGCCCGGTCTGCCGCCGAACTCCGTGCAGCTCGGCGCGGGCGTGCGGGTGCACGACTACCTCGCGCTCCCCGACCGCTCCGAGCGGATCCTCGCCGTCGTGCCGCTCGCGGGCGACGTGCCGATCGCGCTCGGCACCGCCCAGGGCGTCGTCAAGCGCGTGGTGCCGTCGGCGTTCCCGAACAAGCCCGACTTCGAGGTCATCGCCCTGAAGCCCGGCGACGCGCTGGTCGCCGCCGTCCCCGCGCCCGACGACGCGGAGCTCGTGTTCGTCGCGTCCGACGCGCAGCTGCTCCACTTCCCCGCCTCCGCCGTGCGCCCGCAGGGCGCGGCCGCCGGCGGCATGGCCGGCATCAAGCTCGGCGCCGACGCACGCGTGGTGCACTTCACCGCGCTCGCGCCCGACGAGGTCGAGCGGGCGATCGTGGCGACCGTCGCGGCAGGCGGCGAGACGCTCATGGGCACCGATCCGGGTTCCGGCAAGGTCAGCGCGTTCGCCGAGTTCCCCGGCAAGGGGCGGGCCACCGGCGGTGTGCGCGCGCAGCGCTTCCTCAAGGGCGAGTCCGAGCTGTCGGTCGCGTGGGTCGGGCCCGAGCCGGCGCTCGCCGTCGGCACCGACGGGTCGACCCGCACGCTGCCCGAGCCGGGCGCCAAGCGCGATGCCTCGGGCACCCCGCTCGAGAAGGTCGTCGGCGCCATCGGCCGCCGCGTCGGCTGATCCGGCGGTCCTCGCTCGAACGCGCAGAGACGGTGACGGATGCCACGGGGCATCCGTCGCCCTCACCCGGCCGAGGCCGGTTCAGGCGTCGATGCGCTCCTTGTCGAGAGCGGCCGCGCTCTCGACGATGAACTCCTTGCGCGGCGCGACCTCGTTGCCCATGAGCAGCTCGAAGACGCGGCCCGCCTGCTCGGCGTCGCGGATGCCGACCCGGCGCAGCGTGCGGTGGCTCGGGTCCATGGTCGTCACCGCGAGCTGGTCGGCGTCCATCTCGCCGAGGCCCTTGTAGCGCTGGATCGGGTCCTGGTACTTCCGGTTCTTGCGCGCGAGGCCCTTCAGCACGGCGTCGAGCTCGGGCTCGGAGTACGTGTAGATCGTCTCGTTCGGCTTCGAACCGGGATGCATGACCACGACCCGGTGCAGCGGCGGCACGGCCGCGAAGACGCGCCCCTCCTCGATCATCGGGCGCATGTAGCGGAAGAACAGGGTCAGGAGCAGCGTACGGATGTGCGCGCCGTCGACGTCGGCGTCGCTCATGATGATGACCTTGCCGTAGCGCGCCATCGAGATGTCGAAGGTGCGGCCCGAACCGGCGCCGATCACCTGGATGATCGAGGCGCACTCGGCATTGCCGAGCATGTCGGCGATCGACGCCTTCTGCACGTTGAGGATCTTGCCGCGGATCGGCAGCAGGGCCTGGTGTTCGCTGTCGCGCGCGAGCTTCGCGGTGCCGAGCGCCGAGTCGCCCTCGACGATGAACAGCTCGCTGTGCGCGACGTCGTTCGACCGGCAGTCGACGAGCTTCGCCGGCAGCGTCGAGTTCTCGAGCGCGTTCTTGCGCCGCTGGGTCTCCTTGTGGGTGCGCGCGGAGATGCGCGCCTTCATCTCGGCGACGACCTTCTCGAGAAGCGCGGCCGACTGCGACTTGTCGGGGCGCGCGGTCGAGGCGAACCGCTCGCGCAGCGCCGTCGCGACGACGTTCGTGACGATCGCGCGCACGGCCGGCGTGCCGAGCACCTCCTTGGTCTGCCCCTCGAACTGCGGTTCGGCCAGGCGCACGGTGACCACTGCGGTGAGCCCCGCGAGCACGTCGTCCTTGTCGAGCTTGTCGTTGCCGACCTTGAGCCGGCGGGCGTTCTGCTCCACCTGGGCGCGGATGACCCGCATGAGCCCCTGGTCGAACCCGGCGAGGTGCGTGCCACCCTTCGGCGTCGCGATGATGTTCACGAAGCTGCGCACGGTCGTGTCGTAGCCGTTGCCCCAGCGCAGCGCCACGTCGACCACGCACTCGCGCTCCACCTCGGTCGACACCATCGCGCCCGATTCGGTGAGCACCGGCACGGTCTCCGTGAAGGTGCCCGAGCCCTCGAGCCGCCAGACGTCGGTGACGGCCGGGTCGGTCGCGAGGTACTCGGCGAACTCCGAGATGCCGCCGTCGAACTTGAAGTGCGTGGTCTCCGGCTCCTCGCCGCGCTCGTCGCGGATCGAGATGCCGAGGCCCGGCACGAGGAACGCCGTCTGCCGGGCGCGCCCGATCAGCTCCTCGGCGAGGAACGCGGCGTCGCGCGTGAAGATCTGCCGGTCGGCCCAGTACCGCACGCGGGTGCCGGTCGTCTTCTTGGCGACCTTGCGGACCACGCGCAGCTCGCTCGAGAGCTCGAACGGCGTGAACGGTGCGTCGGGCGTCTTCATCCCGTTGTCGTCGAACACGCCCGGCTCGCCGCGGTGGAACGACATCGCCCAGGTGCGGCCGTCGCGGTCGACCTCGACGTCGAGACGCTCCGAGAGTGCGTTGACGACGGATGCCCCGACGCCGTGCAGTCCGCCCGAGGCGGCGTACGAGCCCGAACCGAACTTGCCGCCGGCGTGCAGCTTGGTGAAGACCACCTCGACGCCGGAGAGCCCGGTGCGCGGCTCCGCGTCGACCGGGATGCCGCGCGCCTGGTCGCGGACCTCGACGCTGCCGTCGCGGTGCAGCACGATCTCGATCTCCGACCCGTGACCCGCGAGCGCCTCGTCGACCGAGTTGTCGATGATCTCCCACAGGCAGTGCATGAGGCCGCGCGAATCGGTCGAGCCGATGTACATGCCCGGGCGCTTGCGCACCGCCTCGAGACCCTCGAGTACGGAGAGGTGCCTGGCGGAATAGTCTGCGCTCACGACCGTCCAGACTACCCGCGCGCCGGGCGCCGGGCCGACGCCGACACCCCGCCTCGGGGCATCCGCTCGCCGACTGTACGCGTTGAGCGAAATACCGCCGCTGCAGGACGAACGCACAGGTCGGCCGTGCTTTCATGGATGCACCCTAGGAATTCGGTGCACGTACTAAGGAGGAGCCATGACCCGATACCCGGAGACCGATGGTGCGGTCGATGAGCTCGAGCCGTCGTACGAGCTCACCGCACTGGACCGCTGCGACAGCTGCGGCGCGCAGGCCTACATCCGCGTCGTCGTGAACAGCGGCGAGCTGCTGTTCTGCGCGCACCACGGCCGCAAGCACCAGGAGAAGCTGTCCGAGATCGCGCACAGCTGGCACGACGAGTCGAGCCGCCTCGTCTCGGAGTCGCGCCCGTAGCGCGCACCACGACCCACCCGGCCCGTCGGCGATCACGAGATCGTCGGCGGGCCGCCGTCGTTCCTACGCCGGATCGCGCGGCACGCGCTCAGCGCTCGGAGACGCCCAGTCGCTCGAGGATGATCGCGCGCGCTCGCTCGGCGTAGCCGTCCGCCTCCGAGGCCGGCCCGCCCGTGGCGTAGGCGACCCCGCGCCGCTCGGCCGCCGCGGCGAGCATCGCGTCGGCCAGGGCCGGCTGCTTCGCGAGCACGGGGCCGTGCAGGTGCGTCCCGATGACGGAGCCCATCACCACGCCCTCCTGCCCGGAGTCGCGGCCGTTGCCGCTGCCGCGCACGACGCGCCCGAGCGGCGAGCCTTCCGCACCGACGTAGTCGCGCGCGTGGTTCTCGTACCCGACGAGCAGGCCGTGCTTCGTGCGCACGACCAGGTCGTCGCTCACGCGGGACTCGCGGGGCACCGCTCGACCCGGCACGATGCCGAGCCCCTCGATCGTGCGACCGTCGGCGAACTCGATGCCCCAGCCGAGCAGTTCCATGCCGGTGCCGACGCCCAGGATCGGCACGCCCTCGGTCGCCCAGCGCCGCAGCTCGTCCTGCAGCGGTGCGATGCGCTCGATCGCGGCCTCGGCGGAGGCATCCGTGCCCGAACCGACCACGATCACGTCCGGCTCGACCGGCAGCGCACCGACCTCCTCGACGCGCAGGTGCATGGCGTCGAGCCCCGCCCAGCGTGCGCGGGCGGCGAGCACGTCACCGTTCTCGGCATCGCCGTTGACGTTCAGCAGGCTCGGGAACAGGCTCACGACCGACAGCGTCGTCATGCGTCCTCCTTCGCCTCGGCGAGGCCGAGGTGGGCGCGGGTGCGGCGCATCGAGTCGGCGGTGAAGACGATGGTCTTCACGCCGTGCTCGGGCGCGGGAAGCGCGAGGAACTCGTCGAGGGCCGTCGGCAGGTCGGGCTCGACCCGGCCGACCTCGACGCCGTCGTAGGCGAGCTGGAGCGCCGCCTCGAGCGCCTTCGACCCCGAGACGACGCGCACCGAGCCGAGGCCCGACGCGTCGACCGGCCAGAAGTACGACGGGTCGCGCACGTCGGAGCCCATCGCGAACAGGATCTGCTCGGTGCCCGGCACGATGCCGTCGACGTTGAGCTGGAAGCTCGAAGGATTCTGCACGAGGACGAACTCCACCTCGGTGCCGCGCACGGTCACGCGTTCGCCGCGCCCGAACACGGCCGGCATCTCGCTCACGGCGCGCGCCGCGGCGTCGAGGTCGAAGTCGCGACCCAGGATCGCCCGTGCGCCCGCGACCGCGGCGGCGGCGTCGACGGCGTAGTGGATGCCCCGCGAGGGCAGCCGCACGTCGACCGCGCGTCCGTGCAGCTCGAGCGTCGTCACGTCGCCGGCGAGGCCGACGATGCGCACGCCGTCGCCCGCCGCGAGTCGCTCACCTGCGGTGCGCGCGTTGCCGAGCCCGCGCGGGGCGGCCGCCAGCACCTCCGCGCTCACGCCGAAGCGCTCGACCGCGACGCCGCGCTCGGCCGCCGCGGCGACCTGCACGAGATACGCGTCGTCGGCGTTCAGCACGATCGACTTCGTCGCGCGGGACGCGATGCGAGCGAGCATCCCCGCGACCGCCTCGGAGTCGTGGAACCGGTCGATCTGGTCGACCATCACGTTGGTGAGCACGACCACGTCGGGATGCAGGTCCGCCGTCACGCGCGCGCCGTGGCCCTCGTCCATCTCGAGCACGGCGAGGTCGCCGGGAACGCGCCCGCGCACGTCGGCCCGCTCGAGCAGCGCCGAGGTCAGGCCCTGCGCGATGTTCGCCGTCGACGGGTTCGTGAAGACCGAGCGGTCGTGCGCGCGCAGCACCGCGACGAGCATCTTCGTCGTGGTCGACTTCCCGCTCGACCCGGAGACGACCACGAGGCCGTCGGGGAATGCGCCGAGCGCGTGCGGGAGGTAGCCGGGGGCGATGCGGTTGACCACGAGGCCGGGCACCGCCGATCCCCCGCCGGGCTTTCGGAGCCGGGCGAGGAATCGCACGAACCGGCCGACGAGGATCGCCGGCGCGTAGCGCACCCGCGGCCTACTCGAGGTAGTCGCGGAGCGACTGCGAACGCGACGGGTGGCGCAGCTTCGCCATCGTCTTCGACTCGATCTGCCGGATTCGCTCGCGGGTCACGCCGAACGTGTCGCCGATCTGGTCGAGCGTCTTCGGCTGGCCGTCACCGAGGCCGAAGCGCATGCGGATGACGCCCGCCTCGCGCTCGGAGAGCGAGTCGAGCAGGCTCTCGAGCTGCTTCTGGAGCATCGTGAAGCCCACCGCGTCGGCCGGCACGACCGCCTCGGTGTCCTCGATGAGGTCGCCGAACTCGCTGTCGCCGTCCTCGCCGAGCGGGGTGTGCAGCGAGATCGGCTCGCGGCCGTACTTCTGCACCTCGACGACCTTCTCGGGCGTCATGTCGAGTTCCTTCGACAGCTCCTCGGGCGTGGGCTCGCGGCCCAGGTCCTGCAGCATCTGGCGCTGCACGCGGGCGAGCTTGTTGATGACCTCGACCATGTGCACCGGGATGCGGATGGTACGGGCCTGGTCGGCCATGGCACGGGTGATCGCCTGGCGGATCCACCACGTCGCGTAGGTCGAGAACTTGAAGCCCTTCGTGTAGTCGAACTTCTCGACCGCACGGATGAGGCCCAGGTTGCCCTCCTGGATGAGGTCGAGGAACTGCATGCCGCGTCCGGTGTAGCGCTTCGCGAGCGAGACCACGAGGCGGAGGTTCGCGCCGAGCAGGTGCGACTTCGCGCGCTGGCCGTCCTTCGCGACCCAGGCGAGCTCGCGGCCGAGCTGGCTGCGCTGCTCCTCCTTGGACATGTGCGACAGCTTCTCCTCGGCGAACAGGCCCGCCTCGATCCGCATCGCGAGCTCGACCTCCTCGGCCGCGTTCAGGAGCGCGACCTTGCCGATCTGCTTCAGGTAGTCCTTCACCGGGTCGGCGGTCGCACCCGTGATCTGGGTCGAGTAGACGGGCACGTCGTCGTCCTCGTCCACGGCGCGGAGCACGATGGCACCCGTCGGGTGCGCCTCCACCTTGGGCGCCTTGGCGTCGCCGTCGTCCGAGTCGTTGTCGCCGTCGTGCGCGTCCTCCGCGTCGGGAGCGTCGACCTCGTCCTCGTCGGCGTCCTTCGGCGCGGCCTTGCGGCGGGTGCCGGTCGCCGCGCGCTTCGCGGGTGCCTTCTTCTCGGTGGCGGGCGTCTCCTCCGCGGCCTTCGCGGTCGTGCGCTTGGTGGTGCCCTTGGCCGCGGTGGACTTGGATGCGGTCGACTTCGCGGCGGTCGACTTGGTCGTCGTGCGCTTCGCGGGCGCCTTCTTCGCGGTGCCGCCCGCAGTCGCCGTGGTGCTGCGCGACTTGGTCGCTGCGGTCGACTTCGCGTTCGTGGCAGGCGCGTCCTGCTTCGCTTCGGTCTGTGCCATGCGGAAACCTCTCGGGTCCGATCGATGCGACGGCACGCCGCCGGGCCCGACTCTCGGGCCGCACGATCGTTTCGGACATTACAAAGGCCCATGTCAAGTCGATGCGAGGCCGGGGGCAACGCGAACGGGCCGACTTGACCGGGTCCTTCCTACAATTATAACCCGCTCTCGGGGCGGCGGATTCCCCTCGGCCGCCTATCCGCGCGGCGTGTCGTCGTCGCGCGTGCGACGGAAGGCGAGGAACTTCTCCAGTTCGGCCGCGATGTCGTCCGCGCTCGGCACCTCGCCGGCCTCGTCGGTCAGCGGCGATCGCAGCGACGTGCCCTCCATGTACGCGTCGTGTCGCTCCTCCAGGGAGCCGACCAGCTTCGCGAGCTCGCCGTTCTCCCCCACCTGCTCGTCGATGCGCCCGACGAACTCGCGGCCCTGCTCGCGCAGCGCATCGGTCGGGAAGATCAGGCCGGTCGCGGCGCTGATGCTCTCGAGCGCCGACACGGCGGCGAGCGGGTACTCGGTGTCGGCCAGGTAGTGCGGCACGAGCAGCACGAAGCCCGCGATCGGCATCCCGCGCTCGCGAAGCCGGTACTCCAGCAGGTGCAGGGCGTTGCCCGGGGCCTGCGTGTGCGGGCGCCAGATCGACATCGACTCGACGAGGTCCTCCCGGTTGCCGCTCACCGTCACGCCCATCGGGCGGGTGTGCGGCACGGGCATGGGGATGGCGTGCACCCAGGTCGCCGTCTCGACACCGAACCGGTCGACGAGGTCGAGCACCGCCCGGACGAACCGCTCCCACTGGAAGTCGGGCTCGAAGCCCGTAAGCAGCAGGAAGCGACGCCCGAGCTCGTCGGCGGCGAGGTGCAGTCGCAGTCGCGGGGGCTCGTAGTCGGAGATGTGGTCCTGGTCGAAGGTGATCACCGGGCGCCTGGCGCGATAGTCCAGCAGTTCGTCGACGTCGAACTCGGCCACCAGCTCGGTGTCGAGCGTGTCGACGAGGTACGTCGTGAACTGCGACACGGCCGCGCCCGAGTCGGCGAAGCCGGTGAGCCCCGCGACCAGCGGGAGCCCTCGGGGACCTCGACGCCGGCCACCAGCTCGTACAGTTCGCGGGGGTCTCGCATGCCTTCAATGCTAACGACGCGGATGCCGCGGGCCGCCCGTCGGCACCGCGTGCGACCATGCCCAGAGCGAACACTTCGCGTGCATGCCGCACCGCGCGCCGCCCCCTCCGACGGGTAGTAAGGTCGTGTGGGGCGAGAACGACTCGCCCGTGCAGCCTGTCGGCGGGCCATCGATCCGTGCGGCAGACCGTGTCGCAGATCTGGTGCGCAAGGGAGATATCCGGGTGTCCGAGCAGAATTTTGACATCGTCGTTCTCGGTGGAGGCAGCGGAGGGTACGCCGCGGCGTTGCGCGCCGTGCAACTCGGTTTCAGCGTCGCGCTCATCGAGAAGGACAAGCTCGGCGGCACGTGCCTGCACCGCGGCTGCATCCCGACCAAGGCCCTGCTGCACGCGGCCGAGATCGCCGACGGCGCCAAGGAGTCCGAGAAGTTCGGCGTCAAGGCGTCGTTCGAGGGCATCGACATGCCCGCCGTGAACGCCTACCGCGACGGCGTGGTCTCGAGCAAGTGGAAGGGCTTGCAGGGCCTCGTCAAGGCGCGCGGCATCACGGTCGTCGAGGGCGAGGGCCGTCTCACCTCGCCGACCACCGTGGAGGTCGGCGACCAGACCATCACCGGCAAGAACGTGGTGCTCGCGACCGGCTCCTACTCGCGCACGCTGCCGGGCCTCGAGATCGGCGGACGCGTGATCACGAGCGAGACCGCGCTGCAGCTGGAGTGGGTGCCCCGTCGCGTCGCCGTGCTCGGCGGCGGCGTCATCGGCGTGGAGTTCGCGAGCGTCTGGCGCTCGTTCGGCGCCGACGTGACGATCATCGAGGCGCTCCCCCACCTCGTGCCGAACGAGGAGGAGTCGGTCTCGAAGCAGCTCGAGCGGGCGTTCCGCAAGCGGGGCATCGAGTACAAGCTCGGCACGCGCTTCCAGGGCGTCACCCAGGACGACAGCGGCGTCGTCGTGACCCTCGAGGACGGCTCGACCGTCGAGGCGGACCTGCTGCTCGTCGCGGTCGGCCGCGGCCCCGCCACCCACAACCTCGGGTACGAGGAGGTCGGCATCGAGATGGACCGCGGCTTCGTGCTCACGAACGACCGCCTCGAGACCAGCGTGCCCGGCGTCTACGCCGTGGGCGACATCGTGCCCGGCCTGCAGCTCGCGCACCGCGGGTTCCAGCAGGGCATCTTCGTCGCCGAGGAGCTCGCCGGCCAGAACCCGATCGTCGTCGACGACGTCAACATCCCGAAGGTCACGTACTGCGACCCCGAGGTCGCGTCGGTGGGCTACACCGAGGCGAAGGCCAAGGAGCAGTTCGGCGACGACAAGGTGTCGAGCTACGAGTACAACCTCGGCGGCAACGGCAAGAGCCACATCCTGGGCACGAGCGGCTCGATCAAGGTCGTGCGCGTCGAAGACGGCCCCGTCGTCGGCGTGCACATGATCGGCGCCCGCGTCGGCGAGCTCATCGGCGAGGCCCAGCTGGCCGTCAACTGGGAGGCGTACCCCGAGGACGTCGCCCCGCTGCTGCACGCGCACCCGACGCAGAACGAGGCGCTCGGCGAGGCCTTCCTCAAGCTCGCCGGCAAGCCGCTCCACGCGATGTGACCCCGCGCGGCCCGAGACACACCAATAAGCTAAGAAGCGCACACGCTGTGAAGGAGTCAATCGCATGAGCGAATCCGTCAGCCTCCCGGCACTCGGTGAGAGTGTCACCGAAGGCACGGTCACCCGATGGCTGAAGAACGTCGGAGACCAGGTGGAGGTGGATGAGCCGCTGCTCGAAGTCTCGACCGACAAGGTCGACACCGAGATCCCCTCGCCGGTCGCGGGCACGATCGAGGAGATCCTCGTCCAGGAGGACGAGACGGTCGAGGTCGGCACGCCGCTCGTGACGATCGGGGACGGCTCGGGTGCGGGCGCGTCCGCCGAGGAATCCGAGCCGGCCGCCGAGGAGCCCGCGGCGGAGCCCGAGCCTGAGCCCGCGGCTGAGCCCGAGCCTGAAGCAGAGCCGGAGCCGGAGCCGGAGCCGGAGGCTGAGCCGGAGCCCGAGCCGGAGCCCAAGGCCGCACCCGCTGCGCCTGCGGCACCCGCGGCCCCGCCCGCTCCCCCGGCTGCTCCGGCCGCACCCGCCGCCTCGGAGTCGTCGGCTCCCGCACACGCCGGCAGCGGCTACGTCACGCCGATCGTCCGCAAGCTCGCGAACGAGCAGGGCGTCGACCTCTCGACCGTGACCGGCACGGGCGTCGGCGGCCGCATCCGCAAGCAGGACGTGCTCGACGCGCGCTCGACCGCTGGCGCCGCTCCCGCGGCCGCAGCGCCGAAGCCGCGCCCCGAGCCGTCGCCGCTGCGCGGCACGACGCAGGCCATGACCCGCCTGCGCAAGGTCGTGGCCGAGCGCGCCGTGGTGTCGATGCAGTCGACCGCGCAGCTCACGAGCGTGGTCGAGGTCGACGTCACCAAGGTGGCGCGACTGCGCGACCAGGCCAAGGCGGCGTTCCTCGAGGAGACCGGCAACAAGCTGTCGTTCATGCCGTTCTTCGCCCTCGCGGCGATCGAGGCGCTGCGCGCGTACCCGATCATCAACTCGACCGTCGACGGCGACTCGATCGTCTACCCGGACACCGAGAACCTGAGCATCGCGGTCGACACCGAGCGCGGCCTGCTCACCCCGGTGATCAAGAACGCCGGCGAGCACGACATCGCGGGCCTCTCGGCCCAGATCGCCGACCTCGCCGAGCGCACCCGCAACAACCAGCTGAAGCCCGACGAGCTGGCCGGCGGCACGTTCACGCTCACGAACACCGGTTCGCGCGGCGCGCTGTTCGACACCCCCGTCGTGTTCCTGCCGCAGACCGCCATCCTCGGCACCGGCATCGTGGTCAAGCGCCCGGTCGTCGTCAGCCAGGACGGCACCGACGCCATCGCCGTGCGTTCGATGGTGTACCTCGCGCTGTCGTACGACCACCGGATCATCGACGGCGCCGACGCGGCCCGCTTCCTCACCGCGGTCAAGGACCGCCTGGAGGAGGGCGACTTCGAGGGCGACCTCGGCATCTAGCCCCAGATCGACCGCAACGACCACCCGGCCTCGCCCCTCACCACGAGGGCCGAGGCCGGTGGCGTGTCCGGGACGGTCGACGTCACCTGCACCAGCACGACGTCGCCGAGCTCGTCCACCACGACGACCTCGGCGGGCGGCACGAGCAGGGAGGCGTGCAGCTCCGCGCCGTCGTCCGCCGAGCGGAGCGCGGCGAGGTCGTCGCGCTCCAGGGCCGATCCCGGCTGCAACACCCGGCCGAGGCACCCCGCCGAGCGTGCGGCGAGGCAGCGGATGCGCTCCTCCAGCAGGGATCGGGCTGCCGCGGCCGCCTCGACGTCGGGGCCCGGCGGCTGCCACGCACCGTCGTCCGACCATTCGCCTGTCACAGGCCCACCGTCCGGGACGACCGACACCTCCTCCCCCGCACCGGGCACCGCGTCGGCCGCTCCCACGGGCGGCAGCAGGGTGAGGGCGAGCACGAGGGCCGACGCAGCGACGGCCCCGCCGACGACGAGCGGGCGCCGTCGTGCACGGAGCGCGGTGCGGATTCGGCCTGCGATTCCGTCGTCGAGTGCCCGCTCCCACGCCGCCGCCGACTCCTCGGGCAGCTGGAGGATGCCGGCCCATGCCGCCGCGTGGCCGCCGGAACCGTCGTCCGGCGCCGCCTCCACCGCCGTCGGCGACTCCGCGGACCGGGGGCCGTCGAGCTCGACGGCCGAGGGCTGGAGCGGAGCATCCGCTCGACCGAGCCCTGCGGAGGCGTCGAGCCGGATGGGCGCCGGCGCGGCGACCGCGAACACCGCGCGTTCCCATGCGGCGTCGTCGCGTGCGAACGGACGGGACGACGCGACGGCGTCGCACCAGGCCGCGAGGCCGTCGAGCCCGTCCGGCCTCGCGACCCGTGCCGCGAGCGCGCGCACCAGTCCGGCGTACGCGGCCATGGCCTCGCGTCGCAGGGGCACCGATCCCCCGCCGGCGGCGTCGCCCGCCCGACGCAGCGCACCGAGCCCGATCAGGCGCGGACGACCAGCTCGGTCGAGCATGACCTGCCCCGGTGCGAGCCGAGCGAGCGCGAGCCCGGCCCGGTCGAGCGCCAGCAGCGCCTCCCGCACGCCCGCGAGCAGGGTCACCGCCTCACCGGGTGCCCACGCGCGTCGCTCGAGCAGCTCGGGGAGGCCGATCTCGAGCTGCTCCACCACCAGCCACGCGGACTCGCCATCGCTCGCCGCATCGAGCAGGGCCGGCAGCACGCCGCCGGGCGTGCGCGCCATCGCCTCCGCCTCGAGCGCGACGGCGTCGGGTGCGTGCCCCGGCGGATAGGCGCGCACGACGACGGGCCCGTCGGCATCCGCGTCGTCCGCTCCCGGCGATGCCAGCCACGCGACGCAGCGATCGCCGGTCGCCAAGCGACGCACCAGGCGGTACCCGCCCGCGAGCGCCGGCTCCGTCCGTTCCATGCGCACCAGCGTTCCGGCGCGCACGCGGGCGGGCTCGCGGACGCAACGACTTCGCACGCATCCGCCCGTACCGGCCGGTGTGGAGGACACGGCACCTAGACTGTGAGCATGCTCGACGTCATCGTCGCGGGGCTAAGCGCCAACTCCGTGCCGTACATCGAGGGTCTCGACCTTCAGCGCGCCGTCCATCGAGCGGTGGTCGCGGGCGAACGCCCCGACACCGCGCTCCTGCTGGAGCACCCGTCCGTCTACACCGCCGGGAAGCGCACGTCTCCCGACGAGCGACCGGTCGACGGCACCCCCGTCGTCGACGTGGACCGCGGCGGCAAGATCACCTGGCACGGGCCCGGCCAGCTGGTCGGCTACCCGATCATCCGGCTGGCCGAGCCGATCGACGTGGTCGGCTACGTCCGCCGCCTGGAGCAGGTGCTGATCGACGTGCTCGCCCCGCTCGGCGTCGACGGTCGTCGCGTCGACGGCAGGTCCGGCGTCTGGGTCGGCCCGCCCGGCGCGGAGGACAAGATCGCCGCGATCGGCGTCCGGGTCGCCGAGGGCGTCACCATGCACGGGTTCGCCCTCAACTGCAGCAACTCGCTCGAGCCGTACCGGCGCATCGTCGCCTGCGGCATCCGCGACGCCGGCGTGACGACGATCTCGCGCGTGATCGGGCATCCGACGCATCCGTCCGACCTCGTGGACGCCGTGCGCGACCGGCTCGTCGCCGAGTTCGAGCGCGAGGAGGTGGTCGCATGAGCACCGCCCCCGACGGCCGTCGCATGCTCCGACTCGAGGTCCGCAACGCGCAGACGCCCATCGAGCGCAAGCCCGAGTGGATCAAGACCCGCGCCAAGATGGGGCCCGAGTTCCGATCGCTCCAGTCGCTCGTGAAGAGCGAGGACCTGCACACGGTCTGCCAGGAGGCCGGCTGCCCGAACATCTACGAGTGCTGGGAGGACCGCGAGGCGACGTTCCTCATCGGCGGGTCCCAGTGCACCCGTCGGTGCGACTTCTGCCAGATCGACACGGGCAAGCCCGCCGACTACGACACCGACGAACCGCGACGCGTCGCGGAATCGGTCTCGACCATGGGCCTGCGCTACGCCACCGTCACGGGCGTGGCGCGCGACGACCTGCCCGACGAGGGCGCCTGGCTCTACGCCGAGACGATCCGCGAGATCCACCGGCAGAGCCCCGGTACCGGCGTCGAGATCCTCGTGCCCGACTTCTCCGGACGCCCCGAGCATCTGAACGAGGTGTTCTCGGCCCGACCGGAGGTCTTCGCGCACAACGTCGAGACGGTGCCGCGCATCTTCAAGCGCATCCGCCCCGCCTTCCGCTACGAGCGCTCGCTCGACGTGCTCACGCAGGGGCGCGACGCGGGGCTCATCACGAAGTCGAACCTCATCCTGGGCATGGGCGAGACGCGCGACGAGGTGTCGGAGGCCCTGCGCGACCTGTTCTCCGCCGGGACCGACATCATCACGATCACCCAGTACCTCCGACCGAGCCCGCGTCACCTGCCGGTGGACCGGTGGGTGCGTCCGGAGGAGTTCGTCGAGATCCGCGACGAGGCCGAGGAGATCGGATTCCTCGGGGTGCTCGCGGGCCCGCTGGTGCGCTCGTCGTACCGGGCGGGGCGGCTCTGGGCGCAGTCGATGCGTCGCAGCGGACGGGAGATCCCGCCCGAGCTCGAGCACCTCGCGGATGCGGCGCTCGGTTTCGAGCAGGCCGTCGTCTGACTGTTCGCCGAGGGCGTCGCCGGACGCCCTCGGCCGCGGTCGGCGCCACTCCCGCGCGCCGGTATCCTAGAGACCATGGCACGCAGCAAGAAGTCGTCGACGAAGGAGCCGGGCCGGCTCAAGCAGATGTGGCAGGTCTTCCAGATGACCCGCCGGCACGACTCGACGGCGCCGTGGCTCATCCTGCTCGGGTTCCTGCTGCCGGTGCTGGTCGCCGTGGTGCTCTCGCTCTTCCTGGGCAACGGCAACTGGTTCACCATCTCGATGTTCATCCTGTCCGGAGTGCTGGGCGGCATCCTCGTCGCACTGGTCATCCTGGGCCGCCGAGCCGAACGCGCCGCCTACTCGCAGATCGAGGGGCAGCCCGGGGCAGTGGGGGCCGTCCTCAAGTCGGGCCTCCGCCGCGGGTGGGTGGGCAACGAGATGCCCGTCGCGGTGAACGGCAAGACCCAGGACGCGATCTACCGGGCCGTCGGCAAGGGCGGCGTCGCGCTCATCTCCGAGGGTGCCCCCTCGCGCACGAAGCGCATGCTCGACGACGAGCAGCGCAAGGTCGCCCGCATCCTCCCGAACGTGCCGATCACGCAGTTGAGCGTGGGACGCGAGGACGGCGCGATCCCGCTGCACCGCCTGCCCAAGTCGCTGAAGTCGCTCAAGAAGTCGCTCACCAAGGCCGAGGTCGTCGCGGTGAACAACCGCCTCACGTCGCTGCAGACGCAGCTGCCGATCCCCAAGGGGATCGACCCGATGAAGGCCCGTCCGCAGCGCGGCAAGGTGCGCTGAGCCGGAGGCCGAGCCTCAGGAGCGGACGAGCACCGTTCCGGCGACCTTGTCGTGGAAGCCGCGCTGGTCGGAGTCCCAGACGAGCGCCGGGATGACGATGACCAGCAGCAGGGTGCGCACGAGCGGCCTGCGCAGGCCGACCCAGCCACCCTCGAGCGCGATCACGCGCATGCCGGTGATCCGGTGGCCGATGCTGCCGCCGATGGTCGGGATGAACGCGACCTGCATGATCGCGAACAGCGCGAGCGTCGACCAGGAGTGCACGTTCGTCGCGTACGACGCCCAGATGAGCGGGATCAGGTTGGCGATCGCCCAGTCGATGCAGAGGGCGAGGATGCGCCGCCCGACGCGCCCCACCGAGCCCGTGCCCGACTCCGGGAGTCCGAGCCGTTCGCCGGGCCATTCGCTGGGTGGGATCTCGCTGGCTGCGGCGGGGTTCTGGGGCACCGGACGAGTCTAGACGGTTGCCCTCCACGTAACATGCCGGAAACATTAGTGTCATGGCCGGGAAACCGCCGGTCGATAGCGTCGGATCGGCTGCACCGAGGTAGTCGTCCGGTCCCCTCCCCCAACTTGGAGAAACGCCACATGTTCAGTGATTCGTCCGAAGTGCTCTCGTTCATCAAGGAGACGGACGTCAAGTTCCTTGACATCCGCTTCACCGACCTCCCGGGTGTGCAGCAGCACTTCAACATCCCGGCGTCGACCGTCGACGAGGACTTCTTCACCGTCGGCCAGCTCTTCGACGGCTCGTCGATCCGCGGTTTCGCGAACATCCACGAGTCCGACATGCAGCTCATCCCCGACGTGAGCACGGCCTACATCGATCCCTTCCGCGCCGAGCGCACGCTCATCATGGTGTTCGACATCTACAACCCGCGCAACGGCGAGATCTACGCGAAGGACCCGCGTCAGGTCGCGAAGAAGGCGGAGAAGTACCTCGCGTCGACCGGCATCGCCGACACCGCGTACTTCGCCCCCGAGGCCGAGTTCTACATCTTCGACGACGTGCGCTACGAGGTGAAGCAGAACTCCAGCTTCTACTCCGTCGACTCGGAGGAGGGCGCCTGGAACACCGGTCGCGAGGAGCCGGGCGGCAACCTCGGCAACAAGACCCCCTACAAGGGCGGCTACTTCCCCGTCTCGCCCGTCGACAAGCAGGCCGACCTGCGCGACGACATCTCGCTGAAGCTCATCGAGTCGGGTCTCGTGCTCGAGCGTGCGCACCACGAGGTCGGCACCGGTGGCCAGGCCGAGATCAACTACCGGTTCGACACGATGGTCCACGCCGCGGACGACATCCTGAAGTTCAAGTACATCGTGAAGAACACCGCCAACCAGTGGGGCAAGGTCGCGACCTTCATGCCGAAGCCGCTGTTCGGCGACAACGGCTCGGGCATGCACACCCATCAGTCGCTGTGGAACGAGGGCTCGCCCCTGTTCTACGACGAGGCCGGCTACGGCGGACTGTCCGACATCGCGCGCTGGTACATCGGCGGCATCCTCGCCCACGCTCCCTCGGTGCTCGCGTTCACGAACCCCACGCTGAACAGCTACCACCGGCTGGTCAAGGGCTTCGAGGCACCGGTCAACCTGGTCTACTCGGCCGGAAACCGCTCGGCCGCCGTCCGCATCCCGATCACCGGCACGAACCCGAAGGCCAAGCGCATCGAGTTCCGGGCACCGGATGCATCGGGCAACCCGTACCTCGCGTTCGCAGCCCAGCTCATGGCCGGCATCGACGGCATCAAGAACCGCATCGAGCCGCACGAGCCGGTCGACAAGGACCTCTACGAGCTCCCGCCCGAGGAGGCCAAGAACATCCCCCAGGTCCCGAACTCGCTGCAGGACTCGCTCGAGGCCCTCGCGGCCGACCACGAGTTCCTCCTCGCGGGCGGCGTCTTCACGCCGGAGCTCATCGAGACCTGGATCGACTACAAGATGGAGAACGAGATCAAGCCGCTCGCGCAGCGGCCGCACCCGTTCGAGTACGAGCTGTACTTCGGCGTCTGATCGCCTGACATCCCCGACGGGCCGTGCCACTTTCGGTGGTACGGCCCGTCGGCGTTTCCCCGGGCGACTCGATGACGGGGTACGCGGGCGGATGCGACCGGCTCAGCCCGTGCTCGGCTGGCGCCGCTCGGGCTCGCCGTAGAAGCCGCGCTCGAACACGCGCCGGGCGCGACGGGTGGCCGAGAGGTAGTCCTCCTCGAGCTGGCTCGCCGAGCCGGGCGGGTACTCCAGCAGGCGGGCGACGCCTTCGAGCTGCGTGCGCTCGACGGGCAGCACATCCGTGGTCTTGTTCAGCCAGAGCGTGAGCGCCGAGCGCGCACGCGACGCGATGATCCACGCCTCGCGGAGGATCCCGGCGTCGTGGTCGGTGACGAATCCGGCCCGAGCGGCGCTCGCGAGGGCCTCCAGCGTCGAAGTCGTGCGCAGCGACGGCTCATCGGTCGCCTTGCGCAGTTGGAGCAGCTGCACGAACCACTCCACGTCGCTCAGCGACCCGCGTCCGAGCTTCAGGTGGCGCACCGGGTCGGCGCCCTGCGGAAGGCGCTCGCTCTCGACGCGCGCCTTGATGCGCTTCACCTCGCGCACCTCCTGCTCACCGATCACGGCCGGGTACCGGATCGCGTCGGCGAGCTCCTCGAACTCCGCGAGCAGCGCCGCGTCACCCGCGGCGCCGCGAGCGCGCAGCAGCGCCTGAGCCTCCCAGGTCAGCGACCAGCGCGCATAGTACGCGCGGTAGGCGTCGAGGGAGCGCGCCATGATGCCGTTGCGGCCCTCGGGTCGCAGGTCGGCGTCGAGGTCCAGCGGCAGCCGCGCGTCCGCCGTCAACCGCTGCAGCTCCGACACCAGGAACTGGGCGCGCTGCTGCGCCTCCTGCGGCTCGGCCCCGGCGGCACGGAACACGTACATCACGTCGGCATCCGACCCGAAGCCGAGCTCGCGCCCGCCGAACCGGCCCATTGCGATCACGCCGAACTCGATGCCGTCACCCTGCTCGCCCGCCGGGCGACGGATCGCCTCCAGCACCGCCTCGAGGTGCTGCTGGGTGACGTCGGCGAGTCCGTAGCCGAGCTCGTCGACGGTGCAGGTGCCGACGATGGCCGAGAAGGCCAGCCGGAGCACCTCGCGACGGCGCATGGTGCGCAGCACCTTCGCCGCCGCCTCGGGGTCGGAGTGGCGCGCCAGCACGGACTGCGCCTCCTCGCGGAGGTCGGCCATCGTGCGGGGTCGCAGCTCGTCGGCGTCGTCCAGCCACACCACCGATTCCGGCGCGAGGTCGAGGAGCTCGCCGACGAATCGCGAGCCCGAGAGCACGCGGGTGAGCCGCAGCGCCGCCGCTGTCGAGTCGCGCAGGAACCGCAGGTACCAGTGGGCGGTGCCGAGCCGGTCGCTGAGCCGCCGGAACGCCAGCAGGCCGTAGTCGGGGTCGGCGCCATCGGCGAACCACTCGAGCAGCACCGGCAGCAGGTGGCGCTGGATCGCCGCGCGCCGCGACACGCCGTTCGTGAGTGCGGCGATGTGCGCGAGCGCCCCGGTGGGATCGCGGAACCCGATCGCCTGCAGGCGGGCCGCGGCCTGCTCGCTCGTGAGCTCGAGCCCCTCCTCGGGCAGCGCGGCGACGGCAGACAGCAGTGGACGGTAGAAGAGCCGCTCGTGCAGGCCGCGCACGCGCGACCGCGTCGCCTGCCAGAGACGGCGCAGCTCCTCGGCGGTGGATGCGAGACCGGTCGCGCGTGCGAGCAGCCGCATCTCCTCGTCCGAGCGCGGCATGAGGTGCGTGCGTCGCAGGCGCGCGAGCTGCAGGCGATGCTCCATCACGCGCAGCACGCGATAGTCGCGGGTGAACTCGGCTGCCTCCACGCGACCCACGTAGCCCGCGAGGGCGAGCGCATCGAGCGCCGCGACCGTGCCGCGCTGGTGCACGGTGTCGTCCGCCTGGCCGTGCACGAGCTGCAGGAGCTGCACGGTGAACTCGATGTCGCGCAGGCCGCCGGGCCCCAGCTTCAACTGCACGTCGACCTCGTCATCGGGGATGTGCTCGGTCACCCGCTCGCGCATCTTCTGCACCGACTCGACGAAGTTCTCGCGAGAGGCGATCGACCACACCTTCGGGGCGACCCCGGCGACGTACCTGGCGCCGAGTTCGGCGTCACCGGCGATCGGCCTCGCCTTGAGCAGCGCCTGGAACTCCCAGGTCTTGGCCCAGCGGTCGTAGTAGGTCAGGTGCGACTCGAGCGAACGCACGAGCGCGCCGTCCTTGCCCTCCGGGCGCAGGTTCGGATCGACCTCCCAGAGCGGGGGCTCCACGGATGCTCCGTTCAGCGCCCGCATCATGGTCATGGCGAGGCGCGTGGCGATGTCGATCGCGACCGGCCCCGCCACGGCCTCCTCGTCTGCCGATTCGGCGACGAAGATGACGTCGACGTCGCTGACGTAGTTCAGCTCGCGCGCGCCGGCCTTGCCCATGCCGATCACGGCGAGCCGGGTGGCGGCGACGGATGCCTCGGGGAAGCGCGCGGGCGCTGCAGGGTCGCCGTCGCGGCGCGAGTGCGCCCGTCGGGCGAGTTCCAGCGCCGCGTCGATCGTGGCGCCCGCGAGGTCGGCGAGCCCGGCGGCCACGCGGTCGAGCACGTCGACCGCGTCGGCGGAGCTCAGGTCGTAGAGCGCGATCTGTGCGAGCAGCCGGCGATAGCGCGTGCGCAGGGCGGGCCACGCCGTCTCCGCGTCGTCGAGGCCGCCGTAGCCGAGCCCGTCGATGGCCTCCAGCATCCGCTCGCGATACTCGGCGGCGGTCGCCGGCGGCACGGGACGCGCGCGCAGCAGCTCGAGCTCCTCCGGATGCCGCTCGAAGAACTGCCCGAGCCCTCGTGATGCGCCGAGCAGGCGTCCGAGCGCGGCCGCGGCGGTCGGGTCGGCGACGAGCGCCGCGACGCGGTCGACTCCGCGTTCGGCGATGTCCTGCAGCAGCCCCAACGCCTGGTCGGGGTCGGCGGCATGCCGCACGACCTCGATGCAGGCGTCCTCGTCGACGCCCAGCAGCTCACCGACCGCGGTGAGGCGTTCGGCTCCCGCGCTCAGGTCGTCGAAACCCAGCCGGGCGAGTGCGGTGAGGCTCTGGCTCCTGCCGCGCATCCGTGTCTCCGACGCCGTCGCTAGAGGATCTCCAGGTTGCGCTGGAGCTCGTACGGGGTCACCTGGCTCCGGTACTCGCGCCACTCCTGGCGCTTGTTCGCGAGCACGTAGTTGAAGACCTGCTCGCCGAGCGTCTCGGCGACGAGCTCGGAACCCTCCATGTACTCGATCGCGTGGTCGAGGCTCGCCGGCAGCGACCGGTAGCCGAGCGCCCGGCGCTCCGCATCCGTGAGCGACCACACGTTGTCCTCGGCCTCCTCGGGGAGCTCGTAGCCCTCCTCGATGCCCTTGAGACCGGCGGCGAGCATGAGCGAGAAGGCCAGGTAGGGGTTCGCCGCGGAGTCGATCGCGCGGTACTCGACCCGGGCGCTCTGGCCCTTGTTGGGCTTGTACAGCGGCACGCGCACGAGAGCGGACCGGTTGTTGTGGCCCCAGGTGATGAAGCTCGGCGCCTCGTCGGCGCCCCAGAGGCGCTTGTAGGAGTTGACGAACTGGTTGGTGACGGCGCTGATCTCGCTGGCGTGGCGGAGCAGCCCCGCGATGAACTGCCGGCCGATGGTCGACAGCTGGTACTGCGCGCCCTGCTGGAAGAACGCATTCGAGTCGCCCTCGAACAGCGACATGTGCGTGTGCATGCCAGACCCCGGCTGGTCGGAGAACGGCTTCGGCATGAACGTCGCGTACACGCCCTGCTCGATCGCCACCTCCTTGACGACCGTGCGGAAGGTCATGATGTTGTCGGCCATGGCCAGCGCATCGGCGTAGCGCAGGTCGATCTCGTTCTGGCCGGGGCCCGCCTCGTGGTGGCTGAACTCCACCGAGATGCCGAGGTCCTCCAGCATGCGCACCGACCGGCGGCGGAAGTCGTGTGCGGTGCCGCCGGGCACGTTGTCGAAGTACCCGGCGGAGTCGACGGGCTGCGGACCCTCGGTGCCGAACTTCGACGACTTCAGCAGGTAGAACTCGATCTCGGGGTGCGTGTAGAAGGTGAACCCGGCGTCGGCCGCCTTCTCGAGCGTGCGCTTCAGCACGTTGCGCGGGTCGGCGACAGCGGGCTCGCCGTCGGGCGTCGTGATGTCGCAGAACATGCGCGCCGTGGGGTCGATGTCGCCGCGCCAGGGCAGCGTCTGGAACGTCGTGGGGTCCGGATGCGCGAGGAGGTCGGACTCGTAGCTGCGCGTGAGCCCCTCGATCGCGGAGCCGTCGAAGCCGAGCCCCTCGGTGAACGCCCCCTCCACCTCTGCCGGCGCGATCGCCACCGACTTCAGCGTGCCGACCACGTCGGTGAACCAGAGCCGGACGAACTTGACGCCCCGCTCCTCGATGGTCCGGAGCACGAAGTCCCGCTGCTTGTCCATCAACACCCTCTCTCGCTCCGTCTAGGCTACTGGCTCCACTGCCCGCCCACGAGCCACCTCGGGGAGCGCGTCGGCACGTCCCGCCCACCCGTTCCGGCCGGCCGAGCGCCTCCGCCGCGTGGCTAGACTTGCCGCATGCCAGAGCTGCCCGAGCCCAACGTCGACGCCTCGTCCGCCGGGGGCGAGCAGAACCCCTACGGCGGTGGGGCGGCCCGCGCGGCCGGCCCGCGTCGCGTGCGCACCCGGCACTTCCAGAACGCGAAGGAGCAGGGCATCGCGATCACGGGGCTCACGAGCTACGACCAGCTGACCGCGCGCATCTTCGACGAGGCCGGCATCGACTTCCTGCTCGTCGGCGACTCCGCGGGCAACAACGTGCTCGGCTACGACACGACCCTGCCGGTGACGGTCGACGAGCTCATGCCGCTCACCCGCGCCGTGGCGAAGGCCGTGACGCGCGCGTTCGTGGTCGCCGACATGCCGTTCGGCTCGTACGAGTCGGGGCCGGAGGAGGCGCTGCACACCGCGGTGCGCTTCATGAAGGAGTCGGGCGCGCACGCGGTCAAGCTCGAGGGCGGTCGGCGCAGCGCCCCGCAGATCGAGCGCATCGTGCAGTCGGGCATCCCGGTGATGGGACACGTCGGCTACACGCCGCAGTCGGAGCACGGGCTGGGCGGCCACATCATCCAGGGTCGGGGCGACGCGGCCGACCGTCTCGTCGACGACGCGGTCGCGGTGCAGGAGGCGGGCGCGTTCGCGGTCGTGCTCGAGATGGTGCCGGCGGATGCCGCGAAGCGCGTGACCGAGACGCTGGCGATCCCGACGATCAGCGTCGGCGCCGGGCCGCACACAGACGGCCAGCTCCTCGTCTGGACAGACTGGGCGGGCCTCACGACCGGGCGCATCCCGAAGTTCGTGCGCCAGTACGCGAACCTCGCGCAGACGCTCGGCGACGCGGCGCGCGCGTGGCGGGCCGACGTCGACTCCGGCGAGTACCCCGGGCCCGAGCACAGCTACGAGTAGCTGCTCCCAAGAGCCGGGCCGCCCCGGGGCATCCGTCTCAGGCGTCGTCGGCGGCGTCCTCCTCGGCCCACTTCGCGCTGTTCGCACGCAGGATCTCGAGGGCCATCGCGGCCTCCCCTCCGTGGGGAACGGGCCCACCCGATCGACCGACGGCGAGACGAACCCGTGCTCGACCTCGCCGGTCTTCATGTTGTACCAGTACTGATCTTCCCCCTGGGACGTCATACCCCTGATCCTACGCCCGCCCGCCACGCCCCTCCCCGGCGTCGACGGCTGCGCGCTATGGTGCTCACATGGGCGACGTACGGGCCATCGGCATCGACATCGGCGGAACCGGCATCAAGGGGGCGATCGTCGACGTCGAGGCCGGCGAACTCGTCTCCGACCGGGTGAAGGTCGCGACCCCGGCGGGCGGTGAGCCGAAGGACATCCTCGACGCGACGCGCGACCTGCTCGGCACGCTCGGGCACGACGGCGAGATCCCGATCGGGGTCTGCTTCCCCGCGATCGTGCACCACGGCCGCACCATGTCGGCCGCGAACATCTCCGACGAGTGGATCGGGCTGCCGGCCGAGGCGATGTTCGAGCAGGAGCTGGGCGTGCCCATCCACTTCATCAACGACGCGGATGCCGCCGGCTACGCCGAGTCGCGCTATGGAGCGGCTCGCGGCGAACGCGGGCTCGTCATCATGACCACGCTCGGCACCGGCATCGGGTCGGCGCTCATCTACGACGGCGTGCTCATCCCGAACTCCGAGCTCGGCCACCTCGAGATCGACGGGAAGGACGCCGAGCATCGCGCCGCGTACTCCGCGATGGAGCGCAAGGAGTTGAGCTGGGAGCACTGGGCGAAGCGCCTGCAGCGGTACTACTCGCACGTCGAGTTCCTCTTCTCCCCCGACCTGTTCATCGTGGGCGGCGGGGTCTCCAAGAAGCACGAGCACTTCCTGCCGCTGCTCGACCTGCAGACGCGGATCGTGCCCGCGGTGCACCGCAACAACGCGGGCATCCTCGGCGCCGCGGCGATGGCGGTCGAGTACGGCACCGAGTGGGCCGCGGGCGCCGGACCGTCGGACGACTGAGGGGCGAGCGGGCCGGCTGATACGCCGGGTTCTGTTCACCGGGCGCTTGCGCGACACCGGCTGGACGGCCATCTCTCTCGGAGCCGCGTTGCCGCGGCCCTCCAGCGGCCCACCCGGGAACGGGACGGGCAGCCCCATGGTTCCCTGTCTGGCCTTGCTCCGGACGAGGTTTGCCGAGCCGACCGCGTCACCGCGGCCGCTGGTGGGCTCTTACCCCACCGTTTCACCCTTACCGCGGGCCGGAGCCCGTGGCGGTCTGCTTTCTGTGGCACTGTCTCGCGGGTTGCCCCGGGTGGGTGTTACCCACCGTCCTGCCCTGCGGAGCCCGGACGTTCCTCGGCGCCCGATCGCTCGGGCGACGCGACCGTCTTGCCGACCCGCTCGCACCCACCAGCGTACCGCCCGCGGGTGCGCCGGGCGCTCAGAGGCCGGACTCGTCCGTGCGCACGAGGATGCGGTCGCAGTCGGGGCACTGCAGCACCTCGTCGTCGGCGGCGCGCCGCACGTCCTCGAGGTCGGACCCGGTGAGCGTGATCGTGCAGCCGCCACAGGTGCGCTGTCGGAGCAGCGCGGCGCCGATGCCGCCGCCGGCGACGCGACGCCGCTCGTAGAACGCCTCGAGGTCGTCGGGCAGCCCCTCGGCGATTGCCGCGCGGTCGCGCGAGGCCTGGTCGCGCTCGGTCGTGAGGGCGCCGGCCGCCTCGTCGCGCTCGTCTGAGACGCGGGTGACCTCGCTCCCGATGTCCTCGCGCTCGTCGTCGATGCCGTGCACGTCGCGCTCGAGCTCCTCGACGCGCTCCATCACCGCGAGCTCGATGTCCTCGAGGTCGCTGAGCCGCTTCCGCAGCGAGGTGAGCTCCGACTCGAGGCCGGCGACGTCCTTGACCGACGTGCTCGCGGCGAGCCGCGCGTCGTCGCGCACGATGCGCGCCTCGACCACGTCGACGTCCGACTCGACCCGCTTCAGCTCGGCCCGTGCGTCGTCGAGCGCGCCGGACGCCTCGGTGCGACGTCGTCGCGCCGCGTCGTCGCGCCGCCCGAGCTCGGCGAGCTGCTCCGCCTGGGGCAGTGAGCCCAGCCGGTGGGCGATCTGCTGGAGTCGGGTGTCGAGCGCCTGGAGGCGCAGGAGCTCCTGCTGCGCTGCGGGAGTGGCCTTCACGTGATCTCCTCGGTCGGGTCGGGCGGATGCCCCGGAGTCGTCAGTGTACGACGGCGAAGTCCCACGGGTCGGTCCGCGACTCGCTCACGTCGACGACGACGCCGGGCAGCGCCTCGCGGAACTGCGCCGCGGCAGCGTCGAGCCAGAGCCACTCGCTCGCCCAGTGCGAGACGTCGACGAGGGCCGGGCCGCTGCCCGCGGCGAGGGTCTCCTCGCGGGACTCGGAGGCGGGGTGGTGTCGCAGGTCGGCGGTGACGTAGACGTCGGCGGCGCGCACCTCGGGGTGCGCGAGCAGCGAGTCGCCCGCACCGCCGCAGACCGCGACGCGTCGCACGGGCTGGTCGTACTCCCCCGCCACGCGCACGCCGCCCGCGGTCGCGGGCAGCAGGTCGAGCACGCGCCTGGCGAACCGGCCGAGCGGCACGGGGTCGGCGAGGTCGCCGACCCGGCCGAGGCCGCGGGCGGGGTCCGCGCCCGGCACGATCGGTCGCGCGTCCGCGACGCCCAGCCCGGTCGCGAGCACCGCCGACGTGCCCTCCTCGACGACGTCGGCGTTCGTGTGGGCGCCGAGCAGCGCGCATCCGCCCCGGATCAGCCGGGCGAGCAGCGCGCCCTTGTAGCGGTCCTCGGCGACCGAGGTGACCCCGCGCAGCAGCAGCGGATGGTGGGTGAGCAACAGGTCGTAGCCGCCGTCGACCGCCTCGGCGACGGTCGACTCGACGGCGTCCACGGCGAGCAGCACGCGCGCGACCTCGGCGCGCGGATCCCCGCTGACGAGGCCCGGGGCGTCCCACGGTTCGGCCCCGTCCAACGGCCAGAGCCCGTGTGCGGTGGAGACGGCGTCGGCGAGGGTGATGGGCACGATCGCCAGCCTAGCGCGGGGCCCCCGACCGCTAGCGGTGCTGGTCGAGCAGCACCGGGTTGCCGTCGGGGTCGATCAGCATGAGGTGCGCGGGGCCCTCGGTGCCGGCCTCCGTGCGCTGCACGATCTCGACGCCGGCCTCGTCGAGCCGTCGCTCCAGCTCGCGGATGTCGGTGAAGCCGTCGGTCGGCTCGCCCTGCGCGTCCCAGCCGGGGTTGAACGTCAGGGTGTTGCGGTCGAACATGCCCTGGAACAGCCCGAGCGTGGTCGTGCCGTTGCGCAGGATCAGCCACTGCTCGCCGTCGCCGCCGACGGCATCGAAGCCGAGTCGCGCGTAGAAGTCGCGGCTCGCCGCCAGGTCGCGCACCGCCAGGCTCACCGAGAATGCACCGAGTTCCATGAGTCCTGCCCCTCCCCGGACGTGACGTTCGAGTGGGCCCTACCGGGCTCGAACCGATGACATCCACGGTGTAAACGTGGCGCTCTACCAACTGAGCTAAAGGCCCTCGTCGCTCGCGCGACCGGACGAGTCTACCGCCGGGCGGCGGCGGCCGCCGCGTCCGACGGACTCGATTCGCGCCGGCCCTGCGACGAGACTCTAGGATGACTAGGTGTGCCGCGCGGCGTGACCCGACCGTACGTGCGCGCATTCCGGCATGATCTGCCACGAGAGAGAGGTCGAGTGTGACTGTCAACGACCAGGACCCGTACTCCGCCACCCAGATGGACTCCGACCCGGAGGAGACGGCCGAGTGGTCCGAGTCCCTGGACGCGCTGGTCGCGTCGCAGGGGCACCAGCGCGGGCGCGAGATCATGCTCAGCCTGCTCAAGCGCTCGAAGGAGCTGCACCTCGGCGTGCCGATGGTGCCCACCACCGACTACCTGAACACCATCGCCCCGGAGAACGAGCCGGAGTTCCCCGGCGATGAGGCGCTCGAGCGCCGCTACCGGGCCTGGATCCGCTGGAACGCGGCGATGCTCGTGCACCGCGCGCAGCGCCCCGGCATCGCCGTCGGCGGCCACATCTCGACGTACGCGTCGTCGGCCGCGCTCTACGAGGTCGGCTTCAACCACTTCTTCCGCGGCCAGGACCACCCGGGCGGCGGTGACCAGATCTACATCCAGGGCCACGCCTCCCCGGCACCTACGCGCGCGCCTTCCTCGAGGGCCGGCTCACCTCCGACCAGCTCGACGGCTTCCGCCAGGAGAAGTCGCACGCGCCGAACGGGCTGCCCTCCTACCCGCACCCGCGTCTGCAGCCCGAGTTCTGGCAGTTCCCGACCGTGTCGATGGGGCTCGGCCCGATCAACGCCATCTACCAGGCGCAACTCAACAAGTACCTGACCAACCGCGGAATCAAGGACGCGAGCGACCAGCAGGTCTGGGCGTTCCTCGGCGACGGCGAGATGGACGAGGTCGAGAGCCGCGGCCAGCTCCAGGTCGCCGCCAACGAGGGCCTCGACAACCTCAACTTCGTCATCAACTGCAACCTGCAGCGACTCGACGGCCCGGTGCGCGGCAACGGCAAGATCATCCAGGAGCTCGAGAGCTTCTTCCGCGGCGCCGGCTGGAACGTCATCAAGGTCGTCTGGGGTCGGGAGTGGGACGACCTGCTCGGCCGCGACGACGAGGGCGCCCTGCGCAACCTCATGAACGTCACCCCCGACGGCGACTTCCAGACCTACAAGGCCGAGTCGGGCGCCTACGTGCGCGAGAACTTCTTCGGTCGCGACCCGCGCGCGCTCGAGCTCGTCAAGGACCTCTCCGACGACGACATCTGGAACCTCAAGCGCGGCGGCCACGACTACCGCAAGGTCTACGCCGCGTTCAAGGCAGCGACCGAGCACAAGGGCCAGCCCACCGTCATCCTCGCCAAGACCATCAAGGGCTACGGGCTCGGCCCGTCGTTCGAGGGCCGCAACGCGACCCACCAGATGAAGAAGATGACGCTGGACAACCTCAAGACGTTCCGCGACACCATGCGCATCCCGATCTCGGACGCGCAGCTCGAGGAGAACCCGTACCTCCCGCCGTACTACCACCCGGGCGAGGACGACGAGGCGATCCAGTACCTGCACGAGCGCCGGCGCGAGCTCGGCGGCTACCTGCCGGAGCGACGGACGAAGCACACCGCGATCTCGCTGCCGGAGGACTCGGCGTACGCGATCTCGAAGAAGGGCTCGGGCCACCAGGAGATCGCCACGACGATGGCCTTCGTGCGCCTGCTGAAGGACCTCATGCGGGCCAAGGACTTCGGCAACCGCATCGTGCCGATCATCCCCGACGAGGCGCGCACCTTCGGCATCGACGCGTTCTTCCCGAGCGCGAAGATCTACAACCCGAACGGCCAGCACTACACGTCGGTCGACCGCGAGCTGCTGCTGGCGTACAAGGAGAGCCCGCAGGGCCAGCTCGTGCACGTCGGCATCAACGAGGCCGGCGCGATGGCGGCGTTCACCGCCGTCGGCACGTCGTACTCGGTCGAGGGCGAGCCCCTCATCCCGATCTACGTCTTCTACTCCATGTTCGGCTTCCAGCGCACGGGCGACGCCATGTGGGCCGCAGGCGACCAGATGGCGCGCGGCTTCATCATCGGCGCGACCGCGGGTCGCACGACGCTGACCGGCGAGGGCCTGCAGCACGCCGACGGCCACTCCCCGCTCCTGGCCTCGACCAACCCGGCGGTCGTCACCTACGACCCGGCCTACGGCTACGAGATCGGCCACATCATGCGCGCCGGACTCGAGCGCATGTACGGCGGCTCGCACCCCGACCCGAATGTCATGTACTACCTCACGGTGTACAACGAGCCGATCGTGCAGCCCGCCGAGCCCGAGGGCGTCGACGTCGAGGGCATCCAGCGCGGCATCCACCGCATCTCGGGTTCCTCGGTGCAGGGTCCGAAGGCGCAGATCATGGCCTCGGGCGTCTCGGTGCCGTGGGCGCTCGAGGCGCAGCAGCTGCTGGCCGACGACTGGGGCGTCTCGGCCGACGTCTGGTCGGTGACCTCCTGGACGGAGCTGCGCCGCGACGGCCTCGCCGCCGACGAGCACAACTTCCTGAATCCGGATGCCACGCCGCAGGTGCCGTACCTCACGCGCAAGCTCGCGAGCAGCGAGGGCCCCTTCGTCGCGGTGACCGACTACATGCACGCGGTGCCCGACCAGGTGCGCGCGTACGTGCCCGGCGAGTACGCGACGCTCGGCGCCGACGGCTTCGGCTTCAGCGACACCCGCCCGGCCGCACGCCGGTTCTTCACCATCGACGGCCCGTCGGTCGTGGTGCGCACGCTCGAGATGCTCGCCCAGCGCGGCGAGATCGACCGGGGCATCCCGGCGCAGGCGATCGAGAAGTACCGCCTGCTCGACGTGAACGCCGGCACGACCGGCACCGCAGGGGGCGAGAGCTAGCCGAGTGGCCCCCAACCGGACGAAGGCGGAGACGCTCGCATGGCTGCGGACGATCTCCGGAGAGTTGTCGACCGCGACGCTCAAGCGCCTCGAGGACACGTTGCCGTGGTACGGCGACATGCCGCCGAGCCGCCGTTCGGCCGTGGGGCTCGTCGCGCAGGCGGGCATCACCTCGTTCATCGCCTGGTTCGACGACCCGCGCTCGACGCCGTGGATCGCCGCCGACGTGTTCGGCGCCGCCCCGCGTGAACTGCTGCGATCGGTGAGCCTGCAGCAGACGCTGCAGCTCATCCGGGTGACCGTCGAGGTCGTCGAGGAACGTGTCAAGGACGGCGGCGAGCCGCTGCGCGAGGCGATCCTGCTGTACTCGCGCGAGATCGCCTTCGCGGCGGCCGACGTCTACGCCCGTGCTGCCGAGGCGCGCGGCCTCTGGGACGCGCGCCTCGAGGCGCTCGTGGTCGACTCGATCCTCTCGGGCGAGTACGACGAGGAGCTGCCGAGCCGCATCGCGGCGCTCGGCTGGCACGGCCACGGCGAAGTCGCGGTGCTCGTGGGTACGACACCGAAGTCGCTCGACGTCGATCAGGTGCGTCGGGCCGCGCGGCACATGGCCGCCGACGTGCTCATCGGCGTGCAGGGCTCCCGGCTCGTGCTCGTCGTCGGGCGCGCCGACCCACGCAGTCGCGACGCCGACGAGCAGATCGGCACGTCCGCGGCACTCAGCTTCATGGAGATCGCGGTGGCGCTCGAACCGCACTTCGGCCCCGGCCACCTGGTGCTCGGCCACGAGGTGCCGAACCTCGTCGACGCGTCGAAGAGCGCCCGCGCGGCACTCGCCGGCTTCGCGGTCGCCCGCTCCTGGCGACACGCCCCCCGCCCGGTGCACGCGGACGACCTGCTGCCCGAGCGCGCCCTCGCGGGCGACCCGCTGGCCCGTGCGACGCTCGTCCACCGCATCTACCGCCCGCTCCAAGCGCACTCGACCGAGCTGCTCACGACGCTCTGGTGCTACCTCGACAACGGCCGCTCGCTCGAGGCGACGGCCCGCGAGCTCTTCGTGCACCCGAACACGGTGCGCTACCGCCTGAAGCGCGTCTCGGAGGTCATCGGGTGGGATGCCACCGGAGCGCGCGAGGCCCTCATCCTGCAGGCCGCGCTCATCATCGGGTCCATGAGCGACCACGACACGCCCGTGCGCCGCTCCTGACCTGACCCGCTGCACCATGTGGCATCCGGACAACGGTCCGTGCCGAGCCTTGTCGAGAGTGCACACTCGCGCCGTGCGCGCCGTTGGCAGACTGGAACGGTGATCGTCGTCGTGTGCCCGGGTCAGGGATCCCAGACCCCCGGCTTCCTCTCGCCCTGGCTCGAAGAGCCGTCGTACGCCGCCCATCTGGCCGAGCTGTCGGATGCCTCCGGCGTCGACCTCGTGCGCCACGGCACCGAGAGCGACGCCGACACGATCCGCGACACCGCGGTCGCGCAGCCGCTCATCGTCGCCGCCGGCCTCATGACGCTGCGCGCGCTCACCGCCGACGGCGGGCGCGACCGCATCGGCGGCATCGCCGGCCACTCGGTCGGCGAGCTGACGGCCGCCGCGGGCGCGGGCGTGCTCTCGGAGCAGGATGCGATGCGCCTGGTCGCGGTGCGCGGCGCCGCCATGGCCGAGGCCGCGGCGCTCGAGGAGACCGGCATGAGCGCGGTGCTCGGCGGCCAGGCGGACGCGCTCGACGCGAAGCTCGCCGAGCTCGGCCTGTCGCCCGCCAACGTCAACGGCGGCGGCCAGGTCGTCGTCGCAGGCAGTCGCGATGCGCTCGCGAAGCTCGCCGAGGACGCCCCGCGCGGCGCGCGCGTCGTGCCGCTGCAGGTCGCCGGTGCATTCCACACCGCGTACATGTCCCCCGCGGTCGACCGGCTCGCCGAAGCGGCCGCGTCGCTCGAGGTGCAGGACCCCGCCCTCCCGCTCTGGACGAACAACGACGGCACGATCGTCGACTCGGGCGCCCGCTACCTCGAGCTCATCGTCGGCCAGGTCTCGTCCCCCGTGCGCTGGGACCTGTGCATGGAGTCGTTCGCCGACCGCGGCGTGACCGGCATCATCGAGCTGGCACCGGCCGGCGCGCTGGTCGGACTCGCGAAGCGCGGACTCCGCGGCGTACCGGCGGTCGCGGTGAAGACGCCCGACGACCTGGCCGCGGCCCGCGACCTCCTCGACGCCGCCTGACCGGCATCCGCCCCCGACCAGAGAGCATCGCATGACGACCCCCACCCTCAAGCAGGCGACCGGCCCCGCGTACACGCGCATCCTCGCGATGGGCGCGGCCCGCGGCGACCGCATCGTGCCGAACGACGACCTGATCGGACCGATCGACTCCTCCGACGAGTGGATCCGCCAGCGCACCGGTATCGTCACCCGCACGAGGGCCAGCGCCGAGATCGGCGCCGTCGACCTCGCGACCGAGGCCGCCCGCGAGGCCATCGAACGTTCGGGCGTCGACCCCGCCGAGATCGACCTCGTCATCGTCGCCACGATCAGCAACACGCTGCAGACGCCGTCGATCTCCGCGATCGTCGCCGACCGCGTCGGCGCGAACCCCGCCGCGGCCTACGACTCGAACGCCGCGTGCGCCGGCTACGCGTACGCGGTCGCCCAGGCCGACGCGCTCATCCGCACCGGCGCCGCGCACTACGCGCTCGTGATCGGCGCGGAGAAGCTCTCCGACGTCGTCGACCCGGCCGACCGCTCGATCTCCTTCCTGCTCGGCGACGGCGCCGGCGCCGCGGTGATCGGCCCGAGCGAGACGCCCGGCATCTCGCGCACCGTGTGGGGCTCCGACGGCTCGAAGGCCGACGTCGTCTCGATGAACGCCAAGCTCACCGAGTTCCGCGACGGCACCGCGGCCTGGCCGACGCTGCGCCAGGAGGGGCCCGCGGTGTTCCGCTGGGCGGTCTGGGAGATGGCCAAGGTCGCCAAGCAGGCCCTGGAGGCCGCCGGCGTCGAGGCATCCGATCTCGCCGCCTTCATCCCCCACCAGGCCAACATGCGCATCATCGACGAGTTCGCCAAGCAGCTCGGCCTGCCCGACACGGTCGTCATCGGCCGCGACATCGAGACCACCGGCAACACCTCTGCCGCATCCATCCCGCTCGCGACGCACCGCCTGCTGACCGAGCACCCCGAGCTGTCGGGCGGCCTCGCCCTGCAGATCGGCTTCGGCGCCGGCCTCGTGTTCGGCGCGCAAGTCGTGGTTCTTCCCTGAGCCGCAATCCACCCCCTCTAGACTGAACCCCGGTCATACGAGCGACATCACAAGGAGAAACGCACCATGGCACTGTCCACCGAAGAAGTCCTGGCCGGCCTGGCCGAGCTCATCAACGACGAGACCGGCATCGCGACCGACACGGTCGAGCTGGACAAGTCGTTCACCGACGACCTCGACATCGACTCCATCTCGATGATGACCATCGTGGTCAACGCCGAGGAGAAGTTCGACGTGAAGATCCCCGACGAGGAGGTCAAGAACCTCAAGACCGTCGGCGACGCCGTCGGCTACATCGTCAAGGCCCAGGCCTAGTCGCGTCGAGTGGGGCCGGCCGCTCGTCGGCCGGCCCCACGACATGCCCCCGCCACCCCCTCCCCGAGAGAGTCCATCGTCATGACCAAGAAGATCGTCGTCACGGGAATCGGCGCCACCACCCCGCTCGGCGGCACCGCCGTCGACAGCTGGAAGGCCCTCCTCGCCGGCACCTCCGGTGCTCGCGCCATCGAGGCCGACTGGGCCGCGGAGCACGAGCTCCCCGTGACCTTCGCCGCACAGGCGACCGTGCCGACCGCCGACGTGCTGGCGCGCCACGAGACCAAGCGGCTCGACCCGTCGAGCCAGTTCGCCCTCGTCGCCGGCCGCGAGGCCTGGGCCGATGCCGGCGCCCCCGAGGTCGCCCCCGAGCGACTCGCCGTCGACTGGTCGACCGGCATCGGCGGCGTCTGGACGCTGCTCGACGCGTGGGACACCCTGCGCGAGCGCGGCCCGCGACGCGTGCTGCCGATGACCGTGCCGATGCTCATGCCGAACGGCCCGGGCGCGGCGATCGGCATGGACCTGCACGCCCGCGCCGGCATCCGCACCGTCGTCTCGGCGTGCGCCTCGAGCACCGAGGCCATCGTCAACGCGTACGACCACCTGCAGGACGGCCTGGCCGACGTGGTGATCGCCGGCGGCTCGGAGGCGGCCATCCACCCGCTGCCGATCGCCTCGTTCGCCGCCATGCAGGCGCTCTCGCGCCGCAACGACGACCCCGCGGTCGCCTCCCGGCCCTACGACGTGAGCCGCGACGGCTTCGTGCTCGGCGAGGGCGCGGCCGCGCTCGTGCTCGAGACGGAGGAGCACGCGAAGGCCCGTGGCGCCCGCATCTACGCCGAGGTGCTCGGCGGAGCGATCACGAGCGACGCGTACCACATCACCGCGCCCGACCCCGAGGGCTCGGCGGCCGCTCGCGCCATGATCGCCGCCGTGCGCAACGCCGGTGCCGAGCTGTCGGACGTGCGCCACATCAACGCGCACGCCACGAGCACGCCGGTCGGCGACATCGCCGAGTACAACGCCCTGCGCCGCGTGTTCGGCGACGGGCTCGACGACATCGCCGTCACCGCGACCAAGTCGTCCACCGGGCACCTGCTCGGCGGCGCGGGCGCGATCGAGGCGATGTTCACGGTGCTCGCGCTGTCCGAGCGGGTCATGCCGCCGACGATCAACCTGTCGGAGCAGGACCCGGAGATCCCGCTCGACGTGGTCACCGAGCCCCGCCCGCTGGGCGACGGCGACGCGCTCGCGATCAGCAACTCGTTCGGCTTCGGCGGGCACAACGCAGTCGCCGCGTTCCGCACCGCCTGACGCGTCCGACGCACGTGCCCGAGGGGCCGTCGCCAATCCTTACGGGGTGGTGACGGCCCCTCGGCCGTTGCGGGAACGCGCGGCAGCGGATGCCAGAATGGGCCCCGTGAACCCCCGGAACATCGCCCTCATCGTCGTCGGCGCGCTCGTCGCCGGCGGGGTCGCGATCGCCGTCGTCTTCGCCTCCACCGGCGGCGACGCGACCGATACCGCGTCCACCGCGAGCCCCAGCGCCACCGCCGAGGCGCCCGCCCCGACCGAGGACGCGGCGACCGAGTCGCCCGCCCCGACCGAGGAGCCCGCGGAGGCGTCCGAGGAGGCAGCCGCCACGCCCGGCGCCTACGTCGACTACTCCCCCGCCACGCTCGAGGCCGCGGAGGGCGAGAAGGTGCTGTTCTTCCACGCGACCTGGTGCCCCCAGTGCCGCGCGCTCGAGGCCGACATCCAGGGCGCGGGCGTGCCCGACGGCGTGACGGTGCTCAAGGTCGACTACGACTCGAACCAGGACCTCCGGGCGAAGTACGGGGTCACCCTGCAGACCACGCTCGTGCACGTCGACGACTCGGGCGCGCTGATCGACCGCTACGTCGCCTACGAGCAGCCGGTGCTCGCGCCGTCGCTCGCCGCGCTCGGCATCGCCGGGAGCTGACGACACCCCGTGCTCGCCCTCACCCTCGCCTCGTTCGCCGCGGGCGTGCTGACCGTGCTCGCCCCGTGCGTGCTGCCCCTGCTGCCGGTGATCGTCGGCGGCTCCGTGGTGCGCACCTCGTCGGATGCGGCGACGGCGGAGCGCTCCTGGTACCGCCCGTTCGTCATCGCCGCGAGCCTCGCCGTCTCGGTCGTGGCGTTCACGATGCTGCTCAAGGCCACGACCGCCCTCCTCGGCGTGCCCCTGCTCGTCTGGCAGCTCATCTCGGGCGTGATCGTCGCCGTCTTCGGCCTGACCCTCGCGATGCCGCGCACGTGGGAGCGCATCCAGCTCGCGACCGGCCTCCAGGCGGGCGGGGGCCGACTGCTCGACGCGGGCTACCGGCGCGGCGGGCTCGGCGGCGACGTCATGCTGGGCGCAGCCCTCGGCCCGGCGTTCTCGAGCTGCAGCCCGACGTACGCGCTCATCGTCGCGACCGTGCTGCCCGCGTCGCTCGCCGAGGGCACGCTCTACGTCTCGATGTACGCGATCGGCCTCGCCCTCGCACTGCTGCTCATCGGCCTCGCCGGCCAGGGGCTCGCCCGGAAGCTCGGCTGGCTCGCCGACCCGAACGGCTGGCTGCGCCGTGCGGTGGGCGTGCTGCTCGTGATCGTGGGCATCGGCGTGGTGCTCGGCCTCGACAAGCAGCTCCAGACGTTCGTGCTCGACCAGGGCTGGTACGCCCCGATCGAGGAGCTCGAGCGCTCGCTGCTGCCCTGACACGCGGCGCGGTCGCCCCGAACATTGGGGGCGGGCGGCGGATGCACCGTGTGCATCCCACCGCCCGCGGGAGCGAGCCGGGTGCGTTTCACTCGTACGCACCGCCGGGGAATCCCTCGTCCGACGACGCGGAGCGCCATTTCCCGGCTCGCGGGCCCGACCGCTACCCCACCTTGTGCAGCCAGACCACGGGTGCGAAGTCGCTCGCGTGACGGAACGGCTCGAGTTCGTCGTCCCACTCCTGCCCGAGCGCGAGCCGCAGCTCCCGGTGCAGTTCGACTGCGTCCGTGCCCGCGAGTTCCATCGCGTAGCGGATGCGGTCTTCGGGCACGACCATGTTGCCGGCCGTGTCGAGTTGGGCGTGGAAGACGCCGAGGTCGGGCGTGTGCATCCAGCGCGCGCCGTCCGATCCGGGCGACGGGTCCTCCGTCACCTCGAAGCGCAGGTGCTCCCAGCCGCGCAGCGCGGACGCGATGGCCGCCCCGGAGCCCTGGGTCGCCTCCCAGTACAGCTCACCGCGCTGCGCGCCGCGGAGCACCGGCTGCTCGCTCCAGTCGAGGCTGACCGCGGTGCCGAGCGCACGGCCGATCGCCCACTCCACGTGCGGGCAGAGGGCGCGAGGCGCTGAGTGCACGTAGATCACGCCCCGCGCAGGCCGCGCCTGCCGAGTTGCATCCGTCATCTCCTGCTCCGTTTCTCGAGGTGCGTCTTCCCCTACGACCTCAGGCAACGGATGGAGCTTCGTGTTCAGCTGTCGACACGATCGCTCGCGTCGACCCCATCTTCCCCCAGCACCGTGCGAATGACAAGGGTGTGATCCGCGGGTCGCGGATGCGTGCGCCGCATCGTGATGCGCGTGGAAACGGTATGCTCGGTGAGCAGATTCGTCCCGACCCGGAGGAGACATGGCCGTCCGCGATGCGCTCCTCGCCCTGCTCACCGCAGGTCCGGCGTACGGCTTCCAGCTCCACAACGAACTCACGCGTCGCACGGGCGGCAGGCGGCGCATCAACGTCGGGCAGACGTACGCCACGCTCGAGCGGCTCGCCAGGCAGTCGCTCGTCGAGTCGGCCGGCTCGACGCACGACGGCCTGCCGCTGCATCGGCTGACCGGCTCCGGGCGCGCCGCCGCGTCCGCGTGGCTGGATGCCGAGGGCGAGCGCGACGCCGACGCCTGGGCGGAGACCATCGACCGGGTGCTCATCGCGCTCTCGCTGCCCGACGTCGACGCTTCGCGCACGATCGCACGCGAGGCGGCGTGGTGGGGCGATTCGGCGGGTGGCGACGGCGAGACGGATGCCCCGAGCCGATCGGGTGCCGACGGCGCGGGCCTCCGTGCCCTGGCGGACGACGCCGACGACGATCGAGCGCGGGCGATGCTGGCCTGGCTCGAACAAGCCGCCGGTGCCGCCGCTTCAAGCGACGTGGCGTTCGCGTTCTCCGCCGAGCGCCCGCGTCGTGGGCGCAGGCCCGCGGCCGCCCGCGAGGCGCCTGCCGGTCAGGCGTCCGCGTAGCGGTCGACGATCGCGAGGTCGAGCGGGAAGTCGACCGGTGCCTCGCCGAACAGCAGGCCGGCCGCGCGCTCGGCCGCGGTGCGCACGACGTCGGCCGCGGCATCCGCCTGCTCGGCCGGGGCGTGCACGATCACCTCGTCGTGGAGGAAGTAGACGAGGTGCGCTCGCCCTGCGAAGACCGGGCCGGAGGCCGTCGAACGCGGCGCCGACCCGGTCGCGCCGAGCCCGTGCAGCCCGCGGCGTATCTCGGCGAGCCAGCACAGCGCCCACTCCGCCGCCGTGCCCTGCACGACGAAGTTGCGCGTGAACCGGCCCCACTCGCGCGCGGTCGTCCGCGCCCGACGCTCGTCGGCCGGGGTCGCGTCGGGCTGCGATGCTGCGGACTGCAGCGCACGCCAGTCGGCGGACGGCAGCGGCGAGCTGCGACCGAGCAACGTCGAGACGACTCCCCCGCGCTCGCCCACGCGCGCGGCCTCGTCGACGAGGCCCATCGCACGCGGGTACGCCCGCCCGAGCCGCGGGGCGAGCCGGCCGCCGTCGCCGCTCGAGGCGCCGTACATCGCTCCGAGCATGGCGACCTTCGCTTCGTCGCGCGTGGCAACGACGCCGCGGGCCACGATGCCGTCGTAGAGATCGGCGCCGCGCGCCGCCTCGGCCATCGCGCCGTCGCCGGCCATCGCGGCGAGCACGCGCGGCTCGAGCTGCGCCACGTCGGCGACGACGAGCTTCCAGCCCGGGTCGGCGACGACCGCGCCGCGCACGGCCTTCGGCAGTTGCAGCGCGCCGCCGCCGCGGGTCGCCCAGCGTCCGGTGACCACGCCCCCGGCAGGTAGTCCGGCCGGAAGCGCCCGTCGCGCACCCACTCGTCGAGCCACGCCCAGCCGTTCGCCGAGAGCAGGCGGGCGAGCTTCTTGTACTCCAGCAGCGGCGGGATGGCCGGGTGATCCAGTTCCTGCAGCTCCCACGCCCGTGTGCTGCGCACCGACAGTCCGGCCTGCCGGAGCGCACGGAGCAGGTCGGCCTGCGAGTCGGGCTGCACGGCGCCGTCGAGCGCCGCGCCGATCTCGGCCTGCAACTCCTCGAGGCGACGGGGCTTGCGTCCCGCGGGAGGGCGGTCGCCGAGTGCGGCGACGAGCACCGCCTCGTGCACATCGCGTCGCCAGGGGATGCCGCCGGCGTGGATCTCGGCGGCGACGAGGGCCCCGGCCGACTCGGCGGCGAGGAGCAGGCGCAGCCGGGAGGCATCCGCGCCCGCTGACTCGAGCGCGGCCTCCTGGCGCTCGTGCTCGGCCATCGACTCGGCGGCCGAGTGCAGGTCCGCGAGCGGGCGGAGGCCGGCGGATGCCTCGAACTCGCCGAGCTCGAACAGCGGCGTCGCGGCCTGCCGGGCGCTCGGCACGTGCTCCTCGGGGGCCGCCTCCCACCCCGCGTCGGCGCCGGCCTCGCGGTCGTACCCGTCGACGGCGGCCGACCCGCGCAGGATCGCGCGCGCGAGGCGCAGGTCGTGGCAGCGCTCGACGCGCACGCCCGCCGCGAGCAGCGCGCGATACCAGTGCCGGGTGTCGCTCCAGACCCAGCGCGGCTCGTCCGCCTCGAGCTCGGCGACGCGCTCGGCGAGGCGGTCGTCGGCGACCCGCTCGACCACGCCCGCGTCGAGGTGCACGATCGACGGTGCGCCCGACGCGGAACGGGCGAGGAGGAGCTGCACCGTTCCATTCTGGCGTGCCGGCAGGCGGCGGCCCGACCGGTGTCGGCGGATGCTGGCAGCATCCGATGCATGACGACGACGCAGCCCCACCCGACGGCGCCCGGCACGTGTACGACCGGTACCGGAGCCGCCCGATGACCGCGGTGCGCTTCGGCTGCGGCCACGGGTCGCCGCGCGGCGAGGGCGTCGTGTCGCTGTCGCGTCCGTGCCCGCTGTGCATGCTGCTCGACGAGACGCACCGCTCGCGGAAGGAGCTCATCGCGAAGGCCGCCCCGCCCGACCGTCGCGCGGTCGCCGTCGAGACCCGCGTCGGCGCCGAGTACGAGTGGCGCTGCGCGCGCGGCCACGACCGCTACCGTGCGTCGGTGCGATCCGTGCTCACGGGGCCGAGCTGCGCCAAGTGCATCCGCAACGCCGCCTCCCCCGGCGCGGCCGGCCGCGAGGCCGGGCTGGCCTTCATGAAGCCGGGCCTGCGCACGCGCACCTCCGCGACCGAGCAGCGGCTGAAGATCATGCTCGCCCGTCGCATCCGCCTGCACCACAAGGTCAACGCCGTGCGCACCGCGCGCATGTTCTACGGCAAGCAGGAGGTGTGGCCCGACATCCTCGTGCCGCAGCTGCGCATCGCGGTCGAGTACGACGACCCCGGCCGCGGCGGGCGCGCGCACCGGGGGCTCAAGGAGGGCTCCGACCAGGAGAAGGACGCCGCGCTCAACGAGGTCGGCTGGGAGGTCATCCGCATCCGCGCCCGCGGGCTCGAACCGCTGGGTCCCTACTCGGTCATGTGCCAGGGCCTCACCGAGGAGGCGGTCGACGAGGTCGTGCGGCTCATGCGCGAGATCCGCGGCGATGCGGCGGTCGACGCGCTGCGCGTGCCGGAGGACGCGGTCGCGACCTGATCACTCGTCGTCGTCATCGTCCTCGTGCCGCATCCGCACGAGGCGCACCACCGCGAGCACCAGCGTCGTGACGAGCGAGGCGACCACGAGCAACGCGAACGCGACGCCCGTCGGGGTGGAGATGTCGAGCATGTCTCCGAGGCTACCTCGGCCGGATGCCCGGGGCGGATCAGAACCGGCGGGCCATGCCGACCGAGGCCGGCGCGGTCTCGGCGAACCCGAACTGCGCGTACAGGTGCTTCGCGTCGCCGTCTGCGATGAGCGAGACGTAGCCGCCCTCGGGGACGCGCGCCTCGAGATCGGCGACGAGCGCGGCCATGATGCGCTTGCCCAGCCCGCGACCCTGATGCTCGGGACGCACGCAGATGTCGACGACCTGGAAGTGGCAGCCGCCGTCGCCGATCACGCGCCCCATGCCGACGGGCTCGCCGTCGTGGCGCACGACGACCGACGCCCACGAGTTCGGCAGCGCGATGCGCGCCGCCGCCTCGGACTTCGGGCTGAGCCCCGCGACCACCCGCAGCTCGCGGTACGTCTCCACGCTCGGCGTCTCGGCGACGACCTCGTAGGCGGCATCCATGCCCTCAGCGTAGGGGCGGGCGGATGCCTCTGGGCAGCCGCGAACCGCTACGCCCCGTCCTCGGGAATCGCCAGGCCGCGGTCGAACACGCTGTGGCGCAGCGGGGTCTCCATCGCGGCGACGATGTCGGTGAGGTCGACCTGGGAGAGGTCGGCGGGCCGCCAGTCGGGCACGACGTCCTGGTGGAGCGTCTCGGTGTTCTGCGCCACGAGCGCCTGCACACCGGTGAAGAGGTCGGGCTGGGTGGTGAACCAGCGGGCGAGGCGGAGCTCGCGCTCGAGCGCGTCGCGCAGGGATTCGCCGTCGCGCGCCGCGCGCACCGAGCGCAGGGTCGCGACGAGCGCCGTCGGCGAGAGCTTCAGCAGCGTCTCGGCGGCCTCGCCCGCGGCCGCGGCCGCATCGGGGTCGCTCGAGGTCTCCGCGCTCAGGCCCCCGACGCTGCGGCCGTTCGAGAACGACCAGAGACGCTCGAGGATCTGCTCGACGGTGTCGGCCGAGTAGCAGGCGTCGATCCAGTCCTGCCGCGCGAGCACGGGCGACGGGCCGGCATCGACCGCGAACCCGGCGACGATCGACTCGGGCGTCTCGTCCGAGGCATCCGACAGCGCCTCGACCAGCTCGCCCACTCGCTCGGCCGGCACCTGGTGGTCGGCGAAGCCCAACGCGATCGCGTCGGCGGCCGTCAGGTCGACCGAGTTGAGCGCGAGGTACGTGCCGATCTCCCCCGGCGTGCGCGCCAGTCGCCAGGTCGCGCCGCCGTCGGGCACGAAACCGTACCCGGTCTCCGGCTGGCCGAGCTTGGCGCGGTCGGTGACCACGCGGGTGGAGACGTGTCCGCCGAGGGAGATGCCGCCGCCCATCGTCATGCCGTGCATGATCGACACGATCGGCTTCGGGTACTCGGCGAGCTTCGCGATCACCCGGTACTCGTTGCGGAAGAACACCGAGCCGATCGTCATGCCCTCGGCCGCGCGCTGGAGGATCTCGCGGAAGTCGCCGCCCGCGCAGAATCCGTAGTCGCCGACGCCGTCGAGCAGGACGGCCTCGACGGCATCGTCCGCCGCCCACTCGTCGAGCGTCTCGGTGAGCGCCTGCATCATGGCGAGGTCGATCGCATTGATCGAGTCCGGTCGGTCGAGGCTGAGGTGGCCGATGGATCCATGGACCACGGCGCTGACAGGCGTAGACATCGGGTCTACGCTACTGGGTTCGCGGGAACCGCCGTGACCCGTCGACCCGTGCCGACCCGACGCCATGGTCGTCACTCACTGCCGTCGCGATCGCGTCGACCAGGTCGCTCCGCGCCCGCAGGTACTGCGCCGAATCCAGGTAGTCGCCGTGTGTGGCGATCTCCCACAGGTAGCTTGCGGGCCGTGACTCCGCGGCACCGCGATCGATGCCGCCCGGCACGGTCGCGTAGCTCTCGACCGGGAAGCCGAGCGGATCGGTCCGACGCCACAGCGACGTCCACCGGGCGCCATCGCCCATGAGCGCACGCATGTTGAACTCCCGATCGGTCGAGACGATCGTTCCTCGCCTGGCCGTGCCCGCCGCGGCGGGGAGGGCGTCGAGTCCGAAATCGATGCGCACCTGACGCCTCCAGGGGTCCCCTCTCCAGAGCGATGGTGCGTGCACGCCGGGCACACCGAGGTCCTCGGGGCCGAGCACGCTCGGGAAGAAGCGGCTGAAGAACGCCCGGAGCTGCGTCCCGTACGTGAGCAGCGCGATGCGCTTCACCTCGTCGTCCCTGGCACCCTCCGCGTTGTCGACCAACGCGAAGAGCGACGCCGCCGCGACGACCGAGCCCATCGAGTGCGCGGCGAGCACGACGACGGGCGTGCCGGGCTCCTCGTCCGCCGATGCGTCCTCGGACTCCAGCCAGCGGTGCATGCGGTTGGTGAGTTCGGGCACGGCGCGTTCCGAGTAGCACGGCGGAGCGAACGGGTGCCCGGCACGCGGGAAGAAGCACATGACGTCCCAGAACAGCGCGAGCGGCCGGTCCGCCTTCGTCGCTGCAGCGGCGGCAACCGCTCCGACAGCCAGGAGCGCGACGGCGACGAGTGCCGCCACGCTCGCCTGCGACACTGCTCCGTACGCGTCGCGCAACCACTGTTCCACGCCGTCGTCGAACGGCACGACCGCGGACTCGATCAGCGGGAACGCGCCCATCACGAGGAAGCCGACGGCGGCGAACGCGGCGATCCACCCGATCGCGGGCTCACCGCGGTGCGCCAGCTGCGCGTGCCGCCGAGCGAGCGCCGCCTGCCGCGCGCGGCCGGTCGCACTCGCCGACTCATGCCCCGGATAGCCGGAGCCCGGCGACGTCGTCCCGCCGAGCTCGCCTTCGTCCGCACCCGGAACCAGCAGCGGGACGCTGAACCGCGGCAGGCGGACGAGCTGGAGGAGCGCGGCGATGCCGATGACGAGAACGCTCGCGACCACGATCGCCATCAGGGCGACGGCGAACCGCGTGTACGCGGGCGGCAGGACGAACGCGGCCTCGTCGGGAGTGCCGTCGAGCCAGGTCGTGACGCCGAGCACGAGCAGGCTCGAGAGCACCATCGATGCCAGCAGCGCAGTCAGCATGCCCACGCACGGTCCCAGTCCCCACCACCCTCGGACTCGTCGATCCTTCGGGTCCTGGCGCCGGACGCCGACCCCGACGACGATGAGCAGGAAGATGAGGAGCAGCACCGCCCCGACGCCGAGCCAGCCTCCCGCCGCGTCGGGCTCCAAGCGGCCGACGACGATCGCGGCACCGAAGAGCACCAGCGGGAGGGCGGTCACGATGACCGGCCACCAATCGCGGGCATGGGTCCGAACCCAGGCCCGACGCGGCCCGGCGGACGGGGCGAGCACGGTTCCCCATGCTGCACCGAAGAAGGCGATCAACACGCCGACTGCGAGCAGGATGGTCGGTGCGGCGAGCAGCCCGAGCGCCTGCGTACCCTGGTCCCCGTCGGTCGAAGGGCCGTTCAGCCCGGCGTAGGCGACTTCACCCGCGTAGACCAGCACCGCGGCAGTGAGCGTGATCGAGGAGAAGACACGCTTTCGCCGGATGTCCATGCGCGCGCGCACGCCGTCCGGCTTCGTGTTCGTCGCGGCGATCGACACGCCGACCACGCACAACAGGAGCAGCACTCCGCCGGCAGCCCCCAGCACCAGCATGACGGTGCGCTCGCTCCCGCTCGTGAGCGCCTCGACGCTGCACGTGAGGGCCTGAGCGGGATGGGCGCAGCCGGTCGGGGCGAGCGTGGAATCCACCGCGACGAGCAGCGTGACGAACGCGAGGACCGCAGCGAAGTGGAACCGCTCGGTCGTCGCCCCCACGCGCGAGCGTGCCCAGAAGCCGAAGGTGGCGAGCAGTGGCCGATCGACCGCGGGCTCGTCGGCGTTCCCGCTCGGCTCCGGGTGCGACGTCGCGTCCGGGCCCTGCATGTGCCCATCGCTCGCGCGGTGCGCCGCCGGGTCGCCGTCGGCGGCGGCTCCGCCGTCCGTCTTGGTGCCGAGGTGGTCCGCAGCGAATCGGTGCACGTTCGGTTCCCATGCGACGCGGCCGTGTCGGGCGATCAGGTAGAGCAGCAGCATCGCCGCGACCGGTGCGAGGCTGAGCAGCGCGACCCGCGCGCTGCGATCCAGGTCGTCGAGTCGGTCGATCCATCCCGGCAGGCCTTCGCACTGGACGGTGGCGGTGGGCCCGAGGCACTGGATGGCGACCAGGTCGACGGCGACCGACATGAACGCGGCGACGTAGATGAGCGTGAGGACGAGTGCGAACACGCGCATCGTGGCTGCGCCGCGACCGCCGTCCCACCCTTCGGGCGCTTGCTTCTGCCCGGGGATGGGGCGCATCCAGTACGCGAGGTTGCAGAGCCCGAACGGCAGCACGAAGAGCCATCCGACGTGGACGAACACCCGTGCAACCACCGCGATCGCCGATCCGCCCGCTCGCGCGAGTCCGCCCCACGAGTACGCCTCCGTCCTCGCGATCCCACCGTTCCGCGCGGCGTCCCTGCGCACCCAGAACGACCCGAGGTCGTCCCCGTCGCGACGTGCGACGTCGTCCTCCTCCGAGCCAAGCATCTTCGCGGGCGAGGTGTTCCCGATCCCGTGGACGCGCAACTCGAGGACCCGCAACTGCTGACGCCCGTCCACATCGCGCGGACCGGGGTCGTCCCCGTTCGTCGCCACGAGTTCGTCGGCCGACTTGCCGTGCATCGCCATGATGTTCCCTCTCTCGCGATCGGGCCTGGCCGGAGCCTAGGACCGTGGATCGACGGGCGGCTCGGTGCGCGCCCTGAATCGCTCCCCGCCCGCTGGATGCGATCCGCCGTCTACGAGCGTTCGAGTCCCTTTGCGAAGCCCGCCCAGCCGTTCGGACCGAGCTTGCGGTCGATCGCGCCGGTGTAGTCGCCGAACTTCCGCGCGTAGACCTGCACCAGGCGGCACGTCTCGGGCCCCGGCCTGCCGTCGACCGGGCCGGTGTACCCGACACCGCGGATCGTGCGCTGGATGAACGGCCAGGGATCCTCGACCCCCAACTCCCCGAAGACGCCGCGAGCGTTGGAACTGTTGGTCGTGCAGTGATGGAACGGGTGCGCTGCCGACCCCGTGTCGGAGACCTGCCCGATGATCGTGCCGGCCCGGACGCGCGCGCCCACGTCCAATCGTGGCGCGGAGCGACGGAGATGGCGGTAGCCGACGAAGCGTCCGTTCCTGCCCTTCACCTGGACGATCACGCCGAGTACCGGGTGCTCCTGCGACGTGACGACCACGCCCGGCGAGTAGGCCGGCACGGGGGTGCCAAGCGCATGCGGGAAGTCCAGGCCCCGATGCGGGTTGGTACGGGGCGGGAGCGTGGATCCGAAGCCGTCCGAGAGGGTCGGGTTCCGGTAGAAGTCGGTGAGCGCACCCATGGGACACTCCTGATGCGAGGGAGACGAGGCGCCGGCGCCCGGATCGGACCTGGTGCCGACGCAGGGTTGAGTTGGTCACTCGACAGCCATCAGGTGTGCCCCGCGCACCATCGCCATCGTTCCTCTCCGCGACCGGCCGGTCTACCGCGGCGTTCGGGTCGGAGGGAGCACCCGAGCCACGGCCCCACGTCCTGGTCGGGTCGAGCTCGATCGTACGCGAGCATTGCTCAGTTCAGCACAGGGGCAGCACTGGCAGAATCGAGCGGATGCTGCGTCGATCGCGCGGCCGGACAGGAGTACGCACGTGGTGAGCAGGGTGGTCGTCTCGGGGCCGGTGTCGTGGAACCGGATCGTGGAGGTCGGCCACCTGCCCGAGCCGGTGCCGCACATGCAGTTCGCGCTCGGCGACCACGAGACGGTCGGCGGCACGTCGGCCGGCAAGGCGCTCGGCCTCGCGGCGCTCGGCCGCCCGGTCTCCCTGTTCACCCTGCTCGCGGGTGATGCCGACGGGGCGCACCTCCGGGACGTGCTCACGCGCGTGCCCGGGCTCGACCTCGACGTCGTCGACGGCGTGCGGACCGAACGCCACCTGAACCTGATGACCCCCGCGGGCGAGCGGGTCTCGATCTACCTCTCCACGCCCGACGATCACCCGTCGTCCGAGGATCACCGGCTCGTGGCGGCGATGGCGGATGCCTCGGTCATCGTGCTCGACCTGTCGGAGCGCTCACGACGCCTCATCCCCGCGGCCCGCGCGACCGGGCGCCCGATCTGGACCGACCTGCACGACTACGACGGGGCGAGCGAATTCCACCGCCCGTTCCTCGAGGCCGCGGACGCCGTGTTCCTGAACGCCGATCGCATCGGCGCGCCCATGCCGTTCCTGCGGCGGGTGGTCGCCGACGGCGCGCGCCTGGCGGTCTGCACGCTCGGCGCCGAGGGTGCGATCGCGGTCTCGTCCGAGGGCACGACGCTGCGCGAGCACCGCGTCGATGCCGTGCCGGTCGACGTGGTCGACGCGAACGGCGCGGGAGACGCGTTCATGTCGGGCGCGCTGCACGCGGTGCTCGACGGCGCCCGGGTCGACGCTGCGCTCGAGGAAGGCGCCCGGCACGCGGCATCCGTGCTCGTTACCCGGCACCTGCACCCGACGCTCGACGACGTGCTGGGCTGAGGCCGTAGGGCGGACGGGACTTGAACCCGTGACCGATGGATTATGAGTCCACTGCTCTAACCGGCTGAGCTACCGCCCCGCGCGCTCGGTCACTCGGGATGAGCCACCGACGCACCGTCGGTGACCGGGTCGGTCACCGGCTCACCACGATACAGGCTCTCGAACGTCGTCAGCGTGCGCTGGATGTCGTGCGCGGCGATGAGCCGCAGCGACTCGCGCTTGAACTCGGCGTAGCGCTCGGGGTCGGCCTCGAGCACCATGCGGAGCTTCGCGGCGAGGTCCTCCGGGCTGCCCGGCTCGAACAGGTAGCCGTTCTCGCCGTCGTGCACGAGGTGCGGCAGGGCCATCGCGTTCGCGGCGACGACGGGCAGCGCGGACGCCATCGACTCCATCGTCACGATCGACTGCAGCTCGGCGATCGAGGGCATGGCGAGCACGGATGCCCGGTGGTAGACGTCGCGCAGCTGCTCGTCGGTCACGTAGCCGGTGAAGGTCACCCGATCGGCGATGCCGAGCTCGACCGCGAGGTGCTCGAGGTTGCGCTTCTGGTCGCCGCCGCCGACGATCTCGATCTGCGCGTCGAGCTCGGGCGGCAGCAGCGTCGCTGCGCGCAGCAGCACGTCGATCTGCTTCTCGCCCGTGACCCGGCCGACGAAGACGATGCGGTTCTCGGTGCGCGGCTCCCAGTTGGGCGAGTACCGGCCGGCGTCGACGCCGCACGAGATGGCGCGCACGCCCTCGAGGCCGGTGTACTTCTCGAGGAACTCGGCCGCGCGCCGGGTCGGCGTGGTCACGGCCTCGGCGCGACCGAACGTGCGCCGCGCGGCCTTCCAGGCCAGCCCGACCGCCCATTCCTGCCACGCCTTCGGGATCAGCGTGAACTCGAGCATGTTCTCGGGCATGAAGTGGTTCGTGCCGATGATGCGGATGCCCCGGGCCTGCGCCTCGATCGCGAGGCCGCGCCCGACGACGATGTGCGACTGGAAGTGCACCACGTCGGGCTGCACCTCGTCGAGGATGCGGGCCGCGTTCTGGCGGATGCGCCAGGGCAGCGCGAAGCGCAGCCAGTCGTGCGGGTACCAGCGCCAGCTGTGCAGGCGGTGCGCGATGAGCTCCTGCCCCTCGTGCACCTCGGTCCACGTGCCGCTCCGTCGGCTCGGCGAGGGGGCGACGACGTGCACCTCGTGGCCGCGCTCCACGAGCCCGGCGGCGAGCCGCTCGGCGAACCGGGCGGCACCGTTCACGTCGGGTGCGAAGGTGTCGGCCCCGATCAGGACGCGCAGGGGCCGGTCGGTCTCCGCCCCGGAGGTCACGTCGGCATGCGCGGCGGGGGTGTCAGACACGTGGTGGTGGTCCTGTTCGGTCAACGTCGTGGGGAAAGCGAAACGCCCGGTTCAGCGCGGATTCGGGATGGTCGGCCGCGTGATCAGCACCCTAGCCTAACCCGGCGCCCCTGCTTCGGACCTGTTCGCATGTCGCTCGCGACGCCCGTCAGGGCCGTGTCTGCGGGTGGTGCCGGGCGAGCTCGAACACGCCCCAGACGGCCACGACGCCCGTGATGACGAACACCACGCTCGCCCACGGCGGCGCCTGCGACGCCTCCCCCAGCACGACGATGCCGATGCCGACCGCGACCATCGGGTCGACGACGGTGAGGCCCGCGATCACGAGGTCGGGCGGCCCGGTCGCGTAGGCGTTCTGCACGAAGTACGCCCCGAGCGCGGTCGCCGCGAGCAGCGCGACGACGCAGAGCAGCGTGAGCCAGTCGAACTCCTCCTGCTCGATGCGCCCCAGGATGACCTTCGCGAGGGTGGCGACGAACCCGTAGAGGAACCCGGCGCCGAGCACGTAGAAGATGGCGCGCATGCGGTGCCGGAGGAAGGCGAACGCGGTGCCGAGCAGCACGAGCGTCACCGCGAGGATGATGAGGATCGTGTAGAGGTCCTGATCGGTCACGCGCGTGTCGACGGCGGTGAACGCCGCGACGCCGACGAACAGGAACACGCCGCCGACGCACATCGAGATCGCGATGATGGAGCGGCGGTTGAGCTTCACGTGCGCGACCCGGGAGTTGAGGATCGCCGTGATCACGAGGGCGATCGCCCCGAGCGGCTGCACCACGATCAGCGGTGCGAAGTAGAGGCTCGAGAGCTGGAAGACGATCGCGAGCCCGAGCATGACGGTGCCGAGCACCCACGAGGGCCGGGCGAGCAGCAGCGCGAGTTGGCGGCCGTTCAGCCCCTTGCCCACCGACGTGACGGTGTTCTTCTCGACCTTCGCGACGCCGCGGTGCTGGAACTGCGCGCCGAGCGACAGGAACACCGCGCCGATGAGCGCGAGCGGGATGCCGATGAACTGGGTCGGATCGAGCGCGATCTGCTCGGTCAGCTCGGAGAGGTCCGGATCCACGCTCCGACCCTACCCTCCGCGGGCGTCGATATCCTTGAGCCATGGCCGTCCTCCCCATCCGCATCACGGGCGACCCCGTGCTCCACGCCCCCGCCGACCCGGTCGAGGTCATCGACGACGAGTTGCGGATGCTGGTGCGGGACATGTTCGAGACCATGGACGCCGCCCCCGGCGTCGGCCTCGCGGGCCCCCAGGTCGGCGTGCCGCTGCGGCTGTTCACGTTCGGCTGGACCGACGAGGAGGATCGCGAGTGGCGCGGGGTGGCGATCAACCCCGAGCTCTGGATCAGTCCGCCGATCCCCGGCGACCCGGACGAGGCCACCGAGTCGGAGGGGTGCCTGTCGTTCCCGGGCGAGCGGTTCCCGCTCCGCCGGGCGGAGCGGGCGCTGCTGCGCGCGACCGATCTCGACGGCGAGCAGTACGAGATCGAGGCCGAGGGGTGGCTCGCGCGCATCTTCCAGCACGAGTACGACCACCTCGACGGCGTGCTCTACGTCGACCGGCTCGGCGACGGCGACCGCAAGACGGTCGCGAAGCTGACCCGCAAGGCCGGCTGGGGCGTACCGGGCGTGAGCTGGATGCCCGGGGTCGACGACCTCGACGCCTGATCGCGTCCCTCGCTCAGGTGACGGCGCGGATGCCCGCTGCCACCGCCGCGGCCGCCGCGACCACGAGCACGAACGGCACCCGCACCGCGTAGAGCGCGGCGGCCACGATGAGCGCGGGGATGCGCGCGTCGACCACGAGCGCCTGCCCGGCGCCGAGCGTCTGCACGGCGATGAGCGCGGCGAGCAGCGCGATCGTGAGGAGGTCGGCAATGCGTGCGGGGCGCTCGCGCTCGAGGAACCCCGCGGGCACGAGGTAGCCGGCGAACTTGAGCGCTGCGCAGGCGACCGAGGCGATCAGCACCGTGTGCCACAGCGTCATGCGGGCACCTCCGGCACACGGCGGCGACCGAACAGGTTCCACCAGCCGACGACGACCGCGACCACGGCCGCGACGAGCACCGGCAGGCCCGGCGCGAGCACGGGCGTCGTCAGCGCGGCGACGACGGCCGCCGCGGCCGCGACGGCGCCCGCCTGCACCGACTTCAGTCGCGGCCAGAGCAACCCCAGGAAGGCGGCGGCCGCGGCCGCGTCCAACCCCCAGGCCGACGTGTCGCCGAGCGCGTCGCCGATGAGCGCGCCGAGGAGCGTCGTGAGGTTCCACCCCACGTAGATCGCCGCCCCGGTGGCCCAGAATCCGACGCGCTGCAGCGACGGCACGCGCTGCGCGAGGGCCACGGCGACCGACTCGTCGATGGTCCACCACGGCGCGACGACGCGCTTCCACCCCGTCGGCTGCACGATGGGCGCCATGCGCATGCCGTAGACCACGTTGCGGAGCCCGAGCATCACCGAACTCGCGATCGCCGCCGGTCCCGCGGCGGCCCCGCCCGCCGCGATCACGCCGACGAGCGCGAACTGCGACCCGCCCGTGAACATGACGAGGCTGAGCACGCACGCCTGCCAGACGTCGAGCCCCGCGGCCACCGCCAGCGCACCGAACGAGATGCCGTAGGCGGCCGTCGCGAGCCCTACGGCGAGGCCGTCGCGCACGACGCGGGCCCGGGCACGGGGGTCGACCTCGGGGGCATCCGTCGCGCCCTCATCGACCATCGCCTCCGCCCCCAGGTGCCTCATCCGTACGCGACGAGAACCGAACCTACACCACGCGCGCACACCCTCCGCGCGGCGGGGACACGCGCTCAGTACGGCAGCAGGATCGGCACGAGGAAGACGCTCACGACCAGCACGATCGCGGTGAACGGCACGCCGACGCGCACGAAGTCGCCGAACCGGTACCGCCCGGGTTCGACCACCAGCGTGTTCACCGGCGACGACACCGGCGTCATGAAGGCCGACGACGCCGCCAGGATCACGATCATGGCGAACGGGTACGGCGAGACGCCGAGGTGCTCGGCGGTCGTGATCGCGATCGGAGCCATGAGCACGGCGGTCGCGGTGTTCGACACGAACAGTCCGATGACGGCCGTCGTCGCGAACAGCGCCATGAGCAGCACGCGCGGCCCCGCGTCGCCGAACGCCGACAGCAGCGCGTCGGCCGCGAGGTCGATGCCGCCGGTCACCTCGAGCGCCTGCGCGAAGGGCAGCATGCCCGCGATGAGCAGCAGCGTCGGCCAGTGGATCGCCCGGTACGCGGCGGGCATGGTGATCGCCCCCGACAAGCCCATGAGCAGGGCGCCGATCAGCCCGGCGATGACGTTCGGCACCACCCCCGTGACCATGAGCAGCACCATGACGCCGACGCTCGCCAGCGCGAACGGGGCGCGATCGGCGGCCGGGGCGACCTCGTCGACCTCCGCCGGCAGGTCGAGCGCGAGGTAGTCGCGCTTCGCCTCCTGCAGGCGGTGCACGGCGTCCCACCCTCCGGTCACGAGCAGCGTGTCGCCGGCCCGGAGGCGCTGGTCGCCGAAGCCGCTGTCGGCGGCGTGCCCCGCGTGGCGCACGCCGAGCACCGTGAGGTCGTGCTCGGTGCGGAAGCGCAGGTCGCGGACGCTGCGGCCGACGGCGGCGGAATCGGGTGCGACCATCACCTCCGCCATGCCGACCTGTCGCGAGTACGACTCGAAGAAGTCGCCGGGCAGGTCGACCTCCTCGAGGTGCAGCCGCGCCAGCTCGGTCGCGCCCGGCGCGATGTCGAGCACGAGGGTGTCGCCGCGCGCCACCGTCGCGTCGCCCGACGTGGCGAGGCTCGTGCCGCGGAGGAACCGACGTCGTTCGAGGGCGAGCACGGAGCTCGGCGCGTCGTCGAACACGATTCCCGACAGCGGCACGCCGACGAGCGGCGAACCCGACCCGACGAGATAGCGCCCGGTGCGCCGGTCGACCCCGTAGTCGCCGACGAGCGTGCGGAACGTGCGGCGGGAGGCGGTCGCGACACCCGCCCCGCCGTCGCCGAGCATCCGTTGCGCGAACAGCATGTAGCCGATGCCGAGGGCGAGGACGACGAGGCCGAACGGCGTGACGCTGAAGAAGTCGAAGCCCTCGTTGCCGTGGCGCTGCAGCTCGGCGTCGACCACCAGGTTCGGCGCGGTGGCGATGAGCGTGAGCATGCCGGAGATGAGCCCGGCGAAGCTCAACGGCATCATCAGCTGGCGCGGCGACATGCCGGTGCGCGCCGCGATGCTCAGCACGACCGGGATGAAGATCGCCACCACGCCGGTCGAGCTCATGACCGCGCCGAGCAGCGCCACCGAGAGCATGAGCAGCACGATCAGCCGGGTCGCGCTCGCACCCGCCCGGTCGGCGAGCCAGTCCCCCAGGCGGTACGTGACGCCCGTGCGCGAGAGCCCCTCGCCCACGACGAACAGCGCCGCGATGAGGATGACGTTCGGGTCGGCGAACCCGGCGAGGGTCTCCGGAACGGTCAGCACGCCCGTGAGCGGCAGCGCGACCACCACGAGCACCGCGACCACGTCCATGCGGGGGCGCCCGATGGCGAACAGCGCGATCGCGGCGGCGAGCAGCGCGAGCACGAGCAGCAGTTCACCGTTCACGTGCAGCACTCCCCCGAGGCATCCGTCGTCGGCAGCAGACTATCGGGAGACGACGAACGCCCCCGCGACCGGAGTCGTGAGGGCGTTCAGGTGGCTCCTCCACTTGGACTCGAACCAAGAACCTATCGGTTAACAGCCGATTGCTCTGCCAATTGAGCTATGGAGGATCGCGCGAGGGCCTCAGCTACTTTAGCAAACGCGGGCCCGCGTTCCCAATCGAGGCCACCCCCGCCGGTCAGGCGGTCGCGTCGTCGAGCAACTCCTCCGGGATGTCGCGGAAATACGCCTCGGAGAGGCGCTTGACGTACGGGTGGATGGGGTCGTCGAGCACCTCCTCCAGGGTGCCGAGCGCGACCATCTCGCCGTGGTCGAGCACGGCGATGCGGTCGGCGATGCGATCGAGCACCGCGAGGTCGTGGCTCACGACGAGCGCGGAGAACGCGCGCTCGCGCTGGATCTCGCCGATCAGGTCGACGACGGCGTCGCGCACGGTCACGTCGATGCCCGCGGTCGGGTCGTCGGCGATCAGCAGCGTCGGCTCGAGGATGAGCGAGCGCGCGAGCGCGACGCGCTGGCGCTGGCCGCTCGACAGCTCGTACGGGAACTTCGGCATCATGTCGAGCGGGAGGCGCACGGCGTCGACCATGGCGGCCACCTTGGCGGTCAGCGCGCGCCGCGAGTAGCGCTGGTCGCGCAGTAGCACGGGCTCGCCGACGATCTCGGCGACCGTGCGATCGGGCGTCAGCCGGGACGCGCCGTCCTGCGCGAGGTGCCCGACGTCGAACGCGAGCTCGACGGCCTTGCGCCGGCCGAGGCCGCGCATGCGGTAGCCGAGCACGGTCGCCTCGCCGCCGGTGATGACCGGGGACGCGCGGTGCGCCTCGTGCAGGTGGTCGCCCGCGAGCACGTTGGCCACCGTGGACTTGCCCGATCCGGCCGCACCGAGCAGCCCGACGACCTCGCCGGGCGCGACGTCGAGCGTGAACCCGCGCACCGCCACGAAGGCGGGGCTCGCACCGTGGGGCGGATACTCGATCGTCAGGTCGCTCGCGCTGATGGGGTATCCGTGGGCTGCTCCGTGGGTCACGTCACCCACCCTCTCACGGCACGGCCAGGGCGCCGTAGCGGAACGTCAGCGACGCGTCGAGCGTCTGCTCGAGGCCGGTGACGTCGGTGCCCGCGACGACGGTCTGCGCCCCCTGCAGCACCGGCAGCGACGGCAGGTCGTCGGCCACGAGCTCCTGGATCTCCTCGATCAGCGCGACCCGCTCGTCGGCGTCGGCCTCGGTCGCCTGGGCGATGATGAGGTCGGTCACCTCGTCGTTCTCGTAGTGGTTCGCGAGGTAGCCGTCGGGCAGGAAGAACGGCGTCAGGTAGTTGTCGGCGTCCGGGTAGTCGGGGAACCAGCCGAGCTGGTAGGCCGGGTACGCGTCGGCGATGCGCTGCTCGCTGAACTCCTCCCACTCCGCACCCTCGAGGGTCACGGCGAACAGGCCGTCCGCCTCGAGCTGCTCGGTGATGGCGGCGAACTCGGCCTCCGAGTCGGGACCGTACCGATCGGTCACGTACTGCAGGTCGAGGGCGACCGGGGTCTGGACGCCGGCCTCCTCGAGGCGTGCCGCCGCGGCATCCGCATCGGGCCCGCCCGAGCCGTCGCCGTAGCGCTCGAGCAGCGACTCGGTCGCGCCCGGCAACCCGGTCGGCACGAACGACTGCAGCGGCGTGAACGTGCCGAGGTACACGTCGTCCGAGAGGGCCGAGCGGTCGATCAGGTCGGCGACCGCCTGGCGCACCGCGAGCGCCTGCTCCTCGTCGGCGTCCTCCGTCTGGGCGCCGAACGGCATGGTGTCGAGGTTGAACACGATGAAGCGGATCTCGCCCCCGGGACCGTCGACGACCTGCACCGCGTCGCTCTCGCGCAGCTCGGCGAGGTCGGTCGGCGACAGCGTGCGGTGCGCGACGTCGATGTCGCCCTCCTCGACGTGCAGCCGCAGCTCGGAGGCGTCGTCGTAGTACGTGACCTCGACGACCTCGGTCGCGGCGGGGCCGAGCAGGCCCGCGTAGTCGGGGTTCGCACGGTAGGTGACCTGCTCGTCGGGCAGGAACTCCTCGATGACGTACTGGCCGGCGAACGGCGCGCCCTCGACGATCTCCGCGTCGGGCGTGACCGCATCGGCGGCGAACACGTCCTCGTCGACGATCGGCCCGACCGGGCTCGACAGGATGAACGGGAAGATCTGGTCGTCTTCGGTGAGCAGTTCGAAGACCACGGTGAGGTCGTCGGGCGCCTCGACGCCTGCGAGGTTGTACAGCAGCGAGGACGGGCCGTCTGCGTCGGCGATGGCGAGCTGCCGGTCGAAGCTGAACTTCACGTCCGACGACGTCAGGGCATTGCCGTTGGCGAACTCGAGCCCCTCCTGCAGCGTCACAGTGTACTCGGTCGGCGAGGTGAACTCGGCCGACTCGGCGATGTCGGGCTCGACCTCCGAACTGCCGTACGGCGAGCTCAGCAGGAACGGGTAGACCTGGCTCATCACCTGGAACGACCCGTTGTCGTACGAACCCGCCGGGTCGATGCTCGTCACCCGCTCGGTCGTGCCGATGGTGATCGTCGCGTCGCCCTCGGCGTCGTCGACCTCGCCCGCGGTGCACCCCGCGAGCACGAGCACGGCGACGGACCCCGCCGCGACGACACCGCCACGGCGTGCGATTGCGGCTGCACGAGTCATGTGCACTCGCCTCCCCCTGCGTGCGGAGGGCGCGACCGAACGGTCGCACGAACGTTCCCCCAGTCGCTACCCTAGCCAGTCGGCCGCGGGCGGACGCCCAGCGTGTTCTCAGGGGCGAGCGGATGCCCCTGGGCCGGCGCACCCTCCGGAGCTCACTCCTGCCGAAGCGACCGCCGGTCGGCCTCGACGGCCACGAGCGCGCGCTGCACCGACGCGTAGGCGTCGCGATCCGTCGCATCCGTGCGCTGCAGCCGGCCCAGCAGCTCGGCCTTCTGTCGCAGCAGCTCGCGATCGACGAGCGAGGTGACGACGCCGCTCACGTAGGCGGCGAGCTCGCGCTCGCTGCGCTCGGGAATGGGCGCGACGGCCAGCTGGTGCACGAGGCCGGCGAACGTGGGCGGCACCTCCGTGACCACTCGGGCGACGAGCTCGCGCGTGCCGCCCGAGGCGAACGCCGCGGAGACCCCGTCGCGCACGACCGCGAGGGCCTGGTTGCCGAAGCGGCAGTCGACGGCCTGGCGCAGCAGGTGCTCGCCCACCTGGTCGGGGTGCTGCAGCACGGCCTGCAGCGCATCGCGCTCGAGGCGGGTGGCGGGGTCGGGCGGCAGGTCCGTGATCGAGTACGGCCGCTCGGCGGGGGCGGCGGATGCCTCGGGCTCGCCCTGCGCACCGCCGCGCGACTCGCGGCCGGGCGCCTGCCGCGCTCCCCCGCCGCGGCCCGCGGCCTGCACGGCGCGCTGCACCTCGCCGAGGTCGGTGCCGAGCATGCGGGCGAGCTCGCGCGCGTAGCCGGGCCGGAGCGACGGGTCGCGGATCTCGGCGACGACCGGTGCGGCGGCCCGCAGCGCGGCCACGCGGCCCTCGACCGTCTCGAGGTCGTACTGGTCGAGGGTGTGGCGGATCACGAACTCGAACATCGGGGTCTTGCGCTCGATGAGCCCGCGCACGGCGCCGTCGCCCCGCTCGATGCGCAGGTCGCACGGGTCGAGTCCCTCGGGAGCGACCGCGACGAACGTCTGCGCGGCGAAGCGCTTCTCCTCGCCGAAGGCGCGCATCGCGGCCTTCTGCCCCGCGGCATCCGGATCGAAGGTGAAGATCACCTCGCCGAGCCCGCTGTCGTCGCCGAGCACACGCCGCAGCACGGTGATGTGATCGGGGCCGAACGCGGTGCCGCAGGTCGCGACCGCGGTCGTGACGCCCGCGAGGTGGCACGCCATGACATCGGTGTAGCCCTCGACGACGACCACGCGCCTCCCGCGGGAGATGTCGCGCTTGGCGAGGTCGAGCCCGTAGAGCACCTGCGCCTTGTGGTACACCGGCGTCTCGGGGGTGTTCAAGTACTTGGGGCCCTTGTCGTCGTCGAGCAGACGCCTGGCGCCGAACCCGACCGTCTGGCCCGTGATGTCGCGGATGGGCCAGACCAGCCGTCCGCGAAACCGGTCGTAGTGGCCGCGATCGCCGCTCGAGACGAGCCCCGCCGCGGCGATCTCGTCGTCGCGGAAGCCCTTGCCGCGCAGGTGCTTCAGCAGCGCGTCCCAGCTCTTCGGCGCGTAGCCGACGCCGAAGCGGCGGGCGGCCTCGGCGTCGAACCCGCGCTGGCCGAGGAACTTCCGGCCCGGGTCGGCGTCGGGGGCGCCGAGCCGCTCGACGAAGAACTCGGCCGCCGCCTGGTTCGCGGCGAGCAGCCGGGCACGGTTGCCGTGCTCCTCGGCGCGCCCGCCGTCCTCGTAGTGCAGTTCGTAGGCGATGCGGCCCGCGAGGCGCTCGACGGCCTCGGTGAAGGTGACGTGGTCCATCCTCTGGAGGAACGTGTACACGTCGCCCGACTCGCCGCAGCCGAAGCAGTGGTAGTAGCCGAGCTGCGGCCGCACGTGGAAGCTCGGGCTGCGCTCGTCGTGGAACGGGCAGAGGCCCTTCATCGACCCCACGCCCGCCGACTTCAGGCTCACGTGCTCGCCCACGATGTCGGCGATGTTCGTGCGGGCCTTCACTTCCTCGACATCGCTCTGTCGAATGCGGCCCGCCATGGAGTCGATCCTAGCCAGCGCGGCGGGCCCGGAGGCCGCCCGCCGGGCATCGGCTCGCCGTCACGCCTGTGGAGGGGTCGACCCGCGCTGCACGAGCCGCTCGTACCAGGCCAGCGCCGACTGGTCGGTGAGGCTCGCGACCTGGTCGACGATGACGCGCTTGCGCGCCCCGTCGTCGACCGCGGCACGCCAGTCGGCGGCGAACCCGACGTCGAGGTGCCGGTCGCCGGTGGCGAGCAGCAGGTCGGCCAGGTCGGCGAGGATGCGGCGCTGCTGGGCGTACACCGGCTGCCGGGCGTTGGTCGCCATGACGAACGTCGCGACGATGCCCTTCATGACGGCGATCTCGGCGCGGATCTCTTGCGGCACCACGACGTCGGCGTCGAAGCGGATGAGGCTCGCCATGGGGAACGCCGCCCGCGTGGCATCCGTCGCCACGTTCGCGAACCGGCCGATCACCTGGCTGGCGAAGTTCTTCAGCCGTCCCTGCTCGACGCGCGATCCGCTCCACTCGCGCGGCCACAGCTCCATCGCGGCGAGCCGGTCGAACGCCTCGGCCAGCTCGTCGGCAGAGACCGAGCCACCCACCCAGTCGCCCATCGACGCGATCAGCGAGTCGTGGTCGTCGCGCGCGTTCAGCGCGGCGACGTCGATGAAGCCGTTCACGATGGCGTCCTCGAAGTCGTGCACCGAGTACGCGATGTCGTCGGAGAGGTCCATGACCTGCGCCTCGATGCACAGGCGCCGGGCGGGCGCGCCGCGCCGCATCCACTCGAACACGTCGGCGTCGTCGGCGTAGAATCCGAACTTCTGCCGGCCGCTCGGGTCGGCCACCGAGCTCGCCGCAGCCCACGGGTACTTGCAGCTCGCGTCGAGGCTCGCGCGCGTGAGGTTCAGCCCGAAGGGCTGACCGTCGTCGCCGAACACCTTCGGCTCGAGGCGGGTGAGGATGCGCAGGGTCTGCGCGTTGCCCTCGAACCCGCCGACGTCGGCGGCCCACTCGTTGAGGCCGTGCTCGCCGTTGTGCCCGAACGGCGGGTGCCCGAGGTCGTGCGCGAGGCACGCCGTGTCGACGACGTCGGGCGACAGGCCGAGGCTCGCCCCGAGCTCGCGGCCGACCTGCGCCACCTCGAGCGAGTGCGTGAGGCGGTTGCGAGCGAAGTCGAGACCGAGCGTGGGGCTCAGCACCTGCGTCTTCGCGGCGAGTCGCCGCAGCGAGCTCGAGTGCAGCAGGCGGGCACGGTCGCGCTCGAAGTCGCCCCGGCGGCTGTACTGCTCCTCCGGATGGCGCCGTTCGGTGTCGGCGTCGTCGTACCCGCCGAAGAGTCGATCGCGCACGCCTACCCGCCGCTCGTGTCGAGTTCGGCGTCGACGAGGCGCGCCCGGTCGTCGCCCACCAGCTCGCGCGAGTCGAGCCAGCCGTCGGGCAGTGCGGGGCGCTTCGGCGTGCCGGCGCGGCCGCGCGGCCCCTCGGCGCCCTCGCCCGGGTACGGCGTGTCGGCGTCGAGCGTGCCGAGCAGCTCGTCGAGCTGGGCGAGCGACTCGACGGTCGCGAGCTTCGCGCGCAGCTCGCCGCCCACCGGGTACCCCTTGAAGTACCAGGCGACGTGCTTGCGGATGTCGCGGCAGCCGCGCTCCTCCGACTCGAAGAACTCCGCGAGCAGCTCGGCGTGGCGACGGAACGCCGTGGCGACCTCGCCGAGCGACGGCTCGGCCTTGCGGTGCCCGCCGCGGAACGCCGAGGCCAGGTCGCCGAAGAGCCACGGCCGCCCGAGGCATCCGCGCCCCACGACGACCCCGTCGCAGCCGGTCTCGTCGACCATGCGCAACGCGTCGTCGGCCGACCAGATGTCGCCGTTGCCGAGCACCGGCACGCTCGTGACGGTCTCCTTGAGCTTCGTGATCGCCGACCAGTCGGCCTGGCCGCTGTAGAACTCGCTCGCCGTGCGGGCGTGCAGGGCGACGGATGCCACGCCGGCACCCTCCGCGATGCGCCCGGCCTCCAGGTAGGTGAGGTGGTCGCCGTCGATGCCCTTGCGCATCTTGATCGTGAGCGGCACGTCGCCCGCGGCGCGCGTCGCGCCCTCGACGATCGCACGGAACAGGTCGGTCTTCCACGGCAGCGCGGCCCCGCCGCCCTTGCGGGTGACCTTCGGCACGGGGCATCCGAAGTTCAGGTCGATGTGGTCGGCCCGGTCCTCGGCGACCAGCATCGTGACGGCCTCGGCGACCGTCTTCGGGTCGACGCCGTACAGCTGGATCGAGCGCGGCGTCTCCGACTCGTGGTGGCGGATGAGGCGCATCGACTCGGGCGTGCGCTCGACGAGCGCGCGGCTCGTGATCATCTCGCTCACGTACAGGCCCGCGCCGTACTCGCGGCACAGCCGCCGGAACGCGGTGTTCGTGATGCCCGCCATCGGCGCGAGCACGACGGGCACCTCGAGCTCGATCGGGCCGATCGAGAGCGGGCGTACAGGAGTGGTGGTCGTTGGCATCGCTCTCGATTCTCCCAGACGACGCGGGCGTTCCGGTCCGGTGCGGGTCGGCGGCACGTAGGATTCGGGCAGATCGAGTGCGGGGAGGACGCGGATGCCACGGTTCGAGGGACTCACTGGTGTCGAGCGCGTGCGCGCCGACGCCGCCGAACGCGGACTCGAGATCGACGTGATCGAGCGGCCCGCAGCACGCAGCCTCGAGGAGGCGGCCGAGCTGCTCGGCATCACGCCCGGCGACATCGTGAAATCGCTCGTCGTGAAGCGCAGCGACGGCACCTACGTCTTCGCGCTGGTGCCCGGCGGCCGGAAGATCTCGTGGCCGAAGCTGCGGGCGCTGCTCGGCGTGAACAAGCTGCGCCTGCCCGAGGCGTCGCTCGCACTCGAGGCGACCGGCTACGAGCGCGGAACGATCACGCCGCTCGGGTCGCACACCGAGTGGCCGGTCGTGGTGGACGAGGCAGTCGTGGGTCGCCGGGTGTCGATGGGCGCGGGCGAGCACGGCCGCAGCCTGTTCGTCGACGCCGACGGGCTGATCGCCGCGCTCGACGCGACGGTCGCCGACATCAGCGAGCCCGAGTGAGCGACGAGGCTGCGGGCGCCGCTCGCCTGCGGGAGGCGCTGGCAGCGATCGCCGAGTGCTACGAGCAGCTGCACTCGCTCACCGGAGAACAGGTGGCGTTCCGCGTCGGCGCCGAGAACCGCGACGCCGGCTATCCGTTCATCGAGGCCGACGGCAGCGGCTACCGCTATCTCGCCTTCGAGCGCGGCCGCGAGTGCCTGCGCCAGGAGACGCCGGACCTCGACGAACTGCTCTACTGGGTGATGGAGGGCGAGGTGCTCACGTTCGTGAAGCATCGTGAGCAGCGGACCCGCCCGCACGACTACAGGGGTGACACTCGCCGCCGATGGTTCCCCGAGCGCATTTCGCTCCTGCGGGCGCTCCGACCCGAGTGGGGCGAACGCGCCGAACGGGAGACCGAGCGGATCCTCGCCACCTACCCGTACCGGGACTGAGCGCGCCGAGGCACGCGCATCCCGCGCGTCCCACCCGGGGCGTGCGACTAGGAGTCGGCGGGCCCGAATCCGGGGACGATACAGGCGTCGCCCTCGCAGACGGCGGCGGACGGATCACCGGTCAGCATCGCGAGCGGGGCGGATGCAGGGGCATCCGTCGGCTCAGCCGCATCCGTCCGCACAGCAGCATCCGTCGCCTGCTCGCCACTCACGCGGCGGCCTCGCGCTCGCCGGCGACCTGGGTGAGTGCCTGGCTGAAGAGCTCGGCAGGCTGCGCGCCCGAGACGCCGTACTTGCCGTCGATGACGAAGAACGGCACGCCCTGGATGCCGTAGGCCGCGGCCTGCGCGATGTCGGCCTGCACGGCGGCGGCGTAGCGGCCCGAGTCGAGCGCCTCGCGCGCGGCATCCGCGTCGAGCCCCACCTCGGCGGCCAGCGCGACGAGCTCGTCGACGCGACCCACGTGGAGGCCGTCGACGAAGTACGCCTTGAGCAGCCGCTCCTTGAGCTCGAGCTGCAGGCCCTGCTCCTTCGCGAAGTGCAGCAGCTCGTGCGCCTGCAGCGTCTTGGTGTGCTGCAGCGCCTCGTAGTCGTACTCGAGCCCGGCGTTCGCGGCGATGCCCACGACGCGGTCGATCATGCCCTGCACCCGCTCGACCGGCAGGCGCTTGTGGCCGGCGAGGAAGTCGGCGGCGCTGCCCTCGAAGTCGACGGGCGTGTCGGGCGAGAGCTCGTACGAGTGGTACTCGATCTCCACCTCGGGGGCGTCGTCGCCGAGCGCGGCGATGCCCGACTCGAGGTTGCGCTTGCCGATGTAGCACCACGGGCAGGCGATGTCGGACCAGATGTCGATCTTGATGGGGGAACTCACGGTGAGGACCAACGGATGCGACGGGCGATCCATTCCCGCGCATCCATCGGGCCGGCTCCGCGACCGCGCACAGCGCGTCAGGCGGTGTCGGGCGTGTCCACCGCGCCGCCGAAGCGGCGGTTGCGCGTCGCGTAGAGCTCGATCGCCTGCCAGAGGTCGACCCGCGAGAAGTCGGGCCAGAGCGTGTCGAGGAAGACCATCTCGGCGTACGCCGACTGCCAGAGCAGGAAGTTCGACGTGCGCTGCTCCCCCGACGAGCGCACGAACAGGTCGACGTCGGGCATGTCGGGCACGTAGAGCCGCTTGGCGATGAGCTTCTCGCTCACGGCAGACGGGCGGATGCGGCCTGCTGCCACGTCGTCCGCGATCGAGCGCACCGCGTCGACGAGCTCGTTGCGCCCGCCGTAGTTGACGCACATCGTGAACTGCAGCCCGGTGTTGCCCGCCGTCAGCCGTTCGGCGTACTGCAGCTCGTCGACGACCGACTTCCACAGGCGCGGCTTGCGGCCCGCCCAGCGGATGCGGACGTTCCACTCGTTCAGCTGGTCGCGACGGCGGTGCAGCACGTCGCGGTTGTAGCCCATGAGGAAGCGCACCTCGTCGGGCGAACGCTTCCAGTTCTCGGTCGAGAACGCGTACACCGAGAGGTGCTTCACGCCCGCCTGGATCGCGCCCGCGACCACGTCGAGCAGCACCTCCTCCCCCGCCTTGTGCCCCTCGATGCGGGTGAGGCCCTGGCGGTTCGCCCATCGGCCGTTGCCGTCCATGACGATCGCGACGTGCTCGGGCACGGCGCCCTTCGGGAACGTGGGCGGCACGAGGCCGGTCCAGTCGATCGGGCGGTACGGCACCGCGTCCTTGTGGGTGTACGGCTTGGGACTCACGTGTGCTCCGGTTCGCGGCTGACGTGCGGCAGCGAGCGCAGGCCGCGCTCGAGGTGCCACTGGGTGTACGCGGCGACGATGCCGCTGGCCTGTGATCGCAGGCGCTCGCCGGCCGCATCGGCGTGCGCCCAGTCGCCCTCGAGCAGCGCGCCGAGCAGCGCGATCGTCTCGGCGCTCAGCCGCGGCGCGCCGGGCGGGGCGTCGTCGTCGCAGACCACGCCGCCGACCTGCACGACGACGGCGGTGTGGGGGCCGGGACGCCCGCAGCGGGCGCAGTCGGCGAAGCTCGGCGCCCAGCCGGCGATCGACAGCGCGCGCAGCAGGTACGAGTCGAGGGTGGCGGATGCCCCGTGCTCGCGCCGCGACAGCGACCGCAGCGCGCCGACCAGCAGGAGGTACTGCGGCGTGGAGGCCTCGGCCTCGCTCAGCCGGTCGGCCGTCTCGACCATGGCGTTCGCCGCCGTGTAGCTGGCGTAGTCGGCCGCGATCGGTGCGCCGTAGGCGCCGAGCGACTCGGCCTGCGTGATGACGTCGAGCGTGCGCCCCTCGTAGAACTGCAGGTCGGCGACCATGAACGGCTCGAGCCGCGACCCGAACTTCGAGGCGGTGCGGCGCACCCCGCGGGCGACCGCGCGCACCTTGCCGTGGCGCCGCGTCAGCAGCGTCACGATGCGGTCGGCCTCGCCCAGCTTGTGGGTGCGGAGGACGACCCCCTCATCTCGGTAGACGGGCACCACTCCAGTATCGCCGGTGCCGGCGTCATCGGGGCGCGGCCGGGCGGCCCGTCGGGCGCGCGTGTCCGCGCCCCGGGGGCATCCGCTCGCCCGGCCCCGACGGGCCGACCGCTCAGACCAGCGCGGGCTCCTCGAGCGCCGATTCGGCCACGTTCGTGCGCAGCGCACGGTTCACCGCCGAGACGACCGCCTTCAGCGACGCCGTCGAGATGTCGCCGTCGATGCCCACGCCCCACAGGGTGCGGCCGTCGACCTGCGCCTCCACGTACGCCGCCGCGAGTGCGTCGCCACCGGCCGACAGCGCGTGCTCCGCGTAGTCGAGCACCTTCACCTCGACGCCCTCGGAACCGAGCACCGAGAGGAACGCCGCGACGGGTCCGTTGCCCGAACCGTCGGCGTCGACCCGCTCCGCGCCGTCGCGCAGGCCCACGCGCACGCGCACCTCGCCCGACAGGTCGGACTCGCTGCGCATCGACAGCAGCTCGAAGCGGCCCCACTTGTCGTCGGGGCGCTCCTGCGGCGCGGGCAGGTACTCGTCGGTGAAGATCGACCAGATCTCGTCGCTCGTGACCTCGCCGCCCTCGGCGTCGGTCTTGGCCTGCACGACGCCCGAGAACTCGATCTGGAGGCGGCGCGGCAGCTCGAGCGCGTGGTCGGTCTTCAGCAGGTACGCGACGCCGCCCTTGCCCGACTGCGAGTTGACGCGGATCACGGCCTCGTAGTTGCGGCCGATGTCCTTCGGGTCGACCGGCAGGTACGGCACCGCCCAGTGCAGGTCGCCGACCCCGACGCCCACCTCGGCGGCGTGCGCCTCCATGGCCTCGAAGCCCTTCTTGATCGCGTCCTGGTGCGAGCCCGAGAACGCGGTGTAGACGAGGTCGCCGGCCCAGGGGCTGCGCTCGTGCACGGCCAGCTGGTTGCAGTACTCGGCCGTGCGCTTGATCTCGTCCATGTCGGAGAAGTCGATCTGCGGGTCGATGCCCTGCGTGAACAGGTTCATGCCCAGCGCCACCAGGTCGACGTTGCCGGTGCGCTCGCCGTTGCCGAAGAGGCATCCCTCGATGCGGTCCGCGCCGGCCATGTACCCCAGCTCGGCCGCCGCGACGGCGGTGCCGCGGTCGTTGTGCGGGTGCAGCGACAGGATCACGTGCTCGCGGAACGCCAGGTTGCGGCTCATCCACTCGATCGAGTCGGCGTACACGTTCGGCGTGGCCATCTCGACGGTCGCCGGCAGGTTGATGATGACGTTCCGCTCGGCGGTCGGCTCGAAGACCTCGAGCACCTGGTTGCAGACGTCGACCGCGAACTCGAGCTCGGTGCCGGTGTAGCTCTCGGGCGAGTACTCGTAGTAGACCGTGGTGCCGGGCACCGTGGCCTCCATCTCGCGGCACTTGCGCGCGCCGGCGAGGGCGATGTCGATGATGCCCTGCTTGTCGGTGCGGAACACGACCTCGCGCTGCAGCACGCTGGTCGAGTTGTACAGGTGCACGATGGCCTGCTTCGCGCCGCGGATCGACTCGTAGGTGCGCTCGATGAGGTGGTCGCGCGCCTGCGTCAGCACCTGGATGGTGACGTCGTCGGGGATCGCACCCTCGTCGATGAGGCTGCGCACGAAGTCGAAGTCGGTCTGGCTCGCGCTCGGGAACCCGACCTCGATCTCCTTGTAGCCCATGCGCACGAGCAGGTCGAACATGATGCGCTTGCGCTCGGGGCTCATCGGGTCGATGAGGGCCTGGTTGCCGTCGCGCAGGTCGACCGCGCACCAGCGCGGCGCCTTCTCGATGCGCTTGGCCGGCCAGGTGCGGTCGGGCAGGTCGACGCGGATCTGCTCGTGGAACGGACGGTACCGGTGCACGGGCATCGCGGTGGGCTTCTGGTTGTGCTGCATTGCTGGATTCTCGCTTCTCGCTGGTGGGGTGTCAGCCGACGACGAACTCCGCGACGAGTGAGGCCTGAGAACTAGGACTCGTCGCGGCAGCTAAGAAGAAGCAGGCCAGAGAACACGTTTCAAGGTTATCACCAGCCGTGCGGGCGGTGTCCAGCGCGGGCCGAGGCGAGCGGATGCCCCCGAGCCGGCGGCTCCCCCGCCGAACCGGCCGCCGGCCCGGCGCCTCAGAACCCGAGCCGCCCGAGCTGCTTCGGGTCGCGCTGCCAGTCCTTCGCGACCTTCACGTGCAAGGAGAGGAACACCCTCCGCCCGAGCAGCGGCTCGATCTGCGCGCGGGCCGTGGCGCCGACCGCCTTCAGGCGAGATCCGCCCTTGCCGATGATGATGCCCTTCTGGCTCTCGCGCTCGACGTAGAGGTTCGCGTAGACCTCGATGAGCGAGCCGTCCTCGCGTTCGATCATGTCGTCGACGGTGACGGCGATCGAGTGCGGCAGCTCGTCGGAGACGCCCTCGAGCGCGGCCTCGCGCACGTACTCGGCGATGCGCTCGACGGTCTCCTCGTCGGTGAGCGCGTCGGCCGGGTAGAGCGGCTGCGGCGACTCGGGCAGCATCGCGATGAGCTCGTCGACCAGCACGTCGAGCTGCTCGCCCCTCGGCGCCGAGACGGGCACGATGAGCTCCCACTCGCGCAGCTCCGACACGGCGAGCAGCTGCTCGGCGACCTTCGCCTTCGACGTGGCATCCGTCTTCGTCACGATCGCGACCTTGCGGGCGCGCGGGTAGTCGTCGAGCTGCTCGTTGATGAACCGGTCGCCCGGGCCGATGGCCTCGTTCGCCGGGAAGCACATGGCGATCACGTCGACGTCGCCGAGCGTCTCCTGCACGAGCGAGTTGAGGCGCTCGCCGAGCAGGGTGCGCGGGCGGTGCACGCCGGGGGTGTCGACCAGGATGAGCTGGCCATGGTCGCGGTGCACGATGCCGCGGATCGCGCGGCGGGTCGTCTGCGGCTTCGAGCTCGTGATGGCGACCTTCTCGCCGACGAGCGCGTTGGTGAGCGTGGACTTGCCCACGTTCGGCCGGCCCACGATCGAGACGAATCCCGCCCGGTAGCCGGGCTCCTCGGTGTCAGCCACGTGCACTCCTCCGTTCGTCGTCGGCTCCCTCGAACGCGCTCTGCGCGTCGATGAGCGCCTGGTCGCGCCACGCGATCACGGTGCTGAGGCGCTTGCGCCGGCCCTCGGTGCGGTCGGCGACCATGACCAGGCCGCTGAGGGTCGCCTGCTCGCCGAGCACCGGCAACCGGCCGAGCACCTTCGCGAACAGGCCGCCGACCGAGTCGACGTCCTCGTCGTCGAGTTCGATGCCGAACAGGTCGCCGAACTCGTCGACCGGCAGGCGTGCGCTCACGCGGTACCGGCCGCCGTCGAGCTCCTCGACCTCGACCACCTCGCGGTCGTACTCGTCGGAGATGTCGCCGACGAGCTCCTCGATGAGGTCCTCCATCGTGACGAGGCCCGCGATGCCGCCGTACTCGTCCACGATCATCGCGAGGTGGTTCGACTCGACCTGCATCTGGCGCAGCAGGGCATCCGCCTTCATCGACTCGGGCACGAACGCGGCCGGGCGCGCGATCTCTGCGATCTCGAGCTCGTCGGCGTCGAGCGGGCGCTCGAAGCCGAGGCGCGACAGGTCGCGCAGGTACAGCACGCCGACCACGTCGTCGACATCGTCGCGGATCACCGGGATGCGCGAGACGCCGGTCGCGTGGAACAGCCCCATGGCCTGCGTGAGGTGCGCATCCGCCTCGATCGTGATCATGTCGGTGCGCGGGATCATGATGGCGCGCACCACGGTCTCGTTGAACTCGAAGATCGAGTGGATGAGCTCGCGGTCGTCCTCCTCGAGCACGGCGTGCTCGGCGGCCTCGTCGACCATGCTGAGCAGCTGCTCCTCGGAGTCGACGCCGCCGAGGCGCGTGCGGCCCGGGGTGACCACGTTTCCGAGCCAGACGAGCCCGTCGGCGAGCGGACCGAGCAGCACGCGCGCGCCGCGCACGAGCGGAGCGGCGAGCCGCAGCACCGCGTCCGCGTGCGCGCGGCCGACGCTGCGCGGGCTCACGCCCACGAGCACGAACGACACGGCGGACATGAGCAGCGCGGCGAAGAGCAGCACGAGCCAGATGTTGTCGAGCACGCTCGCGAAGGCCAGGGTCACGAGCACGGCCGCCGCCATCTCGGCGGTGATGCGCAGGAAGTTCAGCGCGTTCAGGTGCGGGCCGGTGTCGTGCGCGATCGCGAGCAGGGCGCGCTTGGCGCGGGCGTACTCGGCCAGGTCTGCGAGATCGGCGCGCGAGGTCGAGGTGATCGCGGAGTCGACCGCGGCCAGCAGGCCGCCGAAGGCGACGAGCACGAATGCGGCGCCGCCGAGAAGCCAGGGTTCCATGCTCAGCGTCGCCGTTCCTGCATCGCGAATCCGACGAGGATGTCGCGCTGGATGCCGAACATCTCCTTCTCCTCCGCGGGCTCGGCGTGGTCGAATCCGAGCAGGTGCAGCAGCCCGTGGGCCGTGAGCAGCTGCAGCTCGTCGAGCAGCCCGTGGCCGGCCGTCTGGGCCTGCGCGGCCGCGACCTGGGGGCACAGCACGATGTCGCCGAGCAGTCCGGGCGGCGCCATGGCGTCCTCGGTGCCGGGCCGCAGCTCGTCCATCGGGAAGCTCAGCACGTCGGTGGGGCCGGGCTCGTCCATCCACTGCACGTGCAGCTGCTCCATGGCGCCCTCGTCGACGAGCACGATCGCGAGCTCGGCGTCGGCGTGCACGTGCAGCGCGTCGAGCGCGTACACCGCGAGCCGCTGCAGGGCCTCCTCGTCGACCTCGATGCCCGACTCGTTGTTGATCTCGATGCTCACGAGGTGCTCCTCCGCGGGGGCAGGTGGTCGCGCGGCCCGGACTGGCCGCGCCGCCGGTCGGCGCGATTGGCGAACTCGCGCGCCTGCTCGCGCTCGAAGCGCTGCGCCTGCTTCGTCTGGTCGTACTCGGTGTAGGCGTCGACGATGCGGCCGACGAGCGTGTGACGCACCACGTCGTCGCTCGTGAGGTTCGCGAAGTGGATGTCGTCGATGTTCCCGAGGATGCGCGTGACGAGCCGCAGGCCGCTCGCGCCGCCCGGCAGGTCGATCTGGGTCACGTCGCCGGTGACGACCATGCGCGAGCCGAAGCCGAGGCGGGTGAGGAACATCTTCATCTGCTCGGGCGTGGTGTTCTGCGCCTCGTCGAGCACGACGAACGAGTCGTTCAGCGTGCGGCCGCGCATGTACGCCAGCGGCGCGACCTCGACCGTGCCCGACGCGAGGAGCTTGGGCACCAGTTCGGGGTCCATCATCTCGTTCAGCGCGTCGTACAGCGGTCGCAGGTACGGGTCGATCTTGTCGGTGAGCGTGCCGGGCAGGAACCCGAGCCGCTCCCCGCCTCCACGGCCGGGCGGGTCAGGATGATGCGGTTGACCTCCTTGCGCTGCAGCGCCTGCACGGCCTTCGCCATGGCGAGGTAGGTCTTGCCGGTGCCGGCGGGGCCGATGCCGAACACGATGGTGTGGTCGTCGATCGCGTCGACGTACGCGCGCTGGCCGGCGGTCTTCGGGCGGATGGTCTTGCCGCGGCTCGACACGATCACCTGGCCGAGCAGCTCGGCGGGGCTCGACGCGGGGTCGGCGTCGAGCATGCGCGCCGACGTGCGCACCTCGGTCGGCGTGAGCTCCTGGCCGTTCCGCACGAGCTCGAGCAGCTCGAGCACGAGTCGCCGCACGGCCTCGACGCCGTCGGCCGGCCCGCGCAGGGCGATCTCGTTGCCGCGCACATGCACCTCGACGTCGGGGTACTCGTGCTCGATGCTCGTCAGCAGCCGGTCCTGCGGACCGAGCAGGCGCACCATGGCGACGCCGTCGACCGACAGCTGCGCCTCCGTGGGGCCCGACGCGTCGAGCGACGACGTGCGTTCCTCGTCGTCAGCCGGCAAGGCTGCCCTCCTCGAGGCCACCGGCGAGCACGTGCGCGTGCACGTGGAAGACGGTCTGGCCCGCGTTCGCACCGGTGTTGAAGACCAGGCGGAAGTCGCCGTCGGCGAGTTCGGCTGCGACGCCGCGCGCGACCTCGACGAGCTCGGCGAGCAGGCCGGGGTCGGATGCCGCGAGCTCGACGACGTCGCGGTACTCCTGCGTCTTGGGGGTGACCACGACGTGCACGGGCGCCTTGGGCGCGATGTCGCGGAACGCGATGATCCGCTCGGTCTCGGCGACCACGTCGGCCGGGATCTCGCGTGCGGCGATGCGTGAGAAGACGGTCGGTTCGGCGTCGTTCGGCATGCGGCCCATCCTACGCGCGGCCGCTCACCAGCGGCCGAGCCGCGCGCTCAGCAGTGCGATGGCCGCGGGCCCCGCGGTCGAGGTGCGCAGCACGTTGCCGCCCATGCGCACGAGCAGGGCGCCGGATGCCTCGAGCCGATCGAGTTCCTCGGGCGCGATGCCACCCTCGGGGCCGACGACTATGGCCACGTCGCCCGCGTCGCCCAGGTCGGCGTCGACGAGCCGGTCGTCGGCAGTGGGCTCGAGCACGAGCGTGCGCCGCGTGCCGGCGAGGGCGGAGAGATCAGTGGTCGAGACCAGTTCGCGCACCTCGGGCAGCCAGGCCCGGATCGACTGCTTCGACGCCTCGCGGGCGATGCTGTCCCAGCGTTCGCGGCCCTTCCTCGCCTTCTGCGCGTCCCACCGCGAGACCGAACGTGCGGCCGACCACGGCTCGACCGCGTCGACGCCGAGCTCGGTCGCGGCCTGCACCGCGCGTTCGTCGCGGTCGCCCTTCGCGAGCGCCTGCACGAGCACGAGGCCGCGCTCGGGGCGCGGTGCGCGCTCCACGCGTGCGACCTCGATCGCCAGCTCCCGCGGCGCGGTGCGCAGCACCTCGCCGGTCGCGACCGTGCCGCGACCGTCGCCGATCGAGATCACCTCGCCGACGCGCACCCGGTTCACCGTGACGGCGTGCCGGGCCTCGTCGCCGGTGAGCACCAGTTCCGCCCCCGGCGCGGCATCCGCCCCGAGGTCGTCGCGCAGGAACAGGCTGGCCATGTCAGCCCAGGAAGCGGTCCCGGAGCTTGGCGAAGAGCCCCTGCTGGAAGTGTGTGAGCGAGGGCGCGGGCTGCTTGCGCGCGGAGGCGAACTGCTCGACGAGCTGCCGCTCCTTGTGGCCCAGCTTCGTGGGCGTGACGACCTGGATGCCGATGCGCAGGTCGCCGCGGCCCGATCCGCGCAGGCGCGTGATGCCGCGGTCCTTGACGGTGACGACCTCGCCGCTCTGCAGGCCGGGCTTCAGCTCGACCTCGACGTCGCCGTCGAGCGCCTTGATGGTCGCATCGGTGCCGAGGATCGCGTCGGTCATCTGCACCTCGAGCGTGCACAGCAGGTCGTCGCCGTTGCGACTGAAGACGTCGTGGTTGCGCACCTTGACCTCGAGGAAGAGGTCGCCGTTCGGGCCGCCGGCCGGGCCGGCCTCGCCGCTGCCCGGCATCTGCAGGCGCAGCCCGGTCTCGACGCCGGCGGGGATGTCGACCGCGACCGTGCGCCGAGCGCGCACCCGGCCCTGCCCCTGGCAGGTGGTGCACGGGGTGGCGATGACGGTGCCGTAGCCGCGGCAGGTGCCGCAGGGGCTCGACGTCATGACGTTCCCGAGGAGCGAGCGCACCGAGCGCTGCACGCTGCCGGTGCCGTGGCAGATGTCGCACGTGACCGGCGCGGTGCCCGGCTGGCAGCAGCTGCCGCGGCAGGTCTCGCACGTGACGGCCGTGTCGACCTCGATGTCGCGGTGGGTGCCGAACACGACCTCGTCGAGGTCGACCTCCACGCGCAGCAGGGCGTCCTGCCCGCGCTCGCGGCGCGACCGCGGCCCCCGCGACTGCTGCCCGCCGCCGAAGAAGGTCTCGAAGATGTCGCCGAACCCGCCGAAGCCCTGCTGGCCGCCGAAGCCCTGCTGGCCGCCCAGGTCGTACTGCTGGCGCTGCTTGGGGTCGCTCAGCACGTCGTAGGCGTGGGTGACCTCCTTGAAGCGCTCGGACGCGTCGGCGCCCGGGTTCACGTCCGGGTGCAGCTCACGGGCGAGTCGCCGGTAGGCCTTCTTGATCTCCTCGGGACTCGCGTCGCGCGAGACGCCCAGGACTTCGTAGTGATCTGCCACCGAGGGTGGCTCCTTTCGTCGGTCGCGGCAGCCGGGCTGGCCGGTTGCCGGGTCAGTCGTTCCCGAGCATGCGCGTCACGTACCGCGCGACGGCGCGGACCGCCGCCATGTTGCTCGAGTAGTCCATGCGGGTCGGGCCGAGCACGCCGAGGCGCGAGATCTCCCGGCCCGGTGCCGTGAAGTCGCTCGCGACCACCGAGGTCTCGCCGAGCCCGAACGGCGCGTTCTCACGCCCGATCGAGACGGCGACGCCGTGCGGGTCGCCCGCCATCTCGCCGAAGAGCTTCAGCAGCACGACCTGCTCCTCGATCGCCTCGATGACGTCGAGGATGCTGCCGGCGAAGTCCTGCTCGGTCCGCACCAGGTTCGCGGCACCCGCGACGACGAGCCGGTCGTGCCGCTGCGCGCGCGCCTGCTCGGCGAACGTGCCCGCGACCGTGCGCAGCAGCTGCGCGAGCGCCGGGGCACCGGGGTCGTCGATGCCCGCGAGTCGTTCCGCGGCGTCGCCGAGCGGCATGCCGCCGACGGCCACGTTCAGCCGCGCGCGAGCGTCGGCGAGGTCGGTCTCCTCGACCTCCTGCCCGGCGTCGACCACGCGCTGCTCGACGTGGCCGGCGTCGGTGATGAGCACGCACAGCACCCGGGTGCCGCCGACCGGCACGAGCTCGACGTGGCGCACCTTGGCGCTGCCGAACGACGGGTACTGCACGACGGCGAGCTGGTTGGTGAGCTGCGCGAGCAGTCGCACGGTGCGCGCGAGCAGCTCGTCGAGGTCGCCCGCCTCGCCGAGGAACGTCTCGATCGCGTGCCGCTGGGCCGGGCTCAGCGGCCGGAACTCGCCGAGCCGGTCGACGAAGACGCGGTACCCCTTGTCGGTGGGGATGCGGCCGGAAGACGTGTGCGGAGCCGCGATCAGCTCCTCCTCCTCGAGCAGCGCCATGTCGTTGCGGATGGTCGCCGCCGAGACGCCGAACGAGTGGCGCTCGACGATCGACTTCGACCCGACGGGCTCACGGCTGGACACGTAGTCCTGCACGATCGCCCGCAGGACCGCGAGGCTGCGCTCCGAGACCATCCGCGCTCCTCCCGTTCCGCTCGCCTTAGCACTCCGTCAAGTCGAGTGCCAATACTACCCCGCGCACGAGCGCGGAAGGCATTGCCGCGCGGCAGCGCGCGCCACTAGCGTGATCGGAGGCATCCCCCACCGGCCCGAGGGCCGAGCTGCCGACGCATCCCGCTCAGGAACCACTCGACACCGAAAGGCATGTTCGCCATGACCGACCAGCAGCCCGCCGACCCGAACGCGCAGCAGCCCCAGCAGCCGCAGCAGCCCCAGCCCGCCGCACCGAGCCCGCTCTCCCAGTCGGAGGACATCCAGTGGGCGTCGTTCGCGCACCTCGGCGGCATCCTCGGCTTCCTGCCGTCGCTGATCATCTGGCTGATCTTCAAGGACCGCGGCCCCTTCACCAACACCGAGGCGAAGGAGGCGCTGAACTTCCAGATCACCATGGTCGGCGCCTCGATCGCGCTGTGGATCCTCACCACCATCCTGATCACGATCTCGTGGGGCCTGCTCTCCCCGCTCGCGCTGTTCAACTACGCGCCGTGGGTCGTCAGCGTGATCTTCTCGATCATCGCCTTCACGAAGGTCAAGGACGGCAACCACTACCGCTACCCCTTCGCCATCCGCCTCATCAAGTAGTCGGCTGCGCCGCGCCGGAGCGCACCCTGTCGCCCGGCGCGGCGCTGTGCCAGCATTGACGAACGACCCGTACCGCAGAGGAGCATGCATGTCCGAGACCACCCCTCCGCCCCCGCCCGAGGAGCCCGCAGCCGGTGCGGCCCAGCCCCTGAGCCCCGCCGACCAGCGACTCTGGGCGACGCTGATCCACATCGGCGGCATCTTCTTCGGATTCATCCCCGCGCTCATCGGCTACCTGGTGCTGCGCGACAAGGGCCAGTTCGTGCGCGACCACACCGCGACGGCGCTGAACTTCCAGATCACCATGACGATCGCGGCCATCATCGGCTCGATCCTCATCATCGTGGTCGTCGGCATCCTGATCGTGATCGCGGTCTACGTGCTGATCATCGTGTTCAGCATCATCGCCGCGGTCGCCGCGAACAAGGGCCAGCCGTACAAGTACCCGCTGTCGATCAAGTTCGTCAGCTGAGGCGCCCGGGCGCACTCAGGCGTCGGTGATCCGACGCACCACGGCATCCGCCAGCAGCCGCCCTCGCACGGTGAGCACCAGCTCACCGGCGAGGGCGGCTTTCGCGTCCACCAACTCGTCGGCGATGAGCCCGGCGACCTCCCGGCGGCCGGCCGCGGCGAGGCTGTCGACCCGGATGCCCTCCGCGATGCGCGACCGCAGCAGCACGCGCTCGGTCTCGCGCGCGTGGTCGTCGAGCACCTCGCGCGCGGCGGCCGGCGACACGCCTCGCGCGATGCGCTCCCCGTACGCCGCCGGGTGCTTCACGTTCCACCAGCGCACTCCACCGACGTGGCTGTGCGCGCCGGGGCCGACGCCCCACCAGTCGTCGCCGCGCCAGTAGCCGAGGTTGTGGCGCGAGCGATGCGCGGCATCCGTCGCCCAGTTGCTCACCTCGTACCAGGCGTACCCGGCCGCCGACAGCCGCTCCTCGGCCAGCTCGTACATGTCGGCCTGCGTGTCGTCGGAGACCTCGCCGACCTCGCCGCGGCGGATCTGGCGCGCGAGCTTCGTGCCCGCCTCGACGATGAGCGCGTAGGCGCTCACGTGGTCGGGCGACTCCGCGATGACCGTGTCGAGGCTCCGCTCCCAGTCGCCGAGCGACTCCCCCGGCGTGCCGTAGATGAGGTCGAGGCTGACGTCGAGCCCGGCCTCGCGCGCCCAGCGCACCACGCGCGGCACGTTCGCCGGGTCGTGCGTGCGCTCGAGCGTCGCGAGCACATGCGGCACGGCCGACTGCATGCCGAACGACACGCGCGTGAAGCCGCCCTCGCGCAACCGTGCGAGGTACGCCGCGTCGACCGAGTCGGGATTGGCCTCGGTCGTGACCTCGGCACCGGCGGCGATCCCGTGCGTGCGGCGCACCGCGTCGAGCATCGCGACGAGGTCGTCGGCCGGCAGCATCGTGGGCGTGCCGCCGCCGAAGAAGACGGTCGCGGCCGGGCGGGCGGGCACGCCCGAGGCGTCGAGCACGCGAGCGGATGCCTCGAGCTCCTCGATCGCCTGGCCCGCGTAGTCCGTGCGACGCGCCCCGCGCAGCTCGTCGGCGGTGTAGGTGTTGAAGTCGCAGTAGCCGCAGCGCACGCGGCAGAACGGCACGTGCACGTAGACGCCGAATGCGCGGTCGGTCGCACCCGCGGCGGCCGAGTCCGGCAGGAGCCCGTCCTCGGGTGCCGGTTCGCCGACCGGCAGTGCGCCGGCCACGGGCCTAGACCGCCCCGGCCGGGTGCAGCGCGACGAGCTCCTCGCGCACGATCTGCTTGCGCTGGCGTCGCACGAACGGGGCGAACACCTGCGCCCAGCGACCCGCGGGCCGGTGGAACGCGCGGATCGTGAGCCACACCGTGTCGTCCTCGCGGTGCTCGATGACGAACGACTCCTCGCCGCTCATCGGCGCGCCCGAAACCGTGCCGTACGCGAAGCCGACGCGGTCGGGCTCGTCGACGACGTAGACGACGAGCATCTCGGCGCGGAACCTGGGCAGGCCGCGCCGACGCGTGATGGTCGCGGTCATGCCCGACGCGACGAACGGCGTGCCGTCGGGCGCGAACCGCTGCTCGCCCCGATCGGCGGGCTGCTGCTCGAGCGGGGTGCCCTCCTCGTCGAACAGGATGCCGAGGTACTGCTCCCCGGTGCCCTCCTGCACCTCGTCGACCTGCAGGTGCGCGCCGCGCTGGACGCCCCAGGTCATGAGCGCCTCGGCGGACCGGTCGAACCGCTCCCGCCCGCTGCCGAGCTTGATGCGGTGCTCGGCGGGCTTGAAGCCCTCGGGCGGGTAGCGCATGAGGTCGGGGTCGGTCGTGGCCCCGATCGCCCCGTAGTCGACCGACTGCTCGGTGAAGCTCTGACGTCGCATCCGCCTACTTCTTGCTCGACTCGGTCTCGCCCGAGAGCGCGGCGATGAACGCCTCCTGGGGCACCTCCACGCGACCGACCATCTTCATGCGCTTCTTGCCCTCCTTCTGCTTCTCGAGGAGCTTGCGCTTGCGGGTGATGTCGCCGCCGTAGCACTTGGCGAGTACGTCCTTGCGGATGGCGCGGATGTTCTCGCGGGCGATGATGCGCGCGCCGATGGCCGCCTGGATCGGCACCTCGAACTGCTGCCGCGGGATGAGCTCGCGCAGGCGCCCGGTCATCAGGGTTCCGTAGGCGTAGGCCTTGTCGCGGTGCACGATGGCGCTGAACGCGTCGACCTGGTCGCCCTGCAGCAGGATGTCGACCTTCACGAGGTCGGCCGCCTGGTCGCCCATGGGCTCGTAGTCGAGGCTCGCGTAGCCGGCGGTCTTCGACTTCAACTGGTCGAAGAAGTCGAACACGATCTCGCCGAGCGGCATGCTGTAGCGCAGCTCGACCCGGTCCTCCCCCAGGTACTCCATGCCGAGCAGGTTGCCGCGGCGGCTCTGGCAGAGCTCCATGATCGTGCCGACGTAGTCCTTCGGCGCGAGGATGGCGGCGCGCACGACGGGCTCGCGCACCTCGGCGACCTTGACGCCGGTCGGGAACTCGCTCGGGTTCG